>JALZAY010000329.1 GCA_030948025.1 Pseudomonadota bacterium
GCCTTGCGAGACTGGCCGCGCCGCACTTTAAAATCGAGGTTCTTTTCAAGAAATCGAGAACGCTCAAGCCAGAAGAAAACCGGGCCGAACGCGCGGTCGGCAACACATGGTTCGAACCGCCTACATAATCGCCGATGGCCTCGGGCGTATAAACTCCTAGAAAAATAGCACCGGCATTGCGGATCCGTTGACCGAGCGCCTCGGCGTTCGCGGTCATGATCTCGAGGTGCTCCGGAGCCAGGCGATCGGCGAGCGCGATGCTTTCCTCAAGATCGGCGACAAGGATAATCGCGCCAAAATCGCGCCAGCTCGCCGCCGCGATTTTGTTGCGCGGGAGAGCACGCAACTGCCGCGCGACGGCGGCCTCAACCGCGCCGGCGTGGCTCGCGTCATCGGTGATCAGAATCGACTGCGCGGCGGCATCGTGCTCGGCCTGCGCGAGGAGATCGGCGGCGATCCATTCGGGATCCGCGGCATCGCCGGCAATGATCAAGACCTCGGAAGGCCCGGCGATCATGTCGATGCCAACGGTGCCGAAAACCCTCCGCTTGGCCGCGGCCACATAAGCGTTGCCAGGACCGGCGATCTTGGCGACCGGGGCGATCGTCTGAGTTCCATAAGCCAGCGCCGCGATCGCTTGCGCCCCCCCAACCCGGTAAATTTCATCGACGCCGGCGAGCTTGGCCGCCGCCAAAACAAGCGGATTGATCCGCCCCTCCGGGGCCGGGACGGCCATGACAATGCGGCCAACGCCGGCAACCTTGGCCGGCACCGCGTTCATCAAAACCGAAGACGGATAGCTCGCGGTGCCGCCCGGAACATAGAGCCCGGCCGCCTCGATGGGGCGCCAGCGCCAGCCGAGTTCGACGCCGAGCGGATCGGTAAATCGGAGATCTTGCGGCACTTGCCGCTCATGAAAAGCAATGATCCGGGCATGCGCGAAATGCAGCGCATCGAGCGCCTCAGAGGGACAGCAGGCAAATGCCGCATCGATGTCGGCCCCGCCCACACGCAAACCCAGCTTCTCCAGATCGACGCGATCGAATTTCCTCGAATAGCCGATAAGTGCGGCATCGCCATGCGCGACGACGCCCGCGATAATCGCCTGAACGGCTTGGTCGACGTCCTCCGCCACTTCCCGTTTCATCGCAAGAAGCGCGTTGAACGAGGCCCCGAAATCCGGGCTCCGCGTATCGAGCCGCAAGGGCATGAAACCGCCTCCTTCGCGGGCACATCAAACGATGCTCGCTTGTGTTCGCCTTTCTAATTTCGCGGGCGGCAACCCGCCGGGCGGCACGCGTGTTAAAGCAGCTTCTCGATTACCTCTTCGAGTTCCTTGAGTGGCGCCGGCGGGGCGAAGCGAGCCGCTACCCCGCCTTTTCGATCGACCAGACACGGAAAGCCTAGAACCGCAAAGCCTTGGGCATAATATACGCGATAAAGCGCCTCGAGCCCTTCGTACTGCGGCGTAAAGCCACATTTGCTCGCGGTGTTTACCACAAGGCGACCTGTCCCGAGAAATCGGAAAGCGGCTTTTTCCGCCCTTCCAGTGTCGTGGCGGTAAAATTATGGACCGTGCTCATTGCCGTCTCCAGATCGCGAAACCCTCGTGCGGTTTAGGGACTTCCAGCAGGCGGCCCTGCGTCCAGCCCGACCATAAACGAATCCCCACGCCGGGGCCACGAGCTTGTTCGGGCATCCGTGCAAAGCGGATGCAAGCCGACGGTGTCCAGCTAATCAAAAACCAATGACGCCCTTTACGTCCCGATAGGCGCCGGTCGCTGGCGGGATCCGGGCAAACCCACAAGCCGGGGCTCATTCCCGGCGGTTTGGATCGTACCAAGGTACGATTGGGGCCAAAAACCTTACAAGGCCGAAGACAGCGGCCCCTCCTTCAACTTGTAAGATCGATCAATCTTTTGGTGCAATTCCACGAGGGCGGCTGCGGCGCCTCGATGGCTTAGCCGGTTTGCCGGAAGGCATCTCCGGTGTAAGTTTCGCTCACCGGATCGAGGCTGTCACACGGGATGCCCAAGCCGCCGCCGCATGGTCTTGTCCGTCACCAGCCATTGACAATACACCGGGCGTAAACGACGGAATGTTCCACACCGGACTAGGTCATGATCTCATAAAGGGGATTCCCGAATCGGCAAGAGAATGATTCAACCTTCAGATCATGGAGGTTGGAATGGCTCGTTTTGATTTGACGGATGTCGAGTGGTCGGTGATTTCGCCGC
>JALZAY010000160.1 GCA_030948025.1 Pseudomonadota bacterium
GCCCGCGAGAGCCGCGCCGACCCCGCCACCGGTGGCCGCGCCGATTGCCGCGCCGGTCGCGCCGCCAAGAGCCGCGCCACTTACGCCACGTTGTTCCGGCGTATAGCCGCAGCCCGCAAGCGTGATGGACGAGATGATCAGTATCGTCAAAGGGAAAATCTTCCGCATGCCTCTTCCTAGCGTTTCCTGCGCCAATCGCCAGCCCATTCAGACACCCTAGCCGGTGCGCCGGGTCAAGCCAGAAATTGATTCTTGGGTGGGAATTTATCCCAGCGCGGCATTTGTAGCACGCGCGCCTTGCCAATTCGACAATTGACGAAATGACCCAGGGCGCCTATGTGGATCGGGCCAGCCGGCCGGATGGCCGCCGCTTTCGCAGTGGAGGAAAGTCCGGGCTCCACGGAGACACGGTGCCGGATAACGTCCGGCGGGGGCAACCCCAGGGAAAGCGCCACAGAAAACAAACCGCCGCAAGGCAAGGGTGAAACGGTGCGGTAAGAGCGCACCGCGCGCATGGCAACATGAGCGGCATGGCAAGCCCCACCGGGAGCAAAACCGAATAGGGGCGACGCAAGGCGTTTCTCGGATGAGGAATCCTTGGATCCGTCTCCGGATCGTTGCCCGGGTTGGTTGCTCGAGGCGGCCGGCAACGGCCGTCCCAGAGGAATGGCCATCGCGCGCGCGAAACCGCGCGCCATACAAAACCCGGCTTACAGGCCGGCTGGCACTGCACTCCGGGACACCGGGAGAAGTCGAAACCGAAAAAGCCGGAGTTCCGCCGCGAAAGCGGACATCGCAGCGGATTTTGCCAGCTAGAGCATGTCCCTAAAAAAGTTCCTCGACGATCAGGACATGCGCCAACTCTTTCGATTTTGAGCTGCGTCCTTAGCGATCAAGTGAGTCCATTTGATCGGGACGCGCACGCGCGATTCAGTTCAGTTTGCCCGCCGCATGGGCGAGCAAGGTGTAAACCTTGCCGGTCTCCGACAAAAGATATGTCCTGGCGACGGCTTCGCTTGCCTCGTCTTGGCCGAGTTCGGCCAGGAGCCGTTCGAACTCCTGGACGTAACGATCGACCGTGGCGCGAAACTCCAGGTCGGCCCGGTAGCGCTTGCGAATTTCGTCGAACGTCTGGGCCCCGCGGCCGACGTAGATCCGCGGCGAGAAGGCATTGGTTTCGCCGCGGCGATAGCGGTCCCAGGCGGCGGCGGCGGCGGCATGATCGATCATCCGCGCGACATCGAGAGAAATCGCTTCCAGCCGTTGCGCCGATTGGGGGGGGTTGGCGGGGGCATCGGGGGAAACTGGAGGTTCCTCGCTGTCCGCGCGGGCGAGAAGATCCGAGATCCAGCCGCCGCCGCGTTCGGAAGTTTTAGCATTCGCCGGCCGGGCAGCGGAGCGCGGCCTCTGCGCTTCCGGGCGAGGGGGCTCCGGAGCGCGCGGTGGTTCGGCCGCGCGCGCGGGTTCGACGCGCCGGGGCGGCACCGGCTGGGCGGCGCGTTCGACACTGACCGGAACCGGCTGAGAAACGTCGTAAGCGCGGCCGGAGCGAGTCACGATTTCGCTCAGCGCCTCGAGCGCCTTGATCTGATCGGCGACGGCACGCCGCATGGCAGCCGCCTGCTGCGCCGTCTCCTGCGGCAAATCGGCGGCGCCACGGCGCAAGGCTTCGCGGGTCGCTTCGAGTTCGCGCTGGATCTCGCGCGACATATCGCGCAGCTCCGCCGCCGCGGATTGGAAACGCTCCGTGGTTTGCCCGAAAATGCCTGCGACCTGCGCATTGGCTTGCTCGCAGGCAGCGCGCATCGCCGTCGCCGTGCTCTCGCGTTCCTGCTCTATATTGGCGCGAATGCCGGCGAATTGAAGGTCGATCATTCCGCCGGTGGATTGCGAGGATTCGGCCAGGAAGGCGCCGATGTCACGCGCGCGCGTCGCGGCTTTTTCAAACGAGTCCTCGATACGCTCCGCGAAGGAATGCATCAGGCCTTCCAAGTCTTCGCGGCGCACCTTGATGCTGTTGACAAGCGATTCAAGGGAGTCGCGCCGCGCCGTGAGCATTTGATCGAGGTCGCCTTGCTCGCGGGAGAGATCGCCCGCGGAACTTGCCAAGCTCTTTTTGTGGCGTGCGATCGTTTCGGCAAGGCTGCTTGCTTCGTCGAGCGCGGCCCGCGTGGATCGGTTGAGTTGATTGATCTCTCCGGCGACGTTGGTGAATATGGAGCGGAAATAGTCCATGCGTTCGCTCAGGGAATGCTCCGCCGCCGCGAAATCGGCGCCGGTCGCGCTGATCGCCCTTTGCAATCCCGCGCTGCTGTTGACGAGGCGATTGATTACCTCGGTCATCCCGGTCCGCAATTTTTCATTGGTATCGACGAGGGTTCCAATCGACGCGACGGCGCCGGTTTCGATCGCCGCGCGCAAATCCGCCGTCGAGCGCTCGATCGCCGCCGCGAGTTCGTGTTGCTTCTCTCCGAGGTGCTGCACGATGGCGGTTCCACGGCCCTCGATCGTTTGGGTGACGATTTCGCCGACGCTTGTCATCTCCTGGGCAATCTGGTTGCCGCGAGCGGACAGAGTCTCGACCAATTGCTCGCCGCGGGTATCGAAGAGTTCGCGCAAATCGCCCGCACGGGCCGCCAATGCTCGCTGTAGCGCTTGACCGCGCTCCCCGAGCGCGCCTTCGAGTTCGCCAAGGCGGCCCGCCAAGGCCATGCTAATTTCATTGATCCGCTGGGCGAGACCTTCGCCGATCTCCCCGGCGCGCCCGGCTAGGGTTGTGTCGAGATCCTTGACCGCCTGCGCAATAATGTCGCGGATTTCCTCGGCGCGCCCCGCGAGCACTTGCCCAAGGTAACCTGCTTCGCGATCCAGCGCCGCGTTGATGTTGCCGGCATGAAGACCGAGCGTTTGATCGATCTCTCGCGTCCTCGACGTAAGCGTTTCGGCGACCGCGCGGCCCGTCGCGTCGAGGTCTCCGGCAACCGCCACAAGACGGCCGACGACGCGTTCCTCGAAGTGCGCGACCCCGCCGTCCAGCGTCTCGGCGATGGCGGCCGCGCGAGCCGTCATGGTCGTGTTGATTTCCTGAGCCTTTTCATCGAGCGCCTGGATCACATCGCCGCCGCCTTCGCCAAGCGCTCTCGCTATTTCGACGGCTCTGCCTGTCAAAGTCTCGCTGAGCAATTGCGCGCGTGAATCGAGTCCTTGATCGACGCGGGAAATGAGCTTCTCGAGCGCCTCGCCTACCTCCTCGACCTTGACCGCGGTTCGCCATTCGAAGGCTTCGATATGCGCCTCCAGCGCCGCGGCGGCCTCCTGTGCACGCAGGCCAAGCTTGTCGTTTAGGTCGCCCCCTTGCAACGTCAGCGTGGTTTCGATCGAACCCAGGCGATCGGCAAGAGTCGCGGTAAACCGTTCGGCATGCTCGTCGATGCTGCTGGCGATTGCCCCGCCTTGTCCGATAACGGTTTCCTCGAACATCAAGAGCCGGCCGGCGAGCGCTTCGTTGACCCGGTCGCCATGGGTCGCGATCGCATTGATCGCCTCGTTCGCGGTTTCCGCGAAGCGATCGTTGAGATCGTTGGCTTGATAGCCGATCGAAGCGATCGCCTGTTGCGCGGTCAGCTCGAAATTCTCGCGCAGCGCTCCCGTGTGATCCGCGAAAGCCGCGACGGCTCCACGCGCGGCCGCCGCCAAATGTTCGCTCATCTCATCCGCGTGGCTGGTGAGGGCGCCAAACGTTTCATCGCGCGTGGCGGCGAGCCGCTCGTGCAGGGCTTCGGCGTGGTTTGCATAAGCCGCGGCGAAGTGCTGCGCAGACGCCTCCAACCGCTCGCTTATTTGTTCGGAATATCCGGTCAAGGCCCCGAGCGTCTCGCCGACGGTCGCAGCCAATCGCGATTGCACTGTTTCGGTATGGCTGGCAAGGACTGCCGCCGAATGGGTCACTCCCGATTCCAGGCGGGTGCCAATCTCGCGGGCATGGCTCGCAAGCGCGTCAAGGGTTTCGCCGACCATCGCATTCAGGCGGGCGTGGAACACTTCGGTCTGGTTCGTAAATGCCGTCACCGAACGTTGCGCGGTTGTTTCGAGCGGCTCGCTCATCGCGTCCGAATGCTTCGACAACGCCCCGAGCGTCTCGCCGACGGTCGCGTTCAGGCGGGCGTGGAGCGCTTCGGTCTGGTTCGTAAATGCCGTCACCGAACGTTGCGCGGTTGTTTCGAGCCGCTCGCTCATCGCATCCGAATGGCGCGACAACGCGCCAAGGGTTTCGCCAACCGTCGAGTTCAGGCGGGCGTGAAGCTCTTCGGTCTGGTTCGTAAATGCCGTCACCGAACTTTGCGCGGTTGTTTCGAGCCGCTCGCTCATCGCGTCCGAATGGTCCGACAAGGTGTCAAGGGTTTCGCCGACGGTCGCCTTCAGGCGGGCGTGGAGTGCTTCGGTATGGCTGGTGAGTCGCTGCGCGGTCGCTTCCAGGCGTCCGCCCATCTCCTCCCAATGGTTTGACAGCGCGCCAAGAGTCTCGGCGCTCGTCGCGGCGAGCCGCTCATGCAGCGCTCCGGTTTGGCTGGCGAGCACGGCAACCGTGGTCCGCGCCGTCGATTCCAAACGTTCGCTCATCTGCTCGGAGTGATCCGTCAAGGCCGTAAAGGTTTCGTTTAGCGTCGCGGCCAGACGTTCGTTCAGCGTACCTGTATGGCTGGTGAAAGTCCCGACCGTGTCGCGCGCCGTGGACGCCAAATGGTCATGTAAGTGCTGGGAATGGCTCGTCAACGCGTCAAGCGTGTCCGCGACCGTCGTGGCGACCCGCTCGTGCAACGCTTCGGTATGGCTCGTCAGCGCGGCTGCCGTCGCATCGGCGGTCGTGGCGAAGCGTCGATGAAGTTCGCCGCCATGCTGCTCGAATTGCGTGTTAAGTCTTGCCTGACTTTCATCAAATAGCGATGCAAGAGTCTGCGTCACATGTTCGAATGAATGTCGCGCTTCGGCGGTGCGGTCCGAGATAAGGCCCGCGATGCGTTCGCTCATCCCGGCCAAATTATCGTGCAGCGTATTGCCTTGCACCGCGACGACATCATGCAAACGATCGCTGGTCTCGGCCAAGCGCACCGCGAGATTTTCGCCGCGTGAAAAGATAGTGTCGGCAATCCGCGCGCCGGTGGCGTCGACCCGTTGCGCGACGGCATCGCCGCGAATTTCCAAATCGGCGGCGAGAGTCTCCCTGGCGGTCTTAAATCTGTCATCCATTTCCGCCAAGCGATCGGCAAGCGTCCGCGCGATGCCATCGCTCGCCGCCGCGAGACTGGTCGTGGCGTCCTGCCCAGTTTGGGTCAGCCGCGTGACGAGATCATTCCCATGCGACGATAATTGATCGACGAGATCGTCCCGGCCGCGGCCGAGCGCCGTTTTGATTTCCTCGCCTTTGGAGTTAAGCGAGGCGGTGACACGGCCGGCGGCTTCGCCAACACTTTCCGCGAAACGCGAAGAGGCCCCAGCGAGATCGCGGGAAAGGTTATCGTGCGCCAGGGCGATCGCGCCCCGCACACGATCGGCATTGGTCAGAATGGATTCCCGCTCGGAGGCTAATTCGTCGACCAAGGAATGGACGCGGCGCTCATTGTCCGAGTAGGATCGTTCCAGATTGGAGACTTCGGACCTGACTAGAGTTTCGAGTTCGCTCGCTCTTGCGAGCGCGCGTTCGATGCCGTCCCCCATTGACGCTACCTCGCGGCGGATTGCTTGGGAAAGCGTGACCATTTGCCCGGCGGCGATGGTTTCGGGCTCGGCCAGGCGGACCGCGACTTCGGTCATCGAACGGGCGGCAAGCCGCATCTCCTGAACCCGGCGAAGCAATGCCGCCGTCACCAAAAAGACGATGACGGGTCCCAAGATGGTCATTAGATAAAGTGTGGCTTGCGGCAACAGAGACTCAGCCCGGAGATTGAAAAGGACCGCGCGGTTGGCAATAAAGTAGCCAAGGGTGAGGATAACCCATAAACCCGAGCATGCCGCGACAAAGACTGCTGGAACCCGATTGGAACCGCTCTGAAACGCGCGGAGAATCTCGCCGGCGGATTGGCGATCGTCGTTGGCCGGTTGCATCGACGGCACGGCCCCGCCGGAGCGCTCCGGGGCTTGAATTTCCACACCTGGCGCGGCGGAGTTCGCGTGCGCCGGACCGAATAATCGATCCTCGTCGATCGCCGCCGGCCTTGGCTCCGGCGTCCGCGCGGCATCACGCGGCGGCCTCGAAGGGCCGGGGCGCGGCGTTGCGGCTTCGCGCTCGCCAAACAAGCGCTCCTTCGCCTTGTCTGCGCTGGTTGTGGCGATGGGATTTGCTTCGGCCGGACCAGCGCTTTGGCCGGCGGCGCCGAGATTCAACGCCTCTTCAATGGCCAAAAGCGCCGCCGCTGCGGGATCTTGTGCTTTGTTGGAACTCGCCATCGAATGCCTCTTACAAACTCTCTCGCGAGGGGACAAGACTTTGCGCGAATACACACAGGAGCCGCCCCGGCGGAACCGTTAACCAAAGGTTACTTTACAACCGGAACGCTAGGATTCAAACTGGCCGGCTTGACGCATTTGGAAACATCGTTAACGCGGCCATGTTTAAGGCCTGAAGCGGGCGCTTTTTGCAATGAGCGGGCAGCCGGGGCAGAAAGGGTCGGCGGGGGGCCGAAGGCGTCGCCGGGCTTGGCAACCGCATAGCTTCTGAACCTAAACCTCGGCTCGCTTCACATCGGCAGGCGGCCGTAGCGGAGCTGGTACGCAAAGGCCCAGACCGTGCAATGGATGGCGTGGTGCGCCGGCGCCGGGTGGATTTGGCCCACGTGATCAAGACGCGGTGCAATGTAACCTTGGCCGAGCGCGGCGCCGGCACGCTGCCGCGCCGGCGTGCACCGTCAGGTGGTGAACCGGGGGATCGGACGGCATCGCGATGAAGGCGCGGCGGGGTGCGCGATGGACGCCGGGTTTCCTCGCGCAAGGGCGGCGGGATCCTGAGCGTTGCGGAGGCGCGGCGCGCGCAAAGCGCGAGAAGGCGGCGATCCATTGAAGCGACGAGACCGGCGCCCGCGACCAGGATCAGATCGGCCCCTTCGGCAAGCGCTCCGGAGGTTACGCGCCCTTCGGCGCGACCTCTATAAATCCCCTCTTTCCGTCGTCATTTGTGAGAATGACCATGGGCAGTCGTGGTATGTTTGTGGGCAAGCTCGCTATGGTCGAGAGCCGCGGCCGCGTGCTCCTTCGCCTCTTTGTGCTCGCCCCGTTCGTGATGATGGGCCGCCTGATGGTGGTGATGCGCGGCGGCGTGGTGGTGAGCGGCGGCGACGTGGTGATGCTCGCCCGCCGGATGCTTCGGTGACTGTGCCATTTACGTTACTCCTCCCTGAGAGTGAACAATCATAAGAACATAGGCTATTTTCCCTACATGACAAGACAATGACGGCTCAATAAACCGCATTATCATTGCGTAACATAATACCAACCGCCGCAACTTCTAACCTGGGCCCATTCTCTCGTTCCGATTGAGGCGATGACGTCGGCTGTGGCGGTCAGGGCGTTTCCGGCATCGCAACAAGCGTCGCGTATTGCCTCATCAAAACCGGCTTCTTTTTTCTGCCGGTCGGGCGCCTGGCGCCTGCACGCGACGGAAAACGCGGGTGCCCGCGCGATGCGGCCAAAGCCGCTATGGCGCATCGGGCTGAGCTTCGGGCGCCGCCGCCGCGAAGGCAGCCTGCTCGCGGGCCGCCGCGTCGGCCGCGACGATGCGCGGAAAGGGCGCCAAATCGAGGCCGAACCGGCGCGCGTTATAAACCTGGGGCACAAGGCAAATGTCGGCCAGGGTAATCTGGTCTCCCACGGCGTGGCGCCCGGCGATCGCGGCGAGGCGCGCTTCGATCGCGCCGAACCCGGTTCCGGTTCCGATCCAGTGCCGTTTCCAGGCCTCACGGGTGTCCACGCCGGCGCCATAATCCGCCGCGAGTTTTTCAAGCACCCGCAAATTGCCGAGCGGATGGATGTCGCAGGCGATCGTGTTGGCGATCTCGCGGCAAAGCGCCTTCTGCCTGGGATCGCCCGGCAGCAAGGGCGGATCGGGATAAATTTCGTCAAGATACTCGATAATGGCAAGCGATTGAGCTAGCGTAAACCCATCCGCGTCGCGCCACACCGGCACGACGCCAGCGGGGTTTCGCGCGCGATGTTCCTCGCCCTTCTGCTCTCCCACTTGCAGGTCCACGGCGACTTGCCTCGCGGTAATCCGCTTGAGGTTCAGGGCGATTCGCACGCGGTAGGCCGCGCTCGATCGCCAATAGCCGAAGAGGCAAGGTTCAGGCATGGGGTCTTGCATAAGGTTCGACCGTCTGTTCGATGGCGCCGAAAATGGACTGGCCGCCCGGA
>JALZAY010000161.1 GCA_030948025.1 Pseudomonadota bacterium
CGGATACGCTTCTTGCGGTTGGATTTGCCCGGGATGACGGGCCGTATTTTCTGCTGTTTGAGGAAGGCGCGAAACGCATCCGTGTCATAACCTTTGTCGGCCAGAAGTTGCTTGATGCCAGGGATCATTCTTGCGCCATGACACAGTCGGCGGTGTTGCCCGGCGTGAGGATCAATACCCACGGGCGGAGAAATTCATCGACGATCGCGTGGATTTTGCGGCCCGGAAGGAGCGGCGCCCGCCTCGAATATCCTCTGCCAAATGCCCCGCTCGCTCCAGCGGGCAAAGCGATTGTAGATTGTGTTGCGGGGGCCATATGCCTTCGGGCAGTCGGCCCAGCGGCAGCCGATCTTCAGCACCTGCATGATCCCGCTCAAAATCAACCGGTCGTCTTTGCGTAGAGGCCCCGGCTGGTTTGTCGGCAAATGCGGCGCGATCTTCGCCCATTGCTCATCGTTGAACCAAAACAATGCGATTCCATCGGTTAGCCTCCCATACCGGTTGCCAACCTCTTGAATCATAACATGGTTAATCAGGTCTTAACCCTAGCTCCTCTCGTCTCCACTCGCCCCTCCGTCTCCGCTGCGCCATCGGCGCAGCGGCGTTGCATGGCGCCCCAGATATATGTTCGGATTTCCCATTGTCGACGTTTGAGAAGCGGAAATTCCCGAGCTATCCAGGAAGCAGCGTAAGGCTGACGCGGCGCTTGCCGCGCCCCTTCCGCCAGGTATGACGCCGGTTGTGGCTTCGGCCGTGTCTCCCATATAAAGATTTCGTGAAAGGGTGACGCGATGCCGCAAATCACCGTCTATACAACGGCCGCCTGCCCCTATTGCCGCCGGGCCAAGGACTTGTTTCGCAAGAAGAACCTCGCTTTCACCGAGATCGCGGTGGATGGCGACCCGCGGACGCGCATGGACATGACGGCAAGGGCGCATGGCCGTATGACCGTTCCGCAAATCTTTTTCGACGATATTCATATCGGCGACTGCGACGAGCTGCATGAACTTGACCGCGATGGCAAGCTCGATTGGCTTGTGGCCGGATCCGCGCAATGATCAAATTCGCCTTGCTTTGCGCGCGCGGCCATGAATTCCAGAGCTGGTTCCAGAGCAGCGAGGCTTTCGACACACAGGTCAAGTCTGGCCTCGTCCTTTGCCCGCATTGCCAGGCGACGGAGGTGACAAAAGCCATCATGGCGCCGGCGATCGCGAGCCGGGGCAACGCGGAGCGCGCCAAACCTCCGGCGCAAGCTCAGTCGCAAACCAAGGTCGCGCTTCTCGATCGGCACGACCTGAAATCGCGGGCAATGATCGACGCTTTTCGTAGACGCATTTTTGCGGAGGCCGACGATGTCGGCTCGCGCTTTGCCGAGGAAGCGCGCAAGATTCACAAACGCCTCGTCCCCGAGCGCCCGATCCATGGCCTGGCGAGTATCGGCGACGCGCGTGCCTTGATCGAGGAGGGCGTGCCTGTTTTGCCAGTCCCGCCTTCGCCGGACGAGTATAACTAGTTCGACTGCATGCAACCAAATCGCGCGTGCCGACGCTTCGAGTCAGGAGATATTGCAAAGCAAGCGGCGGCATGGGATATTGTTGAGAGATTTAGGACGAATTTGACGGAGAGGTTGAATGGCGGCGCGCGACGGAAGAACTGGCATGAACGGAGAGACAAAAGGCCCCGCAGTTTCGCGCAAATCGTTCTTGTTCGGCTTATCCCTGCTTGCCGCCGTCGCCTTTTTCGATGCTCTGTCAACCCCGGCGCAATCCCTCAATTTATTTCCCTTCCATCTCAGTCTAGGTGGCGGCGGCTACCGTCACCACCGCCACTATCACAGGCACCACGGCCGCTATCACCGGCGGCATTATTCTTATCGGTATGGCCATCGCCATCACGGCGGCGGGCATCGGCATCATGGTGGCGGACACCATGGGGGCGGTGGCGGCCATGCGCCCATCGCGCCCCTCTAAAAACCCTGCGGTCGAACGGCCTTTCGGCCCAATCCGTCGTAATGGGCTAAGGAAGCGCCTTGTTCAATCGCCGCCTTTCTCGCCGATGTCCTCAAGGCATTGCTTGGCCAGCGGATAGTCCGCGTCCAAGGCCTTTTGACACCAGTACTTGGCGTCCTGGCGGCGCAATCGGGCCTCGCTATTCCGGCACATCTCGCCGAGATTATACATCGCTTCGCCGTTCCCGGCAGCCGCGGCGTGCTCGAACCATTTGCGGGCGCGGTTCGCATCCTTGCGGATTCCCGCGCCTACGTAATACATCTCGCCAAGCTTCGTCATGGCCGGAGCGTAGCCTCCGTCCGCCGCGCGATAGATAAGCTCGTTCGCCTTCGCGGGGTCTTGAGGAAAGCCGGAGTCGCCATGCAGATATTTAAGACCCTCGTCGTAGGCGCGGGCTGGACCGTTGGCCGCATCCAATGTCGGTTTGTTCCCTTCTTGATTCTTGGACGCCTCCTTTTGTGGCGGACGATTTTGTTCGACGGGCTGTGGTTGCTTAGGGATGTCTGACGGGACATAACCCAACGGGAACGCACCGTTACGAGGTGGTGCCGGCGGCCCCTTGTCCGCCGTGGCCGCCGTGGCCCCCGTCGGCGCCGTCTGTGATTGCTGACCGATGGGACCATTGTCCATAGACGGGGACGTCGCTGCCCCCTCTTGGCCATCCGGGAGGTGATTAAGGGACTGCGATGGGCCGGGCTTGGAATCGCTGGTTGTCGGGCCAAGTTCCGAACGCAACAGAACCGCGGCGACGATCGCCATCGCCAATACCCCAACCGAAAGCCCTTGAACGGCGGGATGAAGCCCTCTGAACCGGCGCCCGATCGCCGCCGCCCGGCTTCGCATCAAAGCAACCGCGGCAGTGTGCAAAGGCGCGCGTTTCGGCGGTTCACGCGCGGCCGCCTGCCCTTGGCTGGAGCGGATATAAGTGTGGATGGTCCCGGTCGCGTCGCCGCGCAATGCGGTGGCGCCGGTCGCGTCGCTGAAGGACCGCATCGAAGGAAAACGTTGCTCGGGCCGCTTGGACAAAGCGGTCATGATGGCGGATTCGAGCGCCGGCTCGACGCCCGCGATACGTGGAATGAGCGGTGGCGGCGGCGTGCCGAGATGTGCCTTGGTCAGCTCGAAATCGGTCGCACCATTGAACGGAGGCGCGCCGGCCAAAAGCTCGTAGAGCACGATTGCAAGCGAATAGATATCGCTGCGCTCGTCGCCCTCCAGACCACGGCATTGTTCGGGCGACATATAGAGAGGCGTTCCGACCGCGCTGCCCACGCGGGTCATGCGATCGCTCCCGCGCACCCGCGCGATCCCGAAATCCATGATCTTGACGCGGCCGGACTCGGTGATCATCAAATTCGAAGGCTTGATGTCGCGATGGATTACGCCCTGCTCGTGGGCATAGGATAATCCGTCGGCGACCTGGGCGACAATGGCGAGACTCTCCCGTATCCAGAGCGGACAGTGCCGATCCTGAATGAGTTGCTCGACGGTTCGGCCCCGGACGAGCTCCATGATCATGCAGACGTGATCATCCTCTTGCGGCAGGGCATAGAGAGTCGCGATATTGGGATGGTTGAGACTGCCCAGACTCTTCGCCTCGGCGAGAAAGCGGTCGACATAGCTTGGGTCGCTCGCGGCCTCCGGGCGCAAGAATTTGATCGCCACTTCGCGGCCGACTTTTGTGTCGATTCCCGCGTATACTTCGCCGGCGCCCCCGGTGGCGAGCCGCTCGGTAATCTGGTATTGGCCTATCGTCCGGGGCGGGCTCATGGCGGATCCTCCGGCAATGTGATCGTCCGTGTCGCGGCGGCCTCCGGTGCCGCCAAGCCAGCGATGTCGATGCGGCGGGTAGTCGTCTGCGGCTCGGCCCGGGGGCCGGCAGGCGGGCGCACGGCAAATATGCCGACCGACACATTGTCGTATCCGCCCGCTTCGAGCGCCGCGCCGACAAGATTTTGACAAGCTTCCTGTGGCGCCGCTCGCGCGGCGATCTCCTCTATGGCCGCATCGTCCACCATGTTCCAGAGTCCGTCCGAACAAAGAACGAGAGTGTCGCCCTCGAGCAGGGGAACCCCTTTTTCCCAGACGACTGGAACAACATCCGCACCCGTGCCAAGCGCCTGCAAGACGACATTCCCGCCTCCGCTGGTCTTGGATTCTTCCTCGGTCATCAGGCCCTCGCGGATCATTTGCGCATGGACAGTCTGGTCGTCGCTCAGTTGAGTCAATTTGCCGCCGCGCAAGAGATAAGCGCGGCAATCGCCGACATGGCCAAGCCAAACCTGCCCATCCTGAACGGCGAGCGCCGTACATGTCGTGCCCATGCCCCTGCAATCGGGGTGAGTCTTGCCGTGTTCGAGGATGGCGCGATTGGCGGTCTCGAACGCGATCATCAGAGACTCCGGAACCGGTTCTTGAAGCGAAAAATAAACCCGCCGCACGGCCTCGACCGCGAGCGCGCTCGCGACCTCGCCCGCCGCGTGCCCTCCCATTCCGTCGGCGAGGAGCAGCAAACACCCCCGGCTCGCGGCGGGATCGTTCCTGGTTGGAATGACGAAGGCGACGGAATCCTCGTTCGAGCTCCGGACACGGCCAACATCGGTCAGCATCGCGCCGGCGATCTCGAACCCATGGGTATTTGCGGACGCGAGCGCCATGACTGGGCGCCTTCCTCGTTAAGGTTGCTGCGCCCGCAGGAGATCCCGGCCGTATTTGATCGGGATGGCTCCGGATGAGTTCGCGCCGCCGCGACTTATGCCATAGGTAAAAAGGCCGATGACTTTCCCCGCTTTGTTAAAAACGGGACCGCCGCTGTTCCCGGCGCCGGTCGAATTAATGCTCATTTGGATGACATCGCCCATCTCGCCGGTGACGGTGACCCCGTTCTCGGTCCTGACGGCGGGGCTGACCAGCGCGACAATTCCCTCGCTCACGAAGGGAATCGGCACGACATCCATATTTTGCCTAATCCGGCCATTTGCGATGGTGGTACTAATTGCTTTCGTCTCCCTGGCCACCGATGGATATCCGAGAGCGATCACCGGTTCGCCGACGGTCACGGTGTCGTCGGCGGCTATGTCCAGTTTCTTGAGTTGTATTGGCGAGTCGACCTTGATGAGAGCCGCGTCGCTTTCCATGGAAACACGCTCAACGGCCGCGTTGGCACTCATGCGGCTGTTCGCGAAGCGTACTTCGAGCTTATCGTTTCGCCCAAAAAACGTCTTAGTGTCCCCTGAGCGCGCGTCGGGAGTGTTACCAGGGCCACCAACATGAGCGAAGCCCCTCAAAAAGACATAGCCTCCCGACGATGGAACCCAATCCATCAGGGAACCGAAATCTTGATCGCTCAGGTCGATCCGGGTCGGCGTTCTCAACCTGCGATCCTTGGCGCGAGGGCCGCCATTATATTCGTAGAGCCAACCGTACCCGTAACGGTAGACGGCCGGGTCTTCTGCTCCGAAGGCGAGGTTCCATGCCGCCGCGACATGTTTGTTGGTCAGCATGAAGCCTTGTTCGTCGACCACGAATCCGGTGCCCGAGGCCTCTCCACCAATTGGGATATTGGTCCGGTCGTCGTCTTCCAGCGTGAGCCAGCGGACGATGCCCCTGTCACCCGGCAATCGCACATAGGCGGGGTATAAGAGGCTCTCCTTGTTCTTTCCTTTGCCGATGTCAGCTATCATCGTTTGATGGAAGACGGGCTTGCCGGTTTTTTGGTCATAAAGACGCCATGCCCGGTCGATCTTGGCCGTGGCGTTGCCGAATCGCTCGAAGATGTCCTGCGCGCTCAACGGGCGGTCTTCCTCCGTCTTCCTGCGGTCTTCCGCGGTCTTCCTCACGAGATCGGCCTGCTGTTCGGTCACTTTCGACTCGATGCTGGTCACTTTCGACGCGATGCTGGCTTGTCCTTCGGCGATCTCGTTCCTCATTTCCGCTTGCTGCGCAGTCTTGTCGTGAACCTGCTTCCAGTAAATGGCGCCGCCGCCCAACGCCACGAAAGCGGCGAATCCCGCGAGCGAGGAAATCCAGACGCGGCTCGTCGCCCGGCGCTCTTCGCCGAGCAGGTGGATCACGGTTTCCTTGCCGACGCCCAACTTCGGCGGTTGCTCGAACTTCTGAATGCTCATCTCGCTCGCTAAAACGGCGTCCCGAGCCGCGATCCCGGCGGTCTCGATGACGCGCGTCGCCGCGGCGTCGCTAATGTCGATGACCCGCGTGCGCGCCACCAAATAGGACGGCCGGGGTTGCACATCGAAAACGAACTTCAGCCCATTCTTGCCCAGTGCGATCGAATCCTCGGGCAGGAGCTCCTCCTCCTCCTTGATCTGTCTGCCATTAAGAAAAGTCCCGTTGTTGCTGCCGAGATCGGCGAGACGGAACGAGATTTGATCGCCGCGCACCACGCGGATCACGGCATGCCGGCGGCTGACAATATCGTCGCGCGACGAGTCGAACGCTATATTCGACCTGGGATCGCGGCCGATGGTTATTTCGTTCACACCGGCAATAGAAATATGTTCGATCTGATTGGCCTTGGAGCCGGAAAGATGACGGATGACGATTTGTTCCACACCGTCGCCCGCCTTCGGCGGTTGCTCGAACTTCCGAATGCTCATCTCGCTCGCCAAACCGGCGTCCCGAGCCGCGATCCCGGCGGACTCGATGACGCGCGTCGCCGCGGCTTCGCTAATATCGATGACCCGCGTGCGCGCCACCAAATAGGGCGGCCGTGGTTGCACATCGAAAACGAACTTCAGCCCGTTCTTGCCCAGTGCGATCGAATCCTCGGGCAGGAGCTCCTCCTCCCCCTGGATCTGTCTGCCATTGAGAAAAGTCCCGTTGTTGCTGCCGAGATCGGCGAGACGGAACGAGATTTGATCGCCGCGAACCACGCGGATCACGGCATGGCGGCGGCTGACAATATCGTCCCGCGACGAGTTGAACGCTATATTCGATCTGGGGTCGCGGCCGATGGTTATTTCGTTCAAACCGGCAAGAGAAATATGTTCGATCTGATCGGCCTTGGAGCCGGAAAGATGACGGATGACGATTTGTTCCACACCGTTATTGCTCATGGCGCTGCTTCTCCCACAGCTAGCAAAATCTACTTGAAAATGTTGCTTCGAATATCGTCGCGCCTGACCGCGCAACACTCTTTAAGCGTATTTTTAACACCTTTTTGCCATCTTGGCCAGACCCTCGCGTTGCCAGGGCGTGCATCTCGTTCGCCGAACCGGCGCGGCCTAATCGCTTTGGGACGGCCGTCACACTGGCTCGTGACAGACGGCTTCGATGTTGTTGCCGTCCGGATCGAGGATGAACGCGCCATAGTAGTTGGCGTGGTAGTGTGGACGAAGCCCAGGCGCGCCATTGTTTTTTCCTCCGGCCTCGAGGCCCGCGCGATGGAAAGCGTCAACCTCGGCGCGCGACCGCGCGGTGAAAGCGATATGGACCTGACCGGCCAGGCGGCCGCCATCGCCAATCCAGAGTAACGGTTTACCTCCCGTGCCGAAGCCGGCATGGGCACCGCCGCCCGACTGCTCCGCCGTTACCTCCATCACAAGAACGATCGAGAGCGGCGAAAGCGCCCGTTCATAGAAAGCCTTGGACCGATTGAAATCGGCAACCGCAATTCCGGTGTGATCGAGCATTTCGTTCCTCCTTTGGCTCATCTCGCCGCGTTTTCTGTCGTAGAGATTTGAATCCGGTTGTGCTTCACCAACGCGAAATGGCGCAACCCCGAACCCCTCCTGCACTTATGTTGTCGGCACCGGCGAAGTGGCGGTCATCTCTCCCGCATCGAGGCCGGAGACTCCACAATTCCCGCGATCGTCGCCAATGTCTACGAAGGCCTCGACCCGGCGCTTACCAACGCGGCCGCCGCATCGGTGCGCGCTCACATCGAGGATCTGGTGGAGCGAGCACTCGTCAGGACCGAACGATCCATGGCGCTTGGCGCCCTCTATCGACCGGCATAGAGCGTGAAGCTAGAACCCATCTTCGGGATTGGTTCGTGGCCCGGCAAAAGGATCTAGAGCGTGACCCGCCACTTCACGGACCCCGCGCGAGGCAAGAAATGGAGCGCCAATGAATAAGTTTAACAACACAGGAGACCATTTACGTGACCTCTGTCGTGGCCACGCCCTGGAAATGCTGGGCAGCGCTGACTTCGAGCGAGTTCACAACCCAATATTTTTTCGGAGTTGTACGCTTTTGGACTTAGCGGCGCGCGAAGCCCAAAACTTTAGACTTGTCCGCTTCCTTTGCAATGGTTGCACGTTCCCTTTCCAGTTCCACCGCAATGTTTACATTCGCTGCTTCCTTCCTTTCCTGTTCCCTTACATTGTGGACAGTCGCAGACCTTTTTGCCTTCACATACCGGGCA
>JALZAY010000330.1 GCA_030948025.1 Pseudomonadota bacterium
GTAGAGGACAGATTGTCGGACGCCTTGCATGAACGTCTCGCCCAAAGGTTCGTTGACCGCAGGACGAGCGTTCTCATGCGCCGCCTAAGGGAGAACGCCATGTTGGAGGCCGAGGTCACCCCGAGCGGTGATGTGTTGGTCGAGGGCCAGCACGTCGGCCAGCTCAATGGTTTTTGCTTCACGGCCGACCCGGAGGCGGCGGGCGAAGCCGCGAAGGCTCTGAACGCCGCCGCGCAAAAGGCCTTGGCGAGCGAAATCGAGGGCCGCGCGGGACGGGTGAGCGAGGCCGTCGACGAAGCTTTCATCCTTGCCAATGACGGAATCATCCGCTGGCTCGGCGAGCCTATCGGCAAGATCTGCGCGGGCGCGCATGTGCTCGAACCGCGGGTGTCGATTCTGGCGGACGAACAATTGACCGGCCAGGCGCTCGCAATGGTCCAGCGGCGGCTCGATGTTTGGCTTGCCCAGCATGTCGCAAAGCTTCTCGGGCCGCTTGGCGATCTCGAAAAAGGCGAGGGGCTCGATGGTATCGCGCGCGGCATTGCGTTCCACGCCGCCGAATCCCTCGGCGTTCTCGATCGCGCGCGCGTGGCCGACGAGGTGAAGAGCCTTTCCCAGGACGCCCGAGCCGCGTTGCGGAAATTCGGCGTCCGCTTCGGCGCCTACCATCTCTATCTGCCGAATTTGATCAAGCCCGCCCCGCGCGCTCTCGCAGCGCAGCTTTATGCCTTGAAGCATGGCGGCGGTGACGCGGTCAAAGGCCTCGACGACGTCCTTCATCTCGCCGCTTCCGGCCGCACCTCCTTGGCCGCCGGCAAGGATATTCAACGGAATTTGTACCGGGCGGCCGGGTTCCGCGTTTGCGAGGATCGCGCGGTGCGCGTCGATATTTTGGAGCGCCTCGCCGATTTGATTCGTCCGGCGGTGAGCTATCGGCCCGGCGTCAGTCCGGGCGATCCGCCGCCCGGCGCGGCCGATGGCGATGGCTTCGTTGTCACGGTCGCGATGACCTCGCTTGTCGGCTGTTCTGGCGAGAGCTTCGCCTCGATCCTTCGCGCGCTTAGCTATGTGCCTGAACACCGCAAAGGTCCGGCGATCACCGTGGCTTTGCTCGCCGCTGCCGGACTGCTTGCGCCGCGCGGAGCCGGACTTGAGCCAACACCAGAGTGCGGTTTGGACGCTGGCCCAGATACACAAGCCAAGGAGCTACCGGCGGAACCGCGCGCTTGCACGGGGCAACAGGTCGAACCGGCGGGCGTCGCCGTTCCCGGGCAGGACGCAATTCCGGACACCGTCACTTCAGACCCGCCGTGCCCAGCCGCGCTCCCGAACGCGAGGCCGGCGGGCGCAAGCGGGGTCGAGACGAGCGAAACCGGCGCGGCGGAGGCGGGTGGGGCAAAAAGTTCCCCGGAGCCGCTGCCGGTCGAAGCGCCATTGATCGAAATCTGGCGGCCGCACCGGCAGCAGCATCGTGCGCGCAGGCCCGAGACGCGGATGCACAAAAGACATTTCGAGCGGCGCGAAGGAGCGCCCGCCGGGGCTTGCGATAACGCCACGCCGGAAACAACCGCACAACCGGCCATTCCTCACGACGGGGCCGCGGAATCACCGGGTGGCGAGGGGGCCGGAAAGGCGGCGCTTGCGGACGTGCAAACCGGCTCCCGGCAAAACGCTCTCCAAGATCGCCGCAAGGACGGCGGCGAGCAGGGGGAAGGCGAACCGCGGCCGCGCTTCGGAGGCCAGCGCGGCCGGAAGCAGGCGGGAGAGCAGAACCGCGGCGGCACGGCCGAGCGCAGGGAAGGACGTTTTGGCGCCAGGGAGAAGAAGCCCAGTGAACGGCCGCCGGACCCGGACTCGCCTTTTGCGAAACTGCTTGTGCTCAAGGCCCAACTGGAGGAAAAAAACAACCAGGATAGCTAGAGCGGGATGCTTTCAGGTTCGTCCATAGCCTGCGTTTGCGAAGTAATTGGCGCATTCTTGAGAGGTGTAGGTTCCGAGCAGCTGGCCGATGGCGCGATGACGGCTTCGACGGTGCGTGCTGCCGCTTTGCGTAAGAGGTGCTTCAGCTTGGCGAAGACTTGTTCGATCAGGTTTAGATCGGGCGAATATTTGGGAAGAAAGAACAGCTTGGCGCCGGCCGATCGGATCGCCCGGCGAATGGGCTTTC
>JALZAY010000162.1 GCA_030948025.1 Pseudomonadota bacterium
TCGTGGCACCGGCTGCCTGGGCGTCAAGGCGGTTTTGAACCATTTCGTCGAGGAGCCGCCGGCCCTCTTCATCCAACCCAGCTCGATTTTGCGACGTCATGCAAATTTCCTGGGGGCTAGGCGACGGCCCGGGCGAAGCGGTCGATTCATTCGTGAACGGACGTGGAAGAAGCTTGGTTATTTCAGACAATATGTCAACGCCGTCTTTGGCCGGCTCCCGCGGGGTTCCGCGCTTGCCCGAGCCGGCTGGCGGCCGAACTGGCCAAGCTCGGCCACCAGATCAGCCACACCGTCGTTGGCGAGTTGTGAAAGCAGCAGACGTTCAGCCTGCAAGCTAGGTGTTTGTCCTCCATGCCAGCGCGGCGGAGCCCGCATCCCTTGGATCATTGGAAGCCGCGCCTTCCCATGACCGGCGGCATCCATCGCCACAAAAGCCCTTGAAAGAAAAACGGCTATCTCCATATCTCGATGATTGGCGAACAGCCGTGGGATGCCATCGAGGATTCCGTCACGAAGGCCGCAAGGCTTCGTGAAATGTGGCGTGATCGTTCCTTATTGCCTGCCCCGAGCTCGCGTTAAGAGCAACGGGCTTACGCAAGAGGGAGTGGGGGATAGTTCGCGGTGCGGCGGGTCTCCGGGAGACCGCTATGTGAGGAGATGCTTTGATGTTGAACACGAACAATCCTGAGCCCTTGCTTACCAATGAACAGCTGGCGAGCCTCGGCGGTGGCCGTGTTGCCTATCTGAAACCTATCCGTTCGGAGGACGTGAGCCGGCTTTTCCCGGCGGCGCCCGCGATCCAGCCCGGCCTCCAGCTCTTTGCCCTGCTTGCCGCCGATGGCACGCCGATAATCGTCACCGATTCGCGCGATGCCGCGGTGGCCAACGCGATGAGCCAAGAACTCGAAATGGTAAGCTTGCATTGATTCCTGGCGGCGGAGGCTTGGCCTTCGGGAGACGCGTTCCGCTTGCGGGTGCCGGACGGATCAGATCGTGAAGTCGGCGCCCAAGTTTTTTTCGTCGCCCAGCTTCAAATCTTCCGCGCGGCGGCAAATATCGTCGATGGTGATGGTTTCAAGCTCATCCAGAAAGGCCTTGCCCGCCGCTTCGACAATTGGCGCGACCAACTGCTTGACAAGCCGGCAGTGCGACGCCTCGTCGCCTCCGTTCTCGCTCGATACCGCGCGCAAAACCGAAGCCGCGGTGATCCGGCGGCGCTCCCGGGCCAATTCATAGCCGCCGCGCGGACCGCGCACACCTTTCAGAATATTGGCGTGAACAAGGCTTTGCAGCAAGCCCTCAAGGTGGCGCGGTGGCAGTTCGAGCCGTACCGCCAGAACCTTTGCGGCGATCGGGAGCGGCCGCGCATGGATTGCTATATCGACGACCGCGGCGAGAGCGAGATGGCCGCGGCGGGAGAGGAGGATCACTGTCGATCCTCCTGGCCGGCCATTTGCCCCGTTGATCCAAACCCATCGCTTGCCCGCGCCGTCGCGGTCAATTCCCCGGTTTCGACGAGCACCGCCCTTGCCAGCGGCGCGACGACGAGCTGGGCGATCCGGGCACCCCTGACGATCTCGAAGGGTTCGTCGCCGAGATTAATCAACAGCACCCCGACCTCGCCGCGATAATCGGAATCAATCGTTCCCGGCGCGTTCAAAACGGTAACGCCGTGGTCGCGCGCAAGCCCGGATCTGGGCCGCACCTGGGCCTCGTAATTTTGCGGGATATCGAGCGCCATGCCGGTCTGAACCAGATACCTGCCACCCGGTTCGAGCACGATTTTCGTGTCGCGCGGCAGGGCGGCGAGAAGATCGATTCCCGCGGCTCCCGGAGTCTGATAGGCGGGCAAGGGCAAGCCTTCGCCATGCGGCAAGCGTTTCAATCCGACCCTGACGGTTGGCGTGTTCATCGGCCGGTTTCCGCAAGCATCGCGGCCAGCCGGGCAACGAGGCGGCGCGCCACCTCCTGCTTGGTCAACCAGGGCCAGGACTCCTTGCCCTTTTTGGTCAAAATCAACACTTTATTGTTCTCGCCGCCGAACACGCCGGAAGCTCCGCTCACCTCATTGGCGACAACCATATCGCAGTTTTTGGCCGTGAGTTTGGCTTGCGCGTTTTCTTCAAGCTTTTCACTTTCGGCCGCGAAGCCAACGACCAGAGCGGGGCGGCCCTTCAAACGCCGCCCAATCGCCGCGAGAATATCCGGATTTTCGACGAGCGTCAGACCAGCGGTCTGTTTCGGGTCTTTTTTGATCTTCGCGGGGGCGGTCTCGGCCACCCGCCAATCGGCGACCGCCGCGACGCCGATAAAAATGTCGGCGGGCAGCGCCGCCTCGACTTGCCTCAACATGTCCCGCGCGGTTTCGACATGAATGGTCCTGACGCCCAAAGGATCGGCCAGCGCAACCGGCCCCGACACAAGCGCGACATCGGCGCCGGCGGCCGCGGCGGCGGCGGCGATCGAGTGGCCCTGCTTGCCCGACGAGCGGTTGGCGATGTAGCGCACCGGGTCGATTGGCTCGTGCGTCGGCCCCGAGGTCACCAGCACGCGCCGCCCGGCGAGAACGCCCCTGGCCTCTTGATTGCCGGAAAAGTCCGCGGGCAATGCGATGCGCGTGCCGGTCGTCAAAACTTTCTCGATCGCGCCCAGAATCGTGAGCGGCTCGCTCATCCGGCCGGGACCATATTCGCCACATGCCATGCCGCCGTCTTCGGGACCAACAAAAACCACCCCATCCTTTTGCAAGATGGCGGCGTTGCGCTGGGTCGCCGGATGCAGCCACATGCGCAAATTCATTGCGGGCGCGACGAGGATTTTTTTGTCGGTGGCGAGAAGCAGGGTCGAGGCGAGATCGCCCGCAAGGCCATGCGCCATCTTGGCGAGAATATCCGCCGTCGCGGGGGCGACGACAAGAAGGTCGGCGTCGCGGGAAAGTTCGATATGGCCCATGCCTGAGTCTTCGGTCAGCGCGAAGAGATCGTCGAAGACCCGGTTTCCGGTCAAGCTTTCGACCGCGAGCTTCGTCACAAATCGCTGCGCTGCCCCGGTCATCACCGCCCGCACAAAAAACCCACGCTCGCGCAGACGCCGGATAAGATCGAGCGTTTTATACGCCGCAATGCCGCCGCCGATGACGAGGAGAATGCGTTGTTCCGGAGAAGCGGTCATGACGCTAGAATCTCGAATGGTGGAGAGTGCTACCGCCGGTAAGCCTCATTGGAAAGGGCTTTGCCATTTGACCATCAGAAAAGGCAGGTATTGCGGGTTCACGGCCGAGTCTCATGTTTGAATTTGGGCTTGTTACCCGGAGCGGACTAGCTGCCGCACGCTAATGCACCTTATATTGCACCTGCTTTCTGCACGGAGAAACAACAGTGTTTTCAAATGGGTGACTTTCGAGCAAAATTCTCGATGGGGTGGACGGCCCCCGTTCTCGGCAAGGTCGTTTCCCGTTGATGGGCTCGTCGGCGGAGAGGATAGCCTATCAACGGCGTAGGGGGCTGATCAGATTCGGTGATTTATTGAAAGTCGTAGTTTGATTGATTTCACTGAAAATCATCTGAAGTTCTTATACGTATTCTTTCGCCAAAGACGGTATTCATCTTCTGTTTTATTATGTTTTTCCTTATTGCAAAACGAGCAGCAACCAGCGAGATTATTATAATCGTTAGTCCCGCCTCTAGTGACTGGTATTAAGTGATCAACTTCTATCGTGTAAATTGTAATATGTGAATCACAAAAATAGCATTTCTCCTGTTGAGCATTTAGTAGAGATTCCCTGTATTTATGATGCTCATTTGCATATCCAATATTTTCATTAATTTCCTTGCGTTTCCTAGCTCTTGCACGTGCAAATTCTCTATTATTTGACGCATGTTCATTGTCATATTTCCTTTTACAAGCACGACACGGTAATCTTGGCTTACCATTTCTTGTGGAAAAATTTTCTCTAGTTGAAGATTTTGTTTCCCCGCATCTTGTACATGTATATACTGGATATTTTGAATTAAGCATGGAGCCACACAATATAAAAACGACGGGTGCACTGTTGCATTAGCTAACTGTGAGCAAAAATTCGTAGAAAGAAGTAGAAAGAATATGTGATTCATTGAGATGTTTTCAAGTTATTTTCTAAGTATTCTGCTAATACAACTATGTCATCGCAGGAATTCCAGTTTATCGGGATCAACATCCAATGATTTACCCTTATAAACCCTACCCACAGAATCCTCGCATACTGGCGTCAGCTTTATTGTTCCACGAATTTTGTATTGCTTTAACGCGCAAGCGATATACAGATAAGACATGCATAAATGGGCGGATTGACCATCGAACAAAGATGCGGGAAGCACCGTGCCCGATAGGACCGTAGAAACGAAATCATTGGGGGACGGCGCATATATGCGACTGCCGGTCGGAAGCTCGAATGCTAGTGTTTTCACCGTAACTGCACGGCGACCAATGTTTGTCGCCTCGATTTTTGCAAAAGGTTCCTCAAATCTATTATCGTCAGGTATAGGCGGTTCCACTGACACACTAACCCCGATTTCGCGACGTTCTTTCTTTACAGCTTGCCACCAATTATAGGTGGAGAGAAAGGCTCCCCAGATAGCGAGTACAAACAGAAAAAATCTTTAATTGAAGACATTGACCATACCGGAAACGTATCCATCTTTGTTGCCCCAAGCCACCGTCCAGACAGCGGTTACGTGGGAGCCCACGAGCTTTTGAGCAATAGCGCGTCCCGAGGTCGCATAAGCGCCATTACGTTAAATCGCGCCTCGTAGTGAATATTTTGATTCACACCAATGAGAAGGTCACCTATCCTGCGCCGTGATGTCCAGTGCTGAAGCCGCAAAACAGAAATTCACTACTAGCTTCACCGGTCCCTAGCTCAAATCCGCCCCACGCTAGCTCCCCTCCACGCTTTTGGCGGCTTCGTCGAGGAGGTTCGCGATCCTTGCAACCTGCTCCGCAGCGAGCGGGCCTTGCGAAAGGCGCAGCCGCAAGGCGAGTTTAAGATTCTCCATCGCGCGAACGATTTGCGGCGCCGGGCCGCCGCCATGGCGGGCGTTGATCGCCGCGATGCGGGCAAAAATTTCCTCGGTCATCGCGCGGTTGCGTTCGAGCTCAGTCTCGCCTTCCGGCGTGATCGCGTAGAGTTTGCGCGGCCCGTCAGTCGTCTCGACACGGATTAGCCCTTGTTCCTCCAACAGCGTCAAGGCCGGATAGACGATTCCCGGACTGGGCGAATAGGCGCCGCCAAGGCGATCCTCGATCGCCTTGATGATTTCATAGCCGTGCGAGGGCTTTTCGCTGATCAGTTTTAGGATGATCAGGCGGACGTCGCCCTGGCCGAAGAAACGGCGGCGGACGCCGAAGAGGCCGAAATGCCGACGCTCGCGGCCGCCGCCCCCGGTTGCACCTTCGCCTTGCGCGCAACAGTGTGAATAACGGTGGAAACGCATGGGAAACTCCTCCAGTGCTAGCTAAGATATATCTCAAACAGATATATCTCGATATACCCACCGCAAGTACCGTCCCACAAAATTTTTATTCCAAGGCGGCCCCCGAAGGGTTTCCACTAGGCCAGGGAAAACCTTTCGCCCAAATCCGGCCAAAGAAAACCGGTGACCGTGACATATCCGTCATATCGCGGCGCTTGTTTCTGCTTTACAAAGTAGAAATCCTGCTACCTCACTTTTGATTCGGGTCTAAGATGTTTTTTCTCACCCGCCGCTCGGTCATCGCCGGAGCGTCCGTTTCCGCTGCAACCTGCCTTGCTGGATGCGCTAGCACGAACCCCAATCCCTCGCTAAACGCCGCCTCGCCGCCGCCTTCGCCCGCGAACCCTGCCATGGCGGATGCGGTTGAGCCGCAATACAGCTCGATCTATGCGGAGATCAAAGACGACCCTTTCACCGTCCCCGCCGTCAAATTGTCGCAGGTCGATTCGGCGTTTTTGCGCAAGAATGTCAACTATGCGACCAACGAAGCGCCGGGCACGATCGTGATCGATCCCGCGAATCACTATCTCTACCATGTCGAAGACGGTGGCAGGGCAACCCGCTATGGCGTCGGAGTGGGCCGCGAAGGATTTGCCTGGGCGGGGGAGGCAAGGATCAAGAGCAAGCAGGAATGGCCGGACTGGTATCCGCCCAAGGAAATGATCGACCGCAGGCCGGACCTCAAGAAAGTGATGGTCGAGTTGCAAAGCGGGGTTGGCATGCACGGCGGCCCCGCCAACCCGCTCGGCGCCCGCGCCATGTATCTTTGGCAGGGCGACAAGGATACGTATTTTCGCATCCATGGCACCAATGAGCCCTGGACCATTGGGTTGAGCCAATCCTCGGGCTGCATTCGCATGATCAACCAGGACGCGATGGATCTCTACCAGAAAACGCCGATTGGCACGCGGGTCATGGTGCTCGGTTCCCCCGGGGCCATTCCGGCCAAGGTCGCGCATGTCTGAGGCTTGGCGTTACCTTTGGCAACCGCCGCAATAAAACGTGGCGCGGCCCGCTTGGGTGATCCGCCGCACTAGGCCGCCGCACTGCACGCAGGGCTGACCGGCGCGGCCGTAAACACGAAAACTATGCTGGAAATAGCCGAGCGCGCCATCGGTCTGTCGATGATCGCGCAACGACGACCCCCCCGCCGCCATCGCCTCGTTCAGAACCTCGCGAATGACGCGGGCCAGGCGCGTTGCCCGCACGCTTGGCCTGCCATCGTTGCGTGCGAGGCTCGCGGCGGCGCGGCGCGGCGAAAGGCCGGCGCGATGCGAAGCCTCGCACACATAAATATTGCCAAGACCGGCAATCAAGGCCTGATCGAGGAGCGCGGCTTTAAGCGAAATTGTCTTCCCCGCAAAAAGACTGGCCAGAGCCGCGCCGTCGAATTCGTCGCCGAGCGGTTCTATTCCAATCTTCTTGAAAAGCGGATGCGCGGCGAATTCCCGGCGCGGGATCAACTGCATGAAGCCGAAGCGGCGCGGATCGTTGTACACGATACGCGCGCCGGTCGAGAGGTCGAACATGACATGATCGTGCAGGAAATTTTTCGCGCCCGCACCGGGGATTGGCCCGCAGGCTTGTTCGATGCGGAAAGATCCTGACATGCCAAGGTGCATGACGAGGACGTCGGCGCCGTCGAGATCGGCGATGAGATATTTTGCCCGCCGCCGGAGCGCCTCGACGCGTTGGCCAGTGAGCCGTTCGGCGAAACGCTCCGGAAACGGAAACCGCAGATCCGGCCGCCGCTGCTCGACCGCGGCGAGCCGCGCCCCGACCATCGCGGCTTCAAGTCCCCGGCGGACGGTTTCGACTTCAGGCAGTTCTGGCACTTGTCGGCATCCGTGTTTTGGCCCATGACAGGGGCGCCGCAATTGCCTTGCCGGTCAACCGAAATAGAAGAAAACCCACAGTTGCAACGCGGGCGTGGCGACAGAACGGCACGGCACAGCCGCTATTGGAAAAAAAATGTAGGTTTCTATCCGTCACTACGAAGAGTCTGTCCGAAAACATGAAACTGGATTGCAAAGCTTTCGGAGCATGAGGCGAACTGAGGCGAGGCGTAGGAACGCGAGCGCCTTGCGATTGAGGTTATCCCAATCCTTGGCAAGTCTTCGGCAGCGGTTGAGCCAAACAATGGTTCGGTCCACGACCCAACGGTGTGGGAGTACCACAAATCCTTTGGCGATCGGAGCGCTTGACGATTTAACGCCCTCACCATGGCAACCCAACGCGTTGGAACCCCGTCATCAGCCAGCATGACCAAAATCTGGGGTCGAGCGGGGACGCCCAAACAAAGCCCCCCTCGTCGCCTGCATGGATCCCTCCTCGGCATCCTCGATGCACTCCTTCGGACCCAAACCCCATGGTAAAACGCTTGACCGGAAATTCGGCCTCGCTTTTGCGGCGCTGGCGCTACGGTGAATTTTGATATGGCGGCGCACCAGCGCGGCTTGTTCCGGCGGCCCGGAAGGAGCGGCGACCGCCGCGAATATCGTCTGCCAAATGCCCCGCTCGCTCCCGCGGGCAAAGCGATTGGAGATCGTCTTGTGCGGGCCATATTCCTTTGCGAATCTCGCCAACGGCATCCGGTCTCGCGCGCGCTTCGTTTCCTATCTTCCCTTCGGGCGGAAACGAAGCTGGAAATTTGCGCTCGCCTTCGGCCCCTGCATGATCCCGCTTACAATCAGCCGATCGTCTTTACGGCGAGGCCC
>JALZAY010000163.1 GCA_030948025.1 Pseudomonadota bacterium
GTTTTTCGCCAAGGCGGAATGGCGCCAGCGGCTGGAAAGCGGTGAATATTATATCCGGGCGACCGGGATCTCGGAGCAAAACCGGACGGTCTTTCCCCTGGCGCCGTATGGCTCCGGCAACCAGACCTTGCGTGGCTCGTTCGAAAGCAAGGGCCAGTTCTATATCGCCGATCAGTGGAAGTTCGGCTGGGAGTTCACGCTTCTCTCGGACAAATGGTACCTCAACGACTATCACGTGCCGAGTCAGACGCTTTCTTGGAATTATTTCAGCGAAACGACATCCTCGGTCTATCTCACCGGCCAAGGCGATCGCGGCTATTTCGATCTGCGCGGCTATTATTTCGAGGGCCTGTCGAGCCATGACTTTCAGCCGCAGCAGCCACTCGCGCATCCCGTGTGGGACTACAACAAGACCTTCGACATCGACCCCGCCAAGTCTTTTGGCATTGGCGGGCAGGCCGAACTCGACTTCAATCTGACCAGTCTTTCGGCGAGTGCGGCGAGCTTCGAGGCGGTGGGGCCGCGAGTTCTGGACAATGCCTTTGGTCTTTATGACATTTGCACCAGCACCATAACTCCCACTAACCCCAAAGGCCTTTATGTTCCGGGTCAGGCGGCGACCGGCGACTGCCTTTTGCGCGGCGTCGGCGGCGAATACACGCGCGCCACGGTGGATGCGTCCTGGAAGCGCAAATACATCGATCCGATTGGCGAAGTCTTCACGCCTTTCGCCTTCGCCCGGTTTAATGGCGAATGGCTCAACATCAACACCGCAAATTCCTATACGTTTGCATCCGCCAATGGCGTCTCGACCTATTTCAACGCATCGCAGCTGAATTTCGTTGGCAACAAGGACACGAGCTTTTTCGGCGAGTTCATTCCGGGAATAGGACTCGATTACCGCTATCCGTTCCTTGCCAAGACAAGTTTCGCGTCGATGGTCTTCGAGCCGATCGTACAAATTGTCGCGCGTCCGGACCAAGAAATTGGAGCGCATTCTCTCGTCAACCTCGATGCCCAAAGTCTCGTTTTCGATGATTCTACCTTGTTCGACTGGAGCAAATATTCTGGCTACGACCGGTTCGAAACCGGTACCAGGTTGAACTACGGCGCCCAGTTCACCATGAACTTCAACAACGGCGGCCATGCCAATATCATAGGGGGACAGTCCTATCAGCTGGCGGGCACCAACTCCTACGCGACGCCGGATGCCGCCAATGTTGGATTAAGTTCTGGACTTGACACGAGACGCTCCGATTATGTAGGCGCCGTTACAATCGCGCCGAATTCCATTTTCTCTTTCATCGGCAAGGCTAGGTTCGACGTCGATACATTGCAGGCGCGGCGTGTCGATCTTATTGCTTCGTATAATTTGGGTGCCTTGACCGGTTCGATTCAATTCGCCAATTATCAGGCGCAACCCCTCATCGGTTACGATGTACGCCGCGAAGGTCTTGGCCTCTCCGCGCGCTACAAGATCAGCGATAATTATTTCGCGCAAGGCAACATCATCTTCGACATGAGCCGCCATCTCTATCCCGCCAGTTTGATTGGCAACTCGAATCCAGGCCCTTTCGCGATCGCGGCCTTTGGGGTGGGCGGCGGCTATCAGGACGAGTGCACGACCTTTTCGGTCAACTACAGCTCGATTTATCAAGACTACGGGAGCGGCTCCTTGGTCCGCAACCGAACCGTGTTGCTGCAACTGCAACTGCGCACCCTGGGGGATACCAAGGTGACCCGGACCTTCCTCAACACGACGGCGCTCGACGGTGTGAAATATTGATTTGTCATGTCTTGCTTGTTTGCCGGCACCCCGGCCTCAGGTCTGGCGGGAGAGGGCATGCTTAAGCCCGAAAAAGGAGAGAACTAGATATGGAAAAAGGAAACGACGCGCGGTGGCCCCGTGGCGCGCGCGTCGCTTATGTCCGCTTAAGTCTTTGTGTGGTCATTGCCGCGATCGCCGCTTTCATGGCGCTCGCCGGCGGCCCCGCCTTCGCCCAGGAAATCGTCGCCAGCATCAACGGCGATCCGATCACGAACATCGATATCGACGAGCGAATGAAGATGCTTCGCGTTTTGCGCAAACCGGCAACGCGCGACGCCGCGATCGAAAGCCTTTATACGGATCGTCTCGAAATCCAGGAGGCTGGCAAATTTGGCGTCGACCCGAGAGACAGCGACATTTCGCAACAAATCGTCAAGGTCGCGCAGGACATGAAACTTGCCCCGGATGCCTTGGTCGGGGCACTTCAGCGCGCCGGGGTGACGCCAGACCACTTCAAAGCTCATTTCCGCGCCGACCTTGCTTTTAATGTCCTGGTGCAAGCCTTGAACAAGGGCATCGAGGCGAGCGAGGAACAGGTTCGCGCCGAGCTCACCAAGCAGGGCGGCAAGGCGGCCTCCGGAACCGCATATACGGTGCGTCAAATTATTTTCGCGATCCCCCGCTCCGCGACGGTCGCGGCCTTGACGGAGCGCGCCCGCGAGGTCGAGCAATTGCGCGCACGGTTCACCGACTGCGATAGCGGCCTTCCCCTTGTCCGCGCTATGAACGACGTCACGGTTCGCGATCCCCTGACCAAGACGTCGGTCGAAATCAGCGAGGGTCTCCGCCAATTGCTCGATAAAACTCCGGCGGGCCATCTCACGGCGCCGCAACGCTCAAGCGAGGGACTTGAAATGATCGCGGTGTGCGGCAAGGGCACGGCCAAGGACGATAGCGCGGCGCGGACCGCGATCTCGCAAAAGATTCTAGCGGCGCATATCGCGGCCGACGGCCAACGGCGTCTCAAGGAATTGCGCGCGAGAGCCGTGATCGTGCAACATTGACGGCGAGGTCTCGATGGCGCGATCGCTGTCGGCAAACATTCTTCCCTTGGCTTTGACGCAGGGCGATCCTTCGGGCATCGGTCTCGAACTCACGTTGAAAGCCTGGCTTATGACGCATGATAAGCCAGACGCGCCGCCTTTCCTGGCGGTTGCCAACCCTGATCGCCTCGCGGCAATCGCGCGGGACTTGGACCTCAAGGTTCCCGTCAAGATCGTCGCCGGCGCCGAGGCCGCGCCGGTGTTTCGCCACGCATTGCCGGTTTACGCCTTGAACCATTCCGTTGCCGGAAAGCCGGGCACGCCGGATGTGAGGGATGCCGCCGGAACCATAGCCTCGATTGAAACTTGCGTGCGCCTCATCCGCGCCGGCGAGGCTTCGGCCATCGTCACCAATCCGATCGCCAAGGAACTCTTCTATCGCGCAAGTTTTCGCCATCCGGGCCATACCGAGTTTCTGGCCGAATTGGCGGAGCGCTATTTCGGCGAACGCGCACGGCCGGTGATGCTGATCTGGTCGCCCCAATTCGCCGTCGTTCCGGCAACGATTCATGTTCCGCTCGCGCGCGTTCCGGCGCTATTGACGCGGGAACTCCTGGTTGAGACAGGTTTCGTTGCCGCGCGGGATCTCGCTTCGCGCTTTGGGATAAAAAACCCGCGCTTGGCGTTCACCGGGCTCAACCCTCATGCCGGCGAGGGCGGGACCATGGGACGCGAGGAGATCGAGGTCATCGCGCCCGCTCTCGCCAGTCTCGCGGCCGCCGGAGTGGCGGTGAGCGGACCCCATGCGGCGGATAGTCTGTTCCGTCCCAGCGCGCGCAAGAGCTATGACGCCGTCGTCGCCATGTACCACGATCAGGCATTGATTCCGGTCAAAACCGTCGCCTTCGAGCGGGCCGTCAATGTGACCTTGGGCCTGCCCTTGATCCGCACCTCGCCGGATCACGGCACGGCCTTCGACATCGCCGGCACGGGAATAGCCGATCCGGCGAGCCTCGTCGCCGCCTTGCGTCTCGCCGGCAAGCTCGCGCGGCGCGGCGCGCCAGCCAAGCGCGCGGGAAATGACCGTGAGGTCCTTTTTCCGCTATAACCCCAAAAATGCGAAAATCCTGGCCGCGACCCATCTCGGCTAGCCGGCTCGATGGCCTTCCGCCGCTGCGCGAGGTCGCCGCCGCGCATGGGCTGTTGGCAAAAAAATCCCTCGGTCAAAATTTTCTTTTCGATCTCAATCTCACCGGCCGCATCGCGCGCGCCGCCGCGCCGCTGACCAATGCGACCATTGTCGAGATCGGCCCAGGCCCCGGCGGGCTCACGCGGGCGTTGCTCGCCGAAGGCGCGCGCAAAATCATCGCGGTCGAGCGCGACGGGCGCTGCCTTACGGCACTCGCCGGGATCGCCAACCATTATCCGGGGCGGCTCGATGTCATCGAAGGCGATGCGCTGGAGACTGATTTTGCGGGGCTTATAGGTAGCGAAAGTCCCACCCGCGTTTGCGCCAACCTGCCCTATCACATCGCGACTCCGCTTCTTGTCCGGTGGCTTCAAACCGAGCCATGGCCGCCGTGGTTCGACCGGCTCGTTTTGATGTTTCAACGCGAAGTGGCCGAGCGCATCGTCGCGGGCCCGGCAGAACGCGCCGCCTATGGGCGCCTCGCGGTCTTGTCCAATTGGCGCTGTGAGACCCGCATTCTTTTCGATATTCCTGCCGCGGCCTTCACGCCGCCGCCCAAGGTCAGATCCTCCGTGGTCGAGCTCGTGCCCCGCCCGGCGCCGCTCGCGTGCGACACAAGACTGTTGTCGGAGGTGACCCAAGCAGCCTTCGGACAAAGGCGCAAGATGCTGCGGCAATCGCTGAAATCGCTCGCGGGAGGCGATGCCGGAAGTTTGCTCGCCCATGTAGGCATCGATCCCACATTACGAGCGGAAGAAATCGGCATTGAGAAATTTGTCGCATTGGCGCAGGGGCTCGGGAACCAGCGGGGCGGTCATGCGAGGCCGCGTGATCGGGAAGCGCTCTAAACCAGCAAATTGAGTGTAACCTAAGTCACAGTCGCCGGTGAGCTTTGGTGCGAATAACGCGCAGACATTGGAAACGCCAATCATCCCGATGGTCACCAAAGTCCCAGCACCGGAGAGCGTCATGAACGAACCAGGCCGATTTCCGTACCAATCTGCGCGTCGCGGTCCCCAAGCGCGAAGGCACCTGCTGAGCGATGGCGAACAGAATTTCATCAACATCAAGGAGACAATGTCGGTTACAGAACATGGCGGTCCGCCAATAGCTAGGCTTAGCGAGTTAGCTCTAAAAGGCGATACAGACCATGAATTCGCAAAAAGGCCGAAAGAAAATCCGGCTCGAAGTGTGGCGGCATCACGACTCTCGGATGTCCGGATTTACCTCTGGGTCGTGGCCTTTCTGGGACTCACGGTGTTAGCCACTGTCGCTGGCTTGATCATTCTCGCGGCGACCGGCAAGGGCCCCGCCCCCGAAGGACTACTAGCTCTCGGTTTTGGTGCGCTAGGCGCTCTCGGTGGGCTTCTGGCACCGTCTCCGGCTAGCGCAAGCAAACTGCGGGGTTAGGGCGGGCAAGCGTGACGTTGCCAACCATAAGCCTAACTTTTGCATCAACTGCGACCCAGCTTATTGCGAAGCCTTGCAGGAAAGTACCCGCGCGCGCCGCTCCAATTAGAGCGGGAAACTGAAGGATGCGTAGATCAAGTCGCCGCGGAGCCGGTTTTGGACAGCGAAATCATGAAACCACCTGGCGCTGAAGTCGACCTCTTGGGCTCCGGCCTTGAGCGCATAGCTGAGCAACGGCCCGACGGCCGCCACGCGTCCCCTGAAAGCGCCGAGTCGGTCGCCCGAGCCGTGGTCATCGGTCACCTGCTGATAGAAGTAGCCGCCGACGCCCGCGGCAAGGCCGAAAGGAAAGTGCTGATTGACCGCCCATTCGAAATGCAGCTCGGTGCCGCTCTGGTAATTTGTCGCCGTGTTGGGCGCATTGAGCGTCAGGCCAAGCGCGCCCGTGAGCTCGAGGCCGGTCTGCAGACTGAGGTGCGTATAAGCCCCCTTGAGATCGAGGGCGGGGCGGTTCAGGCTCGTCAGCGACAACCGGTTGGGTTTAAAGTTTCCCGTCGGGGTGAAGCCGGTTAGATTCACGTTCCAATGATGCTCGCCGGCATGCCAGCCAAGGATAGCGCTGAATTCGGTATCCGCGATGCTGAAGATCTCGTCGGCGCGGCTGATCCGCTGGGCTGGGCCCATGGGAGCGGCGCGTGTGAAATCCGCTGTAGTCCGGACAGAGCCGAAAGGAACCGTTACGGCGAAGCCCGGGTCGGCACCGAAAAGCTTAACGTCCGGAAACCAGCCGACGATCGCGATGTCGGCGACGATATTCTGGGTGACCCTCGTGCTGCTCCTGGAGCCGGTGGCGGGGATGAGATTACCGCTGGCCTGAAAAAGAGCAAACGTGTCCAAGAAATATACGCCCGGTGGCGGCGTGTATCCCGACATCGGGAGCGTGAGGCCAAGAATATATTCGCTGGTGCCAAACTCCGCGGCGTGTGCCGGCTCGCCCATGGATAGGGTTCCGGCGAGACAAATCGCGCCGAAAGCTGTTCGCATGGTGGTCCATGTCGTCATCTGGCTGGACCTCTTGGCGCCAGTCAAGGCGCGCCCGCGCGCCGAGCAAGCGCGGTCGAAGAAGAAATGGCGCAACGCGCCACGCTAATATCTTTTATTCAAACCTTCGAGACGCCTCATGTAAGATTTGAAGAGTGTCACAATTAGGCAACAGGGTAACTCGCGTGTCGCCGGCGTGCTAAGCAGAGATTCGCAGTTTGACCAACGCTTGAGTTTTGCTTTTTGAATTCATGTCCTGAACGCCTGCTTCAATTTCGGCATTCAGGGCGTCGCGGTCGTGGAAGGTCTTGTCGGCGAGATGATGGGTTTTGCCTTCGCGGCGGGTCCGCGCGATATCTTCTTCGCTCCGTTCGCTAGCGCATGTCCTTAAAAAAGTTGCTCGGCTTTTTCGATTCCGACATGTTTCACCTCTTTGAATTTGAGCGATCCCTTTTCGATCACGTGATTCCACGTGATCGGGAAGTGCGCTAAAAGTGAGGTGCTCGGCGAAGGCAGCGAAGCGCGGATCCGGTGGAGCGTGGAAGGTTTCGACCGCGGCCGTGCAAGCAGCGACCGGAGAGGCCGCGATCTTATCTCCCGAGCCGGCCGGAGGGCTTGGCCCTTTGCCGGCGAAACATGGCACGCGCACCTGCTTTTGCTGGAACACGACAACTTGGAAACCTCCCGCCCGCGGTTTGGCAACGCTGGCGCGCGCGTCCGCTTGCCTCGATGCCGGTCCGCCGGGCGGCCCAGGCGCGGCCTCGCCAAGCGAGGAGAGCTGCATGGCCAGCGGGATCATGGTCAACTTGGCGGCACCCGGGATGGCCATCGATCGCCACGTCGCGTTGGCCTTTTCCGGGGTCGTCCCGAGCCTGGCGAAGGACTGGCGCAAATGAGAGGGGACTTTTGCATCTTCCACGCCCCTGCCGTGGGAATAGGGACAAGGTGTACCCATCCGGGTCCGGTGAAATCCCCTTCGGCGGGGCTCGGGAGGCGACCTTGCCGCGCCCCGGCCCGTAAGGCTTTGGCGGTGACGCTCCGACCCTCGGCGTCCGGACTTTGTGGCCACAAAGGCCGGACGTTCTTCCCAGAACAAGGTAAGTTCGAAGCGGAATCGCTAATATTAATCCGTCCATAAGTAGGTTCATACTCACGCGGCGTATTGAGCGATGGCTTTGCAAAGAAGGATAGGATTTTTCGCGCGTTGTTTTGCGGGTCGCGCATCGCGCGGCGAACTTTCTTTTCGAAATCGTCCTTGAACGGTCACCGCCATGCGGCCGGCCGCTTCGAGATGCTTCCAGACCAACGCGGCGGGGTTGCGGTCCGGCGCATATAAGGAGGCAAAAAGAACAAGCGCAATTTCCCGCCCAGCGTTGGCACGAAAGCGCCGGCATTCTTCGCCTAGGGTTAAGACCTGATTAACCATGTTATGATTCAAGAGGTTGGCAACCGGTATGGAGGCTACCCGATGGAATCGCATTGTTTTGGTTCAACGATGAGCAATGGGCGAAGATCGCGCCGCATTTGCCGACAAACCAGCCGGGGCCTCTCCGCAAAGACGACCGGTTGATTTTGAGCGGGATCATGCAGGTGCTGAAGATCGGCTGCCGCTGGGTCGACTGCCCGAAGGCGGATGGCCCCCACAAGACGATCTACAATCGCTTTGCCCGCTGGAGCGAGCGGGGAATTTGGCAGAGGATCTTCGAGGCGGGCGCCGCTCCTTCCGGGCCGCCGGAACAAGCCGCGTTGGATAGCAGC
>JALZAY010000025.1 GCA_030948025.1 Pseudomonadota bacterium
ACCTCGAAACGATGCCGGTGGCGTTCGGATATGCTGGTCGCGCCATAAATGGCGGCGATCCTTGACCCCGGCATCAGTTCCGCGCGGTAGGCGCCAAGCCGCATCGTTCCGCCAAGATCCGTCTCGGCGGCGCGGATTTCCAACTCGTTGCCGCGCAGCCACTCGGTCATCAGCCCGACGACAGGCTCCTTCGCTGGACCGAATTCACTCGAATTGGCGTCCGCCACGCCGGTCAAGGATCGCACCGCCTCGATGACCGCCATCTGCATCCCGAAACAGATCCCAAAGTAGGGAAGTTTGCGTTCGCGGGCGAAACGCGCGGCGAGAATTTTGCCTTCCGCGCCGCGCTGGCCGAAGCCGCCCGGAACCAGAATGCCATGCACATGTTCGAGGTAAGGCGCCGGATCGCTGGTTTCGAAAATTTCCGATTCGATCCAATCGAGGTGGACCTTGACCCGGTTGGCCATGCCGCCATGGCTCAACGCTTCGGTCAAGGATTTATAGGCGTCCTTAAGCCCGGTGTATTTGCCGACGATCGCGATCGTGACTTCGCCTTCCGGGTTGGAGAGCCGCTCCATGACCGCGTTCCAGCGGCCCATGTCGGGCTTCGGCGCGGGTTCGATCCCGAAAGCGGCCAACACTTCCTGGTCCAGCCCAGCCGCGTGATAAGCGTGCGGTACCTCGTAGATCGAGGCGACGTCGCGGGCTTCGATCACCGCGTTTTCACGCACGTTGCAGAAAAGCCCGATCTTACGCCGCTCCTCGCGCGGAATCTCGCGATCGGTGCGGCAGAGAAGGATGTGCGGCTGGATGCCGATCGAGCGCAGTTCCTTGACCGAATGCTGGGTGGGCTTGGTCTTCAGTTCGCCGGCACTTGGAATGAACGGCAGCAGCGTGAGGTGAATATAGATCGCGTGCCCGCGCGGCAGTTCATTGCCGAGCTGGCGGATCGCCTCAAAAAAGGGGAGGCCTTCGATATCGCCGACGGTGCCGCCGATCTCGACGAGGACGAAATCGACGCCCTCGTTGCCGCTTAGCACGAAAGCCTTGATCGCATTGGTGACGTGCGGAATGACCTGGACGGTCGCGCCGAGATAATCGCCGCGGCGTTCCTTGGCGATGATCTCCTGATAGACCCGGCCGGTCGTGATATTGTCTTCCCGCATCGCGGGCCGGCCGGTGAAGCGCTCGTAGTGACCAAGATCGAGATCGGTTTCCGCGCCGTCCTCGGTGACGAAGACCTCGCCGTGCTGGTAGGGACTCATCGTCCCAGGATCGACGTTCAGATAAGGGTCGAGCTTGCGCAGCCGGACGCTATAACCGCGCGCCTGGAGAAGCGCGCCGAGCGCCGCCGCCGCGAGTCCCTTGCCAAGCGATGACACCACGCCGCCGGTGATGAAGATAAACCGCGCCATGGGGCTTGGGATTTATCCTGTTTCCGTCCGCTTGGGGAGGCAAATTATGCGCCGCTTCCATTTTTGCACATAAACGCGAAAGCTATTTCGACCACGGCGGAGCCGAGGCCGGGGGCTGAGCCTTGGCCGGGCCGGGCGCGGCCTGTGACGGCACCGGTTGCACCACGATGGAAGCGGGCGGAGGCGCGGCAGGCCCCGTTTGAACCGGCGCCGTCGGAACCAGAGCCGTCGCGGGCTGATTTACGGGAGGCAAATTCAGACCTTGCGGCCCTTGCGGCGCAGTGGGTTTCGTCTGGCCCGGCAGGGTCACACCCGGCGGAAGCGCCGCCGGCTTGGCCGCTTGGTCTTCCATTCGTCTCAATTGGTCGAGCAAACTTCCCTTGCCCTCCCCCTCTTTTGCCGCGCCGCCCTCGGGTTCGATTGGCGTGATGCTTTGGAAGGTCATTTCCGGGGCTTGATTGAACCGGGCAAGAATCGTCAAGCCCATGCTGGTCGCGAAAAAAAGCGCCGCCAAAACGGCGGTCGCGCGGGTTAGCGCGCTTGCCTGGCCGCGTCCGGTCATGAAGCCGCCGCCGCCGCCCACGCCAAGGGCTCCGCCCTCGGAGCGCTGCAAAAGCACGGTCACGACGAGGACGACGACGATCATGAGATGAACAACGATCAGGACCGACTGCATGGAAAGCCTTCTCGCAGACTCTTGGGGCATGCCGCAGCTGAACGCAGCGGCAGCGGCTTCGAACTTGGTCCCCCTTTTAGACGCCTCCGCGCCGCATGGCTAGATGGTCATATACACGCCGCAAACGGGAGAATGTTTCCATACCGGAATCGAGAAACATTGAAAACGAGAAGATCTTTTTAAGCCTTTTCCAATCACGGCGGCTTAGGCTTGTTTGGGAATCGGCCACAGGATCAGAAACCATGCCTATCGCAACGGCTGTGCAGCGAGGAACGATAGTCTATGTTTATGACGAAAACGGCCATCTCGTCTTTACGAGAAGCGTTGGTTCGGGACCCAATGACGGATTGAAGAATTACACGAATACGACCGTAACCGTTCAGACCAGCATTTTCGTTTACACGATCGACGAAAGAGGCCGCACGCTTTTCGTGATTCCTGCAGGGAAGTAAGTTCTAAGCAAGATTGAAGCTGTTTACTCAGGACGAGCGGCGGGGGGAGATCGTTTGAGCGGCTGCACCGCCGATGGCGATAAGTGGGTCAGGGCATCGTGGCATGACTAGTTTTTTCGGAAGATTTCGAGGTTGGATTCGAGACAACATGGGTGGTGATCCTGGCGGCCGCTACTTCGCGATATTGCTTGCAGAAAGTTTCGGCGAGCAGCCCGGTGCTGTATCTGAAGTTTTATTCCCGCGTCGGAGAAACCTTGCGGCGGTGAGAGCGGTACCAGAATACGCTTATGATGACGGCCGCCGCGCCGATTTGGGTCTTTTCGCTAGCGATGACAAGCTTGTCGGCCTTGTTGAGGTGAAAGAGGACGACCAGCTGGTTCAAGGCGCGGCGAATCAACTCGCTGACTACTTGAGCTACGCGAAGAAAGAAAACGTGCCCTTCGCCTATGTTACCAGGCACACGCCCTCTGAGGCTTGCATGAGCCTTCTTAGAGCGCATGGACAGCGGCCGGTTTATTATTCCGATTTATATCGTGCTCTTGAGTTACAGACCTCGCCAATATGCCAGCTATTCTGCAAATACCTTGAGGAGATTGGTCCCGTGTACAAGCAGCTTACCCCAGACGATTCCGACGCCCTACGCCTCCTAATGCGACAGGTTTTCGCGGTTGGGGGAGCCGGCCCCGGCCAACAGGGAGCCTTCAATGCGGCAAACGTGCTGTTGCGGCTAGTCTCCAACGTGGAAGCATTGGGCATCGACTTTTATCGACAATATAGGCATTTCTTTAAAATCGGCTTCACTCCAGCGTTCAGCTTCACCCGAACTGGTACAGACAGCAGGCAGCAGATTACTTGAACCAAGAGAATGGCGATACACAAATCATAGGGCCGCGAGCACTTTGTGCTGGAGGGACGCTGTATCTTTGGGCTCGGGGAACCCTGAGTAACACCGGCGGATGTTGGGTCTGCCTGGGGCATAAGGTCACCCTAAGCAGTCAGGCGGGGGCGGAGCTTGTGAGATTCCATCATTACGCCGAAGTAGGTAACGAAAGATGCGAGTATGCTGACGAGAGCGAGGACCTTGGTGAGAATTATCCTTCTCAAGAAGAGGCGCAAATGAGCGTTCGTAACATTATATGCGAGCAGGCCGCACATGCGATCAACGATAATGCGCATCCGAACTGGACGGCCGCTCTGCAACAGCTCCGGGATCAAATTCTTCCCGAACAACGGCAAGATCCCTCCTCCTTTGCCGCCGAATAGACGCCAGTGCGCCATGAAAAAGGTTCCGGCAGAGGATGAGGCGGATTGAACGCGACTGCGAGTTTGGGCCCCTTTTAAAGGGCTCATAGCCGCATGGCTAGATGGTCTCCCACTGGGGGCGCAAAACGCCTTACCGGTAAACGCCGGCAATCGCCATGAACTCGGCAGAGCTCAGGCTAGCGCCGCCGACGAGCGCGCCATCGACGTCTTCGACCGACAGAAGTTGCGCGGCATTGGCCGGCCGCACCGAGCCGCCATAGAGAATGCGCATGCTGGCGCCCTGCCCCGGCAAATGCTGGTTCACCCGGCCACGGATGAAGCCATGCATTTCGGCGATGTCTTTCGGCGTGGGCGTCAGACCCGTGCCGATCGCCCAGATCGGTTCATAGGCAATAATAATTTGTCCCGGTGGCGAATTTTCCGGAATCGAACCGGCCAGTTGCACGCCGACGACGGAGAAGGCGTCGCCCGCCTCGCGCTCGGCTCTCGTTTCGCCGGCGCAAATGATTGCCGCGAGCCCCGCGCGGAGCGCCGCCTTGGCCTTGGCGTGAACGATCTTATCGGTTTCGTGGTGGCCGGCGCGGCGCTCCGAATGGCCAAGGATCACATAGCTCGCCCCGGCATCCTTGAGCATTTCGGCGGAAATATCGCCGGTGAAGGCGCCGCTTGCCTCGGCGTGGCAATCCTGGCCGCCAACCCCTACTTGGGTGCCTTCGCAAATCCGCGCCGCAGCCATGAGCAAGGTCGCCGGAGGACAAACGACAACTTCCGCCTTCCCCGCGCCGCCCGCGGCCACGGCCTCGCAAATCGAGGCGGCGTCGGCGAGGCTTTTGCGCACACCGTTCATCTTCCAATTGCCCGCGACGAGGGGGCGTGATTCGTGGGTCATGCGGAAGGTTTCCGGTTATCTCGCGGAAAGCCGCGTTGCATGCGGGGCTTCTTCTTTTTATAGTCCCCCGCCAATTTGTAAAAGCCCGGCGCCTGCCGGAAACCCCGTAAAGAGGCCCTTCACATGCTCCAATCAATGCGTGCCTCGGCACAAGGCTGGATCGGCCGCGTCGTCATGGCAATCCTGATGGGCTTGATCATCCTCAGTTTCGCGATCTGGGGCATCGGCGACATTTTCCGCGGTTTCGGCGCGAATAACCTCGCCCAGGTCGGCGGCGTCGAGATCGGCGCCGACACTTACCGCAACGCCTATCAGGCCGAATTGCAGAACCTGCAACGGGCCGAGCACCGGAACATCACCAATGAGGAGGCGCATCAATATGGTCTTGACCGGCAGGTCCTTTCCCAACTCGTCAACGAGGCTGCGCTCGATGACCAGGCCCGCGGGCTAGGGCTTGCGATAAGCGACGAGGACATCAAAAAGACGATCGTGAGCAACGACAATTTCAAGGGGGAGACCGGCCGGTTCGATCGCCATGGGTTCGACGCGTTTCTGCGCGACGAAGGATTTACCGAAAAGACCTACGTGCGGCAGCAACGCGGTGTGCAATTGCGCCGTCAAATCGTCGGTGCGCTGACCAACGGTGTTCAATTGCCGAAGGCTTTGCTGGAGGCAATTTTCCGCTTTCAAATGGAAACCCGTAGCGTCGATTACATAGTGTTTCCGAATACCAGCGCGGGCTCCTTACCCACCCCCTCCCAGGAAGAGCTGAAAGGATACTTCGAAAGCACCCAGCAGCTTTATGCCACGCCCGAATTTCGCGGCCTCGTCGTCGTGCCGGTTACGCCTGCCTCGATCGCCAAACCGGATGACGTCTCCGACGCCGACGCGCGAAACCGCTACGAGGAAGTCAAGAACGAGCGTTTCGGGGCGCCGGAAAAGCGCGAGGTCGAGCAAATTCTCTTTGCGAGCGATGTGGAGGCCAAGGAGGCCCGTGCAAAACTCGATGCGGGCAAGACTTTCGACGATCTTATGGCGGAAAAAAATCTTACCCTCAAGGATGCGAGCCTCGGCACCGTCGCAAGGACCGGCCTCATCGATAAGAATGTCGCGGACGCCGCCTTTTCGCTCAAGGAAGGCGAAGTCAGCGGGCCGGTCAAGGCGCGCTTCGGCACGGTCATTCTGCGCGTCGGCAAGATCGTTGCCTCGACGGTCAAGCCTTACTCCGGCATCGCCACCGAACTCAAACACGAGATCGCCCTGCAGCGCGCGCAAAGCGATGTCGCCCGGCTTCACGATGCGATCGAAGATCAGCGCACATCCGGAAAATCGCTGACGGAGGCCGCGAATAGCGTCGGCCTCGAACCACGGGTCATCGCCGCGATCGATGCGACGGGCAACGATCCGCAAGGCGTACCGCTCAAGGATTTGGTTGATGGCGGGGCCCTTCTCAAAGCGGCGTTTGCCTCGGACATCGGCGTCGACAACGATACGTTGAGGGTGCATGGTGGCGGCTATCAATGGTTTGAAGTCGCCAAGATAGATAAGGCCCGCGAGAAAACATTCGACGAAGCGAAGGCGGAAGTCGAGAAGGCCTGGCGCGAGGACAAGGCGGGGAAGCTGTTGTCGGCGAAGACGGCGGAACTCGTCAAGAAGCTCGGCGCCGGCGAAAACATGGCGGCCATTGGCGCGGCGGAAGGCAATCTTGCGGTCAAGCATGCCAACGATGTGAGGCGCGGCGGCTCGAGCGGCCTCGCGCTCAACGTCGTCACCCAGATATTCAACGTCGGCGTGCATCGCGCGGGGTCGGTCGCCAGCGAAGACGGTGGCCGGATTTTGTTCCAGGTCGTCTCCTCCACCACCCCGGCCTTCGACCCCGAGGCCGCCGAGCTCACCAACATCATGGGCGACGTGAAGCGTGGACTTGACGAGGACGTGATCGCGCAATATCTCGCGAAGCTTGAAAGCGATCTCGGCGTGAAACTCAACACCAAGGTGTTTTCCGCCGCGACCGGCGTCTCTCCCGGCGACTTTTGAGCGGCGGGCCGATGTTCGAATCGTCCCTTGAGGCCTGCGCGCGAAGCTATGAGGCGGGGCAAGCCTGCCTCGTCTCCGCCCGCCTCGCTGGCGATCTCGAAACGCCTGTTTCGGCCTTTCTGAAATTATCGGCGGGCCGCGTGGGACGGATTTTTTTGCTCGAATCCGTCGAAGGCGGCGCCGCGCGAGGCCGCTTCTCGATGATCGGCCTCGATCCGGACATTCTCTGGCGCGTCTCTGGCGGGAAAGCCGAGATCAATCGCCGCGCACTCGCCGATCCCAATGACTTTTCGCCTTGCGCCGGCCCACCGCTCGCGGCTCTACGCGCGCTGATCGCCGAATCGCGGATCGAGACCTGGGACGATCTCCCCCCGATGGCGGCGGGCGTCTTCGGCTATCTCGGCTACGATATGGTCCGCCAGATGGAGCGCCTTGCCGAAGCAAAGCAAGATCCGATCGGCGTGCCGGACGCGCTCATGCTGCGCCCGACCGCGATGGTGGTTTTCGATGCCGTCAGGGATGAAATTTTCGTCGTCACGCCGTTGCGCCCGGACCAAAATAGCGCGTTTCGCGCCGCCCATGATAGCGCGCTGGAACGCCTCGAATCCGTAGTCGCCACCCTCGAAGGCCCGCTGGCGCGCGAGCCCTATGCCGTCGATCCGGCTCTGACCGCCGGTCCGCCGCGCTCGAACACGCCAAAAGAGCGCTTTTTCGAGATGGTCGAGCGGGCCAAGGATTACATCCGTGCGGGCGACATCTTTCAGGTTGTCCTCTCGCAGCGATTCTCGGCGCTTTTTGTTCTACCCGCCTTTGCGCTCTACCGGGCGCTGCGGCGAATCAACCCCGCGCCGTTTCTCTGCTATCTCGATTTTGGATCGTTCCAGATCGTCTGTTCGAGCCCGGAAATCCTGGTGCGCGTGCGGGGCGGAAGAGTCACCATCCGGCCGATCGCGGGCACCCGCTGGCGCGGCAAGACGAAGGCCGAGGACGAACGCCTGGCGGCGGAGCTGTTAGCCGACGAAAAGGAATGCGCCGAGCATTTGATGCTGCTCGATCTCGGCCGCAACGATGTCGGGCGCGTCGCCGAAACAGGCTCGGTCGAGGTGACCGAGAAATTCGCGATCGAGCGCTACAGCCATGTCATGCATATCGTCTCGAACGTCGAAGGCAGGCTCGCGCAAGACCATGATGTGATCGATGCTTTGTGTGCCGGATTTCCGGCCGGCACCGTTTCCGGCGCGCCGAAAGTGCGGGCGATGGAAATCATCGACGAACTCGAGACCGACAAGCGCGGCATCTATGGCGGCTGCATCGGCTATTTCGGCGCGGCGGGCGAGATGGATACGTGCATTGTCCTGCGCACCGCCATCGTCAAGGACGGGACGATGCATGTCCAGGCAGGTGGAGGAGTCGTCTATGATTCCGACCCGGCTTATGAGTACCGTGAAAGCGTCAACAAGGCGCAAGCCCTGTTCCGCGCCGCCGAGGAAGCTGTACGCTTCGCGGCCAGAGCGAAGCGCGGGCCGTAGGAGGACTTCGAGACACTCTTTGCGCGATTAAGCACCATTACCCGCGATCGTCCTTGACCTCGAAGCGCGGGCGGCCCAGAACGGCGCGGGGAGGCGACGAAAGGCGCACATGACCGCCGTAACGCTGATCGACAATTACGACAGTTTCACCTGGAACCTGGTGCATTGCCTGGGTCGGCTCGGCGCGGATGTCACGGTGCTTCGCAATGATAAAATGAGTGTTGGCGAGATCATGGTGGCGGCGCCCGACGCAATCGTGCTGTCGCCCGGCCCTTGCCGGCCGCGCGACGCCGGGATCTGCCTCGAACTCATCGCGATCGCGGGGACCACCATTCCGATCTTTGGGGTTTGCCTCGGCCATCAGGCGATCGGCGAGGCCTTTGGCGGCGAGATCGTCCGCGCGCCAAAGCCCGTGCATGGCAAGCTCGCATCGATTGAACACCAGGGCGAAACGGTTTTTCGCGGCCTTAATGGCCCGTTCCACGCGGCGCGCTACCATTCGCTTGTCGTGCGCGGCGACACCATGCCGGATGTCTTGACGGTGACGGCGAAGGCCGATGGTCTTGTCATGGGGCTTTCGCACAAGCGGCTTCCCGCGCATGGCGTGCAATTTCATCCGGAAAGCATCGCCTCCGAACATGGCTTGCGGATTTTTGAGAATTTTCTCGATCTTGCGGCACAATGGAACCACAATGAGCGGCGGACCCGGGTTTCAGGATCTAACATGTTGCGGGTTTGACATTTTTTAAAGGCCGGAAATGGATGCGTTCAAGCCGCTGATCGCCAAGGTCGCGACCGGGTCGAGCCTGACCGAGGTCGAAGCAAGGGCCGCGTTCGATCGTATTTTCGCGGGAAGTGTCACCCCGGCCCAGCTCGGCGGGCTCCTGATGGCACTGAGAGCGCGCGGCGAAACGGCCGCCGAAATCACCGGCGCGGTCGCCGCTTTGCGGGCACGGATGCTGCGGGTCGCGGCGCCGCCCGGGGCGATCGACATTGTTGGCACCGGCGGCGACGGGCATGGGACACGCAATATCTCGACGCTCGCTGCGCTGATCGCCGCCGCCTGCGGCGTTCCGGTCGCCAAACACGGCAATCGCGCGGCCTCCTCGAAATGCGGCGCGAGCGACGTTTTAAGCGCACTTGGCGTCGGCGTGGAACTGGCGGCTTCGGAAATCGAAGCCTGCATCAAGGAGGCGGGCATCGGCTTCATGGCGGCGTGGGCGCATCATCCGGCGATGCGTCATGCCGCCCCGGTCCGGGCCGAACTCGGCACGCGCACCATTTTCAATCTCATCGGCCCGCTCGCCAATCCGGCCGGCGTCAAATTCCAGGTGCTGGGCGTCTTTGCCCGAGGCTGGCTCGAACCCCTCGCGCAGGTGCTACGCAATCTTGGCTCCAAGAGAGTGTGGCTCGTCCATGGCTCCGACGGTCTCGACGAGGCAACGACCACCGGCCCCACCTTCGTCACCGCGCTTGAGGACGGCCACATTCGCTCCTTTGAAATCGCGCCCGAGGATGCCGGAATTTCCCGCGCGTCGCTCGCCGATCTCGCGGGAGGCGATCCAGCCGCCAACGCGGCGGCGATTCACGGCGTGCTCGGCGGCGCCAAGAACGCCTATCGCGACATCGCCGTTTTGAACGCGGCGGTTGCTCTCGTCATCGCCCGAAAGGCGGACGATTTGAAACATGGCGCGGCTTTGGCGGCGGCGGCGCTCGACGAGGGCCTTGCCGCCGATACACTCGCCAAACTCGCGCAAGTCTCGAACCGCGCCTCGCCCCCGCCGAACGGCATTGCCGTTGAAGCCGCCAAAGGAATTCGATGACCGACTTCTTGAAGACGATCGAGGCCTATAAGCGGCGCGAAATCGCGGCGGCCAAGGTGCGCATGCCGTTCGAGACCTTGGCGCGCAAGGCGCATGACCAGGATCCGCCGCGTGGCTTCGTCAAGGCGGTCGAGGCCAAGTGCGAGACCGGCCATATGGCTTTGATCGCGGAAATCAAAAAGGCGAGCCCCTCGAAAGGGCTGATCCGCGCCGATTTCGACCCGCCTGCGCTCGCCCGCGCCTATGAATCAGGGGGGGCGGCATGTCTCTCGGTGCTCACCGACGGGCCCTCCTTTCAAGGCAGTTTCAGCGATCTTTCAGAGGCCAGGCAAGCAACGCATTTGCCTTGTCTTCGCAAAGACTTCTTGTTCGATCCTTATCAAGTATATGAAGCACGGGCGAATGGTGCGGACTGCATTTTGATCGTCATGGCCTGCGTCACCGACGCGGAGGCCTCCGGCTTGACCCGCGCGGCGCATGACCTTGGCATGGACATTCTTGTCGAGGTTCACGAGGAAGCCGAGCTTGCCCGCGCGTTGCCGCTGGAAACCAGGCTTGTCGGGGTCAACAACCGCGATTTACGAAACTTCAAAGTATCGCTCGACGTGTGCGAACGGCTCGCCGCGAAAATCCCGGCGGACCGGATCGTGGTCGGCGAAAGCGGCATCCTCACCCATCAGGATTGTCTGCGCCTGCAAGCGCGTGGCATTTCGGCCTTTCTCGTCGGCGAGAGTCTCATGCGCCAAAAAAACGTCGCGGCGGCGGCGCGGGCGCTTCTTCTCGGCGAACCGCACCCGCGCGGTTACAAACCTCAGCGCGGATGATTGTTGCCTGCTCGCTCCCCCGCCCCTCGGATCGAATCATCGCCATGCCGGACCTCACCCATCTTTCCGCCGCCGGGCAGGCCCAAATGGTCGATGTTTCGGGCAAGGCCGCGACCGAACGCGTCGCGATCGCGGAAGGCCTGATCGTCATGCAAAAGGCGACTCTCGATCTTGCCTTGTCGGGCAACGCCAAGAAAGGCGATGTCTTTGCCGCGGCCCGGATCGCCGCGATCATGGCGGCCAAGAAGACGCACGATCTGATCCCGCTCTGCCATCCGCTGTCCTTGACCCAGGTTTCGGTCGATCTTGAACCGGATCCCGCCTTGCCTGGAATAAGAGTCCGCGTGACCGCCAAGGTGTTGGGCCAGACCGGCATCGAGATGGAAGCCTTGACCGCCGTCTCCATCGCCTGCCTCACGATCTACGACATGTTAAAAGCCGTCGACCGTTCGATGCGGATCGAAGCGATCGCGCTTCTGCGCAAAAGCGGCGGCAAGTCCGGAGATTTTTCGCGCAACGAGGGTTTGTCCGAATGAATGGCGAACCGCCGCTGACCGTGCCACAGGCCCGCGCGCGTATACTGGCGGATATTTCCCAAGATCGCCCTGTCGAGGTCGTCGCCCTGGAACGCGCGCTCGGGCGAACTCTTGCAAGGGACCTCGCCGCCAAGCGGACCCAGCCCCCCAAGGCGGTCTCCGCCATGGACGGTTACGCGGTGCGCGCCGAAGACCTGTCGCAACTCCCCGTCAAGTTGAAACAGATCGGCGAAAGCACTGCCGGGCATGGTTTTTCGAGTTCCATTGGGCCGAAGGAAACGGTGCGGATTTTCACCGGCGCGCCGGTGCCGGATGGCTGCGACACGATTTTGATTCAGGAAAATGCCCGCGTGGAAGCAGGTTTCGTCGAACCTCTGCAAAGCATTGCGAGCGGCCGCCACATTCGCGCCAAGGGTATCGACTTCGCCGTGGGCGAGGTTTTGCTTGCCGCCGGAACGCGGCTTGGCGCGTCGAACATCGCGCTCGCCGCCGCGATGAATTTCGCCGAGGTTGCGGTCACCCGGCGCCCGCGGGTGGGAATTCTCGCGACCGGCGACGAATTGGTGCATCCTGGCGAAGCCATTGGTGCCAATCAAATCGTTGCCTCGAATTCGTTCGCGATCGCCGCGCTCGTCGAGGCCGCGGGCGGTGAGGCGCTCGACCTCGGCATCGCCAAGGATGATTTGAGTACAATTGAAAAACATATCAGCACCGCCCGCGCGTCTGCCGCCGATGTTTTGGTGACTCTTGGCGGGGTGTCCGTGGGCGATCATGATCTGGTCAAACCGGCGCTCGCCGGGCAGGGCATGGAACTGAATTTTTGGAAGATCGCGATGCGGCCAGGAAAACCAGTGATCCATGGCCTCCTTGGGCCAATGATTGTCCTTGGCTTGCCGGGAAATCCGGTTGCCGCGTTCGTCGCCGGAATCGTTTTTCTTGTGCCTCTGCTGCGCGCGCTTTGCGGCGATCCGGATGCGGGCCGCGACGCAGCCGAACCGGCGATCCTCGGCAAGGCGCTGCGCGGCAACGACAGCCGCCAAGATTATTTGCGCGCGACTTTGCGGCCAGCCGAAACCGGGTTGCCGGTCGCGACCCCATTCGAGATACAGGACTCCTCACTACTGCGCCTTCTCGCGCAAGCGCAATGCCTGGTGATCCGCGAACCTCACGCCGAGCCAGCGGCGGCGGGCGATTTATGCCGGATCATCCGGCTTAGGTTTTGAGATGGTTTTTGCGCGTGGACCGGGGCGGAGCCCTTCCCGCTCGAATCCGCGCGGCTGTTGACGAAGCCGCCTCCGCGATGCCCTTTGCGCTCTGATGGAAAAGCAAATTAACGTCGATCTCCTCATTATTGGCGGCGGCGTCAACGGAGCTGGGATCGCGCGCGACGCCGCCGGGCGCGGCCTTAAGGTGATTCTCTGCGAGCAGGGCGATATTTCTAGCGCTACGTCGTCGGCGTCGAGCAAGCTCATTCACGGCGGGCTGCGTTATCTCGAATACTACCAGTTCCGCTTCGTGCGCGAGGCGCTGATGGAGCGGGAGGTGCTGCTTGGCATCGCGCCGCACATCGTTTGGCCGGCGCGTTTCATCCTGCCGCACGACAAGGGGTTGCGCCCTGCCTTGGTGATCGAGGCGGGCCTCTTTCTTTACGATTGGCTGGCGCGGCGTAACCGCTTGGGCCGCTCGCGCCGCCTCGATCTCCGCACGGCCAAGGAGGGCGCCCCGCTCAAGGACCATCTGACGACAGGCTTTGCTTATTCGGACTGCCGCGTGGACGATGCCAGACTAGTTGTGCTGAACGCCGTCGACGCGCGGGAACGCGGTGCCGACATTCGCACCAGAACACGCTGCGTCTCGGCGAAGCGCGAGCAAGGCACGTGGCGCGCGACGCTCCTCGATATGCGCGTGGCGGCGACAACGATCGTGACGGCACGCGCGCTCGTCAATGCGGCGGGGCCCTGGGCCGCCGAGGTGCTGAGCGGCGTAATCGGCCGCGATGCGGAAAAAAAACTCCGTCTCGTCAAGGGTAGCCACGTCATCGTGCCCCGCATTTACGAGGGAGACCACAGCTATGTCCTGCAAAACGAGGATCGCCGCGTCATCTTCGTGATGCCCTATGAAATGGACTATTCGCTCATCGGCACGACCGAGATCCCTTTTGAGGGAGATCCCTCGAAGGCGAGGATAAGCGCGGAAGAAATCGTCTATCTCTGCGCCGCGGTGTCACGCTATTTCCGCAAGCCGTTAAGCCCGCGCGACGTGGTTGAAAGTTTTTCCGGCGTGCGGCCGCTCTATGACGACGGCGCGAACAATGCTTCCGCCGCCACCCGCGATTATGTGCTCGATCTCGACGCGCCGGAGGGCAGCGCGCCGCTCCTTTCGGTTTTCGGCGGCAAAATCACCACCTACCGGCGCTTGGCTGAGGATGCGCTAGAGCTCCTTTCGCCGGACCTGAAGGCCCCGTGCGCAAAACGCTGGACCGCGACGGAGCCGCTGCCCGGCGGCGACATGAAAGACGGCGATTTCGACCGGTTTTTGCACGCGCTGCACGGCAAATATCCTTGGCTAGATGCTGCTCCTGTGGCCCGCTTGGCCCGCGCGTATGGCACGCGAGCCGAGGCGGTTCTCGGCGATGCGCGTGGCGCTTGCGATCTCGGTATCGATTTTGGCGCGGGGCTCTTTCAAGCCGAGATCGATTACCTCATCGACCAGGAATTCGCGCTGACCGCCGAGGATATTTTGTGGCGGAGGTCGAAACAGGGCCTGCACCTTTCACCGGTCAAACGCGCGCAGCTTGGCGCTTATGTGGATGAGCGAGTCACGAATCGACGAAGAAAAACAGCTGGCTGAACGATTTTTTGCTAATATCAATTCATATAGTTCATATATCGAGATCGCTCATCTGGCAGGTCTCCAAGACGAACCCGGCACGCCCAGCGATCTTTACCTTGATCGTCTCACCAGTGTCACACGCAGCCCGATATATCGCCCCGGTTCATTGGAAATCACCGTTTCTGGCGGGGAGGATTCGCGATGAGAGCGAGGAACTTTCTTAGCGCCGCCGGTTTCGGCCCGGGGGCGCTCATGCCGGCGGGCTTATATCGTCATGGAGACAGAGAATGAAAGTTTTGGCACGAGTCTTGACGGGGACGGCGCTTGCGACTGGCCTCTTCTCGCCGGTTTTACAAGCGACGTCCGCGATTGCCGGCGACGACGACAAAGTACAACATGTGTTGCTCGTGAGCATTGACGGCTTCCATGCCGTGGACCTTGAGATTTGTGTCGCGAAAGGCACATGTCCGAACCTGGAAAAGCTGACGGACCATGGCTTCACCTACACCAACGCATCGACCACTAAGCCTTCGGATTCCTTTCCGGGTTTGTTGGCCCCGATCACCGGTGGCACGTCGAAATCGACCGGCGTTTTCTATGATGACAGCTATGACCGGACGCTCTTCGCTCCCGCCGGCAATCCGCCAGCGCCATGCGCTTCGGGGTCGGGCGCCGAGGTCATGCTCGCCGAAAATACTGAGTTTAACCTGCATTCGATCGATGGCGGCAAATCTGGCAGCTTGACGGGATTAAATGCCGGTGTGGCGATCGATCCGAATAATCTGCCGGGCCAGAAGGTGAGCGGCAGCTGCACGAGCTTATGGCCGCATAATTTTATTCGCACCAACACCATCTTTGGCGTGCTCCATAAGCACGGCCTTCGGACGGCCTGGTCGGACAAGCACCCGGCCTATGACATCATCAACGGCAACAAGCCGAAAACGCAGCCGGTCAACGGGCCGGGCACCAATGTTGACGATTTCTTCGCGCCCGAGATCAATTCCGACTTGAGCCAAACCAATGTTAACTTGATTCACACGCAGCTTGGCGTCAAGTTTTCGACGGCGCCAGATCCCACGTCTTTTCCTGCAGGCGCGGACTTCACAAAGACAATCGAGGGCGTGGAATGGTATGACGGCATCAAGGTTCGGGCCACTCTCAACCAAATCAATGGCCTCGATCATACCGGCACAAGGCCGCTCGGCACGCCGGTGTTGTTCGGGATGAACTTCCAAGCCGTCAGTGTCGGGCAGAAGCTCGCAGGCGACGGCTACCTTGATCCCGCAGCGACACCAAGCGGCGGCCTCGCCAACGCCATTGCGTTCGTCGATAAATCGATCGGGCAGATGATAAGCGCTTTGGATAGCCGGGGACTGCGCGGTAAAACCCTTGTCATCGTCAGCGCCAAACACGGCCAGTCGCCGATCGACCTCTCGAAGCTGGTGACTCACGACAACGGCGTGGTGATTAAGGGACCGATCGGAGCCAATTTCGGCTTCGACATCGGGGATGATGGCGTCCTGATTTGGCTCAAGGACAATACCGGAACAAAAACCGCGGACGCCGTCGCCGCGCTCAATGGTTTCGACGGGGACACAGGCATCGGCGAGTGGTTGTCCGGCCCCCTCCTTCCGTTATCGTATCAGGATCCGGTCCACGATTCGCGTACGCCGGACATCATCGGCATTGCCAAAATTGGCGTGATCTACACGAAGGGTTCGAAGATCGCCGAACATGGCGGCCTCAACGAAGACGACACGCACGTCGCTCTTATTGTGTCGCATCCCTTCCTCAAAGAACGCTCAATCAACACGGCGGTGGCCACGACGCAGATTGCGCCAACCATCCTCAAAGCCCTCGGGCTCGAGCCTCAAGAACTCGAAGCCGTGCGTCTTGAAGGCACTCAGATCCTACCCGGCCTATTCGTAGATAAGGAGTAATACAAGCGGCATTAGGGAATGACCGAGGCCCAGTCTCGTGTGGCAATTGAGGCGATGCGCTTTGGTTCCGCGGCGAGAGCATTCCATGCGGCAACACGCAGCAACGATACCGGGATCGCTTTTGAAGACGCGGTTGCCCGGATGGTTCTGGCGCAGGAACTGCCAGATGTCCTGAGCCTGTCGAAGGGCCGACGGGGTTCAACTCGGGAGAATAGGACGGCAGGTGGAGCAGACTGATATTGCCTGGGACGCCCAGCTTTTCGCCAGTCTGGTGCCATTCGGCTCCATCGAGGAGCGAGTCTTCGACAAGCTCAGACGGCGAGACTGCCTTGCGTCACCTGGCAGCTGATTCCTCGAGATGCAGGTTCATCGCCTGGGCGTTGGCATAAGGCGGCACCAAAGCCCTCAAGGAGCTACTTCCAGCCGTCCTTTCATTCCGGGATGGAAGCGGCACACGTAGGCTACGCCACCAGCCCGCTTCAAAATCGTCCGGCCCATGGCGCCGGCCGGGAGATCGATGTCAAAACTCCCGCCCGTCGCGGTTGCCGTATGCCGCAGGATGTCGGAATTCGTCCACTCGACGATGTCGTTCACATGCAGCCCGCCGGGCGCGGGTCCAAAGGCCAGATTGTCAATTCCGATCCCATACACCCGCGGATCGGCGCCCCACGAGGGAGACGCGAGCGCGACAAAGCAGAATGCCAGCGCCTCCCGTGTCCTTATCTTCGATCGAAACGGCATCGGAGCCTACTTCAGCTCATGCACGAGACGCTCGGCATGCTTTTGATGCTCCTTGAAGAGCTTGAGGCCGGTTTCCAGCAAGCTCTTAACCTCGCCGTTCTGCGCGGCGGGGATCAGCGTCGATTCGAGCGCTCCGTTGACGGCCTCATGATAGGCGACTTCGTTCTCGGCATAGGCTTTGTCAAAGGCGGTTCCGCTCAATGCCGACAGCTCTTCCCGCTTTAGGGACGCCTCCTTGTACATGGTTTTGCTGGTATCGTTGCCCTCCGGCGTCACCTTCAGCTTGTCGAGCAAGGCGAGCACCTTGTTATTCACGGCCAAGTGATCCCGAATCATCTCCTCGGCGAAGGAACGGACCGCCTTGGTGTGCGTCCTCTTCAGCGCGTCAATGGCCTGCTCGATGTCGATCTGCCCCGCCGTGTAGGCAATGTCGGCGATTTGAGGGTCGGTGGGTTTTCCCGTGTTCTGAGCCATGGCGGTCGCCGCGCCGAAACAAACGGCGGCAGCCAAAACCGAACTCTTTAATAAGGAACTTATATGGAACATACTGACCTCCCTGACCTGACTGTAAACAGCCCTCTCTGGCGGGCTGTTGCGAGCATTGGACGCGGCAGGGGAAAAATGTCAACTGGCCGCGAATGCGACAGCCGGGAAACCGTATGGCTGCCGATCCTCGCCCTCGACGCCGCACGCAATATCGGTCAGTAGCTCATATGCCGGCGGCGCCGATGGCATCGTCTGCCCACTTTCGCTTAGCTCAGAAGACGCCGAAAGAAGGGAGGGGGCATCTCGATGACAACGAAATCAGCGGCTCCGGCTCTCGGTGCGCCGTTGTTACTGGCTTGCCTGCATGGGAGTCCGGAGTTGCCAAAATCCGGCGACAGCGGCAATCTAGCTCTCAACAGGCTCGCCATCCATTGTTCGAAGATGACGCGCATTCGGCCGCTTGAGGATTGAGGTCGCCGCGATCCGCCGAAAGGTACTATCATGAGCGAGATTCATGCTCTTTTTATCATTGGCTTCATCGCTGTTCTCGCGCCGTTGCTCGCCCGTTTGCCGGCGCTAATTCGAACGCCCGTGGTTGTCCTGGAATTGGTGCTCGGAATATTGATCGGCCCAAGTGGCGCCGGTTGGGTTACGAGCGAGGGCGCCATCGGATTTCTCGCGGAATTCGGCCTTATATTCTTGTTTTTCCAGGCGGGGTTCGAGTTCAACCCAGACAAAATTGGAACCGCGCCGCTTCGTCTTGGCGCACTCGCCTGGCTCGTTTCATTAGGCTTGACCAGCGCTTTTATAGGACTGCTTTATATCTTGGGACTGGTGCGCGCGCCTTTGCTCGTCGCGCTTGTGTTGCCGACGACCTCATTCGGCATCCTCATTCCTATTCTCCGCCAAACCGGCGACCTCAACAGCGATTTTGGCCGTTATGTCCTCGGCGCGGCGGCGATAGGCGAACTCGGCCCCATTATCCTGATCGCGGTGGTGCTGTCTCATGAGCACAACTATTTGCATCAGACGCTATTGAGCATGGTTTTTCTGGCAACCGCGATCGAAGCGCTCTTTTTCGCAAGAAGCCTGCGCTCGGAGAGACTGTCGCGCATGATCGCCCGCTGGATGGGCGATAGCTCCGTTCTGCCGGTCCGAATTTCGATCTTGATTCTCCTTGGGTTCATCTCGCTCGCCAATAAACTCGGCATGGAGATGGTTCTCGGCGCCTATACGGCCGGAATGATGATCGCAATGCTGACCAAGGTGGAGATACTCCAGTATCGCCTGACATCGATCGGCTCGGGATTTTTGATTCCATTGTTTTTCATAACGAGCGGCGTCGAATTCGACCTCCCCGCGCTCGTGACCAGTCCGGCGAGCCTTGCCCGGCTTATCCTCTTTTGCGCGGGCTTTCTCGTCATCCGCTTTGTTCCGATTTTCTTGTATAAACACGTGCTCCCGGAGCGCGATCTGCTTCCGCTTGCGCTCTTTTCCGCCACCACGCTGCCGCTTGTCGTCGCGGTGACGTATTTGGGCGTGCGAACGGGCGACATGCTGCCCGAGAATGCATCCGCCCTCGTGGGCGCGGCCGTCATAACGGTCGCCGTTTTTCCACCTCTTGCCCTTTTGCTTCGGTCGAAATCCGAAGAAGCGCGACCAGAGGGCGCCGTGGCCATCGCCACCCACCGCCTCGCCGGTTTGGCCTCGGCGCAGTTTTCCCGGTTCATCGTCTTCATTTCTCAGAAAACCTGGGGAAAGCGGTGACCGCGACAGCTGATTAGGCGGCTCGCTCCGAGCGGCACGCGCCTAACCCGCTCCCCTTTGCGCCCTCGATTGTTATGAGGGTCTTGGTCTTCCCCCTAAAAAGTGACGAATCGCCATCCGCGTTCGCATCAGCCGGAGTATTTCATTGGAACGTTCGCTGAAAAAGGGAGCGCTTGGATTTCTCGACGCGCTTATGATGGCCATCGCGGGCTCGGCTCCGGCCTATTCGATTACCGTCACCACCGCCGCCCTCGTTGCCGCGGCCGGGGTCGCCGGACCGGCGGCACTCTGGATCGCGGCGCTGCCAATCATAGGCATCGCCGTCGCGTTCGCTTATTTGAACCGGTGGCGACCGGACGCCGGCGCGGCCTATGCCTGGGTTGGCCGCGCGATGCACCCGGCGCTGGGCTTTCTTGCCGGGTGGGCGCTCCTCAGTACCTCGACGATCTTCAATGTCACCGCGGCGCTCCCGGCGGGAGAGGCGACGCTCGACCTTTTCGCGCCCGGCCGGAGCCACGACGTTGTGTGGGTGACCGCCGCCGGGGCCGCCTGGTTCCTCGGCGTGCTAGCGCTTGTCACCTTCGGCATCACGGCGAGCGCCAAGGCGCAGGTGGTTTTGACTTTGGTCGAGGTCAGCGCCGTCATTCTCGTATGCGGTCTCGCGATCTTTAACGCACGCGGCGTGCCGGCCGCCGCCTTCTCCTGGGATTGGTTTTTCCCTTCGACTTTCGGCACAGTCCAATCATTTTCGGCCGGAATGCTAGTCGCGCTTTTCTATTATTTCGGTTGGGACGTATCCGCCAACCTCGCGGAAGAGACGGCCGGTGCCGACACGGCCGGGATCGCCTGCATCCTAGGCGTGGTGGTGACCATCGCCCTGTTTCTCCTGGCGCAGGTCGCGGTCCAGATGGCTCTGACGCCGAGCGAGATCGAGGCGCATGGCGGCAATTTGCTCCCGGCCCTTGGCGTCGCGGCGCTCCCGGCGCCGTGGAGCGCCATCGCCGTGCTGGCGGTTTTGGTCAGCGCCGTCGCGACGATCGAAACGCAGCTCCTCCAGTGCACGAGGCTGTTGTTTTCCATGGCGCGCGACCGGGTGATCGGCGAAACAATGGGCAAGCTCCATCCGCGCTTTCAGACGCCTTGGATCGCGGGCTTCGCTGTCGCTGGTGTCTCGCTTCTTTTGTTCGCCGGCTCGGCTACTGTGCCTTCCATCAACGCATTGATGAGCGGCCTCATCAATGCGATAGGGGTGCAAGTCGCCTTCTATTATGCTCTTGCTGGCATCGCCTGTTCCTGGCATTACCGCAAGTCGATGCGCACCGGTTGGAGGACACTCGCATTCGCTGTGGTCGTCCCGTTGACATCGGCGCTCTTCGTCGCCGGGGTCGGAATCTACCAGCTGCCGCACCTTGGCTGGCGCGTTTCATTCCTCAGTATCGGCTCCATCGTGATTGGGATGGCGCCGTTGGTGTACTACCGCCGACGCTATTGCGGCCGCTTTTATCACGATGAAGGCGTCTGACGGACAATGCGGTGCCATCGCGCTAAGTAAGATTTAACCATTCGCATCCGGTCAGCCACGAATTTTTTGAAAAGACCTCTTGTAATGCGCGGCGAATCGCATATTTCTGGCTCTGCCCAATTTCGCACGTGCCTGTGGTCGTGTGTCGGTTGGCGGGGATCCGGACAAGAGGCCGGTTAACCGCCTAAAAAGGACCGGCAGCCGGAGGCGAACCGGCGAACCCCGCCAAACGGGGGACGCGACTTAAAGCAACGACGGACCGGGCTTTTTCGTCTCTGCCAGCCTCCAAAGCTGGCTTACCGAAGAGGCTAGTCTTTCTTGCCGGGCGTGCGGAACGGGATCTCATCCCAATCCAAGCGATGGCCATGAACACTTTGGACGGCGCAATCCGCCTTGTCCAGGGTGGGAATGTCCGACGGCGCAGCATCAGACCGCGCGTGGTCCTTTAGGCATTTGTCTTGGGGGCGCCGGTCGCGGATGGCGGTCAACTGAAGCGGTCGCGTCTCCATAGCGCGGGCGCCCATGCGGCATCGTCATTCACCCAAAGCTTGTTCGTTCCGGCGCGGAGGTCCGCGCCCTTCGAAGGGATGCCGCGATGACCGATCGTATTTTGGAATTCCTCCGCAACCGCCGCGAGGATGGGCCGTGCCTGGTGCTCGACCTCGATGTCGTGCGCGACAATTATGCGTCCTTCGCCAAGGCGTTGCCCGACACCCGCGTGTTCTACGCCGTGAAGGCCAATCCCGATCCAAGGGTCCTCGAATTGCTGGCGCGTCTTGGCTCCTGTTTCGACACCGCCTCGGTCGTCGAGATCGAACAGGTGCTGGCGGCGGGCGCGGGCGCGGACCGCATCAGCTATGGCAATACGATCAAGAAGGAGCGTGACATAAAGCGCGCCTTTGAACTTGGCGTGCGCCTGTTCGCGGTGGATTGCGAGGCCGAAGTCGAAAAAATGGCCCGCGCGGCGCCTGGGGCGAAGGTGTTTTGCCGCATGTTGTGCGACGGCGACGGCGCCGAATGGCCGCTGTCGCGAAAATTCGGCTGCGCGCCGGAAATGGCGCCGCGCGTTCTCGAACATGCACATCGGCTGGGGCTTATCGCCTTCGGCCTTTCTTTTCATGTCGGCTCGCAACAGCGCGATCCGCGCATGTGGGACGGCGCTTTGAAGGCGGCGGCGGCGATCTTTTGTGACTTGGCGGAGCGTGGCATCGTTTTGCAGATGGTCAATCTCGGCGGCGGGTTTCCGGCGAAGTATGTGAAGAATGTGCCGGCGGTGAAGACCTACGCGCAGGCAATCTTGCATTCGCTGCACCGCCATTTCGGCAACCATATTCCCGAAACGATCATCGAGCCCGGCCGCGGCATGGTCGGCAATGCCGGAGTGATCGAGGCGGAAGTGGTGCTGATCTCGAGGAAGTCGGACGACGACAAGGTGAAATGGGTTTATCTCGACATCGGCAGGTTCAACGGCCTCGCCGAGACGATGGACGAAATGATCCGCTATCCGATCCGGACCGCGTTCGATGGAGATACAACCGAGCCTTGCGTGATTGCCGGGCCAAGCTGCGATTCCGTCGATGTGCTCTATGAGAAGGAACCCTATTTCCTTCCCATTGGCCTCGAAATCGGGTCGAAAGTGCTGATCGAAGGGACGGGTGCTTATACGGCGACTTATTCCTCGGTTGGGTTCAACGGCTTCCCGCCGCTCAAGTCCTATGTGATTTAGACGGCGCCGCCAAAATCCCGCGCGCCGGAGAAACGGCTCCGCCGCACTCACCCAAATCCCTGTCCCGGACGGCCGGCAGACGCTCGACGATCGAGCCCTGGCCTGGTGCGAGGTCGTCGCGCGCAATCCCTACAACGGCCGGCGGAGGCTCGGATGACCTCGATCTCGAATTTCGACGTGCGAGCTCCAGCTTTTGCCGGAGTTGTTGGCAAACCAAACCTCACTATCGCCAGCGAATCGCCAGCCGATTCCTGGGCACGGGAACACTTGCTCGACGAAGCGTTCGGCGCCGCGCGTTCCGGCAAGACCGCCGAGCGCCTGCGCGAGGGCCGTTTGCCCGCGCAAGGCCTCGCGCTGGCGGCGAAGGACGCGGGGAAACTAATCGGCACCGTGCGGATGTGGCATATCCTGGCTGGCGAGGTACAAGCGCTTCTGCTTGGTCCGCTTGCCGTTGCCAAGGCTTATCGTTCGCGTGGACTTGGCCGCCGGCTCATGGCGGAAGCTTTGTTCCGTGCGGCGAGCGCCGGGCACAAGGCCGTCCTGCTCGTCGGCGACGCGCCTTATTACGAACCCGTCGGCTTTTCCCGCCGCCATACGCTTGGGCTTTCTCTTCCCGGCCCCGTCGATGAAGCGCGTTTCCTCGGGCTCGAACTCAAAGGCGGCGCGTTGAAAGCGGCGCGAGGTTTCGTGGTCGCCGCCGGCGCGCGCGATCTTCCGGCGTATCGTGGGGCGATCGCGTTCCGCCGCGCCGCTTGAGCGGTCCCGTCCGGCCCGGCCGGGCATTTGGACAACGTTGAAGTTTCAAGGAGCCGCTGGCTTGAAGCTCGCGGCTCCCTCTAGTACCGCTGAACGCGGCGCGCATTCCCTCGACCACTCCGGAGAAAAACCAATGTCGCAATGGCCCGTGCATGGCACGATTACAGGTCCAATTGTCATGATCGGTTTTGGCTCGATCGGGCGTGGTGTGCTGCCGCTTATCGAACGTCATTTCAAATTCGACAAATCGCGGTTCACGGTGATCGACCCCAAGGATAAGGATCGCCATCTTCTCGATGCGCGGGGCATAGCTTTCATTAAAAAAGCGCTCCGGCGGGACGATTTCGTCGATCTCTTAAAACCGCTTCTCGCGCGGGGCGGCGGCCAGGCCTTTGTCGTCAACCTCTCCGTCGATGTGTCCTCGGCCGCGATCATGCGGCTTTGTCATGAACTCGGCGCGCTTTATGTCGATACTGTCGCCGAGCCTTGGGTTGGATTTTACACCGACACGCGGCTGACCGCTTCCGAGCGGTCGAACTATGCCTTGCGCGAAGGCGTCCTCGATCTTCGCCGCGCGCTAGGGGCAGGCCCTACCGCGATATCTTGCTGCGGCGCCAATCCGGGCATGGTCTCTTGGTTTGTCAAGCTGGCGCTGTTGAACGTCGCGGCCGATTGCGGCATCGACTCCGGGCAGCCATCGACGCGCGAGGACTGGGCGCGGCTCGCGCAAAAGGCCGGCGTCAAGGGCATCCACATTGCCGAATGCGATACCCAGCGCGCGACGACGCCGAAGCCGCGCGGCGTTTTCGTCAATACCTGGTCTGTCGAGGGCTTTATCTCGGAGGGTCTGCAGCCCGCCGAACTCGGCTGGGGAACGCATGAAAAACATATGCCGCCGGAAGCCAAACGGCACCCCTTCGGACCGGATTGCGCGATTTATTTGCTGCGCCCCGGCGCGGGCACGCGGGTACGGTCCTGGACACCGGCGGCCAAGGCGCAGCACGGCTGGCTCATCACCCATAATGAGTCGATCTCGATCGCCGATTTCCTGACCCTGCGCGAGGGAGCAGAGGTCGTTTACCGGCCAACGTGCCACTACGCCTACCGGCCGGCCGACGCCGCTGTGTTGTCGCTCGACGAGATGGCGGGGCACCAATGGCAGCCGCAGGAAGAGTCCCACATTCTCGACGAGAACGAAATTGTCGATGGGATCGACGAACTCGGCGTTTTGCTTTATGGCCATGCGAAGAATGCCTATTGGTACGGCTCGCGGCTTTCGATCGAGGAGACGCGGCGGCTCGCGCCCTATCAAAACGCCACCGGGCTCCAGGTGACCTCGGCCGTGCTTGCCGGCATGGTGTGGGCGCTCGAAAATCCGCGAGCGGGCATTATCGAAGCCGACGAACTCGACTTTCGCCGCTGTCTCGAAGTGCAGCTGCCTTACCTCGGCCCGGTGACGGGGCACTATACGGATTGGACTCCGCTCGAAGGCCGCGCGGTTTTGTTTGCCGAGGACATCGACAGGCAAGATCCGTGGCAATTCAAGAATGTGATCGTACGATGACGAGGGATTGCAAAGCCGCATTCTGGGTGCATTAGTGAAGCCGGCGCGCCGGGGAACCGGTCGCGCTTCAGCTAGGGACCCCGCTTGTGGCCGGAGATGACGAGATCGAAAAGACGATTGAAAAATTCAGGGAGTACGGGTTGCGGCGGCGCTCGCCTCCACGCCTCGCCCCCAGCTGACGCAACTCTGGTCGGAAAAGCCAAGCAATTGACCGGCCATTCCACGCCAACAGCCGATTTTAGCCTGCCTCTCTCAGTCGAGTGCATGGAAAATGCTCGAGAAAACAAGAACTAAATTGGAAAGTATGCTTAAGACCGAAAATCAGCTTGGATCGGATG
>JALZAY010000026.1 GCA_030948025.1 Pseudomonadota bacterium
GGACCCCGGCGCGCTGCTGATTCAAGTCCGGGTTGCCGGCGTAGGCGCGCGCCAAGGCGCTCGACATTGTTTCCGCCCGGCCGGGCGAGGTACTAGGCGGCAACGCCATGACGATCAAGGCGCCCCCAATCCCCGCCAGTACCGGCCGCACGTTGAAATGGACACGAATTAAGACGGCACGGAGCATCGAAGGAAACCAATCCCTAATTTACAGACTCGCCGCACCGGCTTTGCGCAACCGGAGCATGGTCCCCCTCGCGGCCCCCGGCGGGAAGCTTTGAACGGCCTGCTGGGGCGGAAGCTTACTCGCTTAAGACGCCCGGCGTACCGCCTGCCCGACAATTGCACGAGAAATCGCAAATCCGTCGCAAAAATGTGACACCTCGCGTAACCCCTTGCATTTGCGCGGAATCGGATGCAAGGCGTTCCGCACTCTCAAAAAAATGTGAATTGCGCGTCCTTCCGGAAAGCTTCGAGGACCGGGGCGGATGCGTCAAACAAGACGCGATATCCCTTCCCGCCGTCGATCTTCTCGTAGCGCACGGCTTTGCCCGCGCGCCCGGTGGGATCGCCGGGAAGGGGCCTGATGGCGACCAGACGCCCGCCGTCCTTCAGTTGCGCAAACAGCGCCTCGAGATTGGCCTCGACCGCGCCATTGATGAAAATCAGGTCGAATGGCGCTTCCTTGGGCGCGCCTTCCGCAAGCGGGGCCAGGTTGGTTTGAACCTTCGCCAAGCCGAAGGCGTCGAGATTGGACCGCAACGCATGATACAAGGAGCGCTCCGATTCGAGCGCCACGACACGCCCCGCGAGACCGGCGAGGAGCGCCGACGAATAGCCAGTCGCGGCCCCTACATCGAGCACGGTGCCGGTCGATACCACGCCGGCCCCTTGGATAAGGCGCGCGAGAACAAGCGGCGGCAAGAGCGTGCGCCGTTCTCCGCCAGGTCCGGCGGGCGTTAGTTGCAGCCCAATATCGGAATAAGCGAGCTGCGCTAGCTCCCCGGGGAGGAAATGCTCGCGTGGGACTTCCAGCATACGCGCCAACAGCTGTTGGTCGGTCACGTCGAAAGTCCGGATCTGGCAATCGACCATGGTACGGCGGTGAAGCGCCGATTGAGACAAGCGATCCGCGATGCCGGCGTCTTCTTGGCGGGTGTCCTGCATGATTTCTTGCCAACGCCTTTATTCGGCGGGACCTCGCGCATTCGTGCCCCCCCGGTCAATTTATAGATTTCCCGGCTTCCTCTGTCCATTAAAACGCCGGACATTTCCGAAGCGCGAAAAGCGCGCATGCCGGACGCGCGGAATTTTGGCCTCGCGCCGGCCTTTAATTGCCCTCATACCGGCATCGCGGTACAACCCCCCGGTTTCCAGCGCGAGGAGTTGGTTCATGTCTGAATCATCAGTTGAGCATTTCGAGCACGCCGAACACGCCGAGCATGCTTCTCTTTTGGGCGATCCATTTCTCACGCAAGTATCAATCACGATTGCGATCCTTGCCGTCATCGCCGCGACCGTCGGCAGTCTCGAGACGCTCGAAACCGCGGATGCCATAGGCGACAAGAACGCCGCGGTGCTGTTGCAGAACAAAGCAACCGACACGTGGAATTTTTATCAGGCAAAAAGTATCAAGAAGAATCTTTACGCCATCGCCGCGGCAAACTCGGGGCCGGCGGCCGCCGACTTCAAAAAACAGGCGGATAGGTACGGCGTGGACGAACAGGAGCTGTTCGCCAAAGGTCAGGCGCTTGAACGTCAAGCCGAGGAAAAGCTGGGGGACAGCGAACGTCACGAAAACCGCCATCATATTTTGACGGTTGCCGTAACGCTTCTTCATGTGGCGATAGCGATCGCGACCATCGCAATCATCGTACGGGGCCAGCGTTGGCCGTGGTATGCAGCCCTTGCGCTGGGCGTGCTAGGCTCATTCGGCGCGGCCTACGCTTATTTTGTCTAGGCCGCGCGGGACCGGAATAAAATCCGACCCCGCGTTTCTCCTTCCGTGGTCCTGACGCGGCGTTACCCTTTCAGACGCTTGTTGCACTCGCTCCAATAGCCGCCACCCTTTTGGATCCATTTCAGGCCGCCATTGGCATTGGTTGCTTTGTTCGCCTTATATTGATCGTCGCAGGTTTTCATGCGAGCCCTACCTGGCTTTTCGCCGGCATAGGCCGGTGCAATGGCGGTGGGAAAGACGGCGGTACTTGGCGCCGCCGCCGCGGCAGGCGCCATCGGCTTCGTCGTGGGTTTCTTGAGCGGATTGACCGCAGGCGGCGTGACGGCCGGCGTCGCGGCGACGGGCGGCGCTGGTGCGGCGACAGGCGGCGGCGCTGGTGCGGCGACAGGCGGCGGCGCCGCGACGATGGGAGCCGGAGCCGGGGGTGGCGGCGCGGCGACAACGGGCGCAGGTGCCGGGGGCGGAGCTACCTCGGCCGCGGGCGGATTCGCCTTGGTTTCGGTCGTGCACCGGCTGTAAAATTGCGGCCACGCTTCGCCGTTCAATGTCCCCGCCGCCTTGGCGGCCTGGTATTTTTCACTGCAAATGTGGCGTACGTCGAGAGGCGGCGCGGCTGCCGGAGCCGCCGCGGCCGCGGGCGGGTTCGCCTTGGCGTCGGCCGTGCACCTACTATAAAATTGCGGCCAGGTTTCACCGTTCAACGTGCCCGCCGCCTTGGCGGCCTGGTATTTTTCGCTGCATAGGTGGCGTACGTCTTGGGCCCAACTGTCGCTTGACAGCACCAAACCGAACACGGCCGAAGCCATGGAGAACCCGAGCAATAAGGAACGGCGAACCAACATTGGTATTCTCCTTGGAAGTCTTTATCGCGAGGCGCCCGGAGCCGCTGCGGCCACGTAGCTTTTCGAGCCTCCCGCGAAATCCGCTGCAAGTCAAATATAAACAATAGTAGGCAAGCGCATCGGCGAATGTGCCCGGCCTTTCAGCGACCGGCGGCAGACCGCGCCCGCGTAACCGGCCGCCCGTTACTAAGCGGCCGCGATTGATGCACCGGATTTAGCCGCTCAGATTTCGCCTCTGGCGGCGGCGACTTCCGCCGCGAAATCCGGGTCCGGCTTCTCGATTCCTTCGCCGAGGGCATAGCGCACGAAACTCTTCAAGCTGATTGCCGTCCCGGCAATCTTTTCCGCCTCCTTAACGGCCTGGCCGATCGTCTTGTCCCCATGTTCGGCATGGATCGAGGGCTGATCGAGAAGACAAACTTCCTTGAAGTATGTTTTCAACCCGGACTCGACGATTCTATCGAGCACATCCGCGGCCTTGCCCGCATTCTTGCCGGCGAGCACCGCTCTTTCGCGCGCGACGGCGGCCGGATCGAGGCCCGCTCTATCCAGAGCGAGCGGATTTGCCGCCGCGACATGAAGAGCGATCAAGCGTCCGAGCGGCGCTAGCGCTTGTGCATCGCCCTTCGACTCCAGGCCAACGAGAACACCGATCTTTCCAAGGCCCTCGGATACCGCATTATGGACATATTGGCCAATGAACCCTTGGCCGACATGCACGGCGGCGGCGCGCCGCAACGTTATGTTTTCGCCGATCGTGGAGATGGCATTGGCGATCGCGTCGTCGAGGGTCCCGCCGCCAGGACAGGTAGCGGCCTTCAAAGCCTGGACATCGGTCGTCCCGGTTTCGACGGCAACCCGCGCAATGTTCCTGGCCAGCGCCTGAAACTCCGTGTTCCTGGCAACGAAATCCGTCTCGGAATTGAACTCGACAACCACCCCGTCGAAGCCACGGATTAGAACGGCGACGAGTCCCTCGGCGGCGATCCGGCCGGATTTCTTGGCCGCCTTGGAAAGCCCCTTCTTGCGCAGCCAGTCGATCGCCGCTTCGATTTCGCCCCCGGTTTCGCCGAGGGCATTCTTGCAATCCATCATGCCGGCGCCGGTCTTCTCGCGAAGATCCTTCACCATCGCCGCGGTGACGTTCGCCATATCGGTCTTCCTTCATCTTCCGGCAGGCGCTTCCGGGCGGCCGACTCACCGACGGGGGGATCCGGAACGCCCGCGAATCACCCAATCATTCGGCTAACTCGAGAGCCAATGCTTCAGCCAGTGACGAGACCCCGCGCGAGATCGATCCAGCCGTCGCGTTCGATGCGGCCGGCAAGCTTGAGATCATGATCGATCTTGGCGGCGTTTTCCGGCGTCATGACGGCGATCTGCCAATAATGATAAATTCCGGCATCGTTGAGCTTCTTGACGATTTCCGGTCCGATGCCCGGCAATTTGGCGAGATCGTCTGGGGCGCCGCGCGGCGCGGTAAGAAGCTCGAAAAGGTCTCCAGGCGAATCATGACCGTCGCCCACCACGCCATCGCCGGCGGGTGGTTCCTCGGCAGCCGGGAGTTCCATTTCGCCCAAATCGACGCGGACCGAACCTTGCGCACGCGAAATGCCGTCGATAACCGCGCGAGCGGCGAGATCGCAATAGAGGGCGATCGCCCGGCCAGCATCGTCGTTGCCTGGGACAGGATAGGTGATCCCGTCCGGATTCGAATTGGTGTCGAGGATCGCCACCACCGGAATACGCAGCCGCTGTGCCTCCTTGATCGCCAATTGCTCCTTGTTGGTGTCGATCACGAAGATCAGATCCGGGGTACCGCCCATGTCCTTAATGCCGCCGAGCGCCTTTTCGAGCTTGTCGCGTTCGCGCGATATCATCAGGCGCTCTTTCTTGGTCAGTCCGGCGGCGGCGCCACCAAGCAGTTCGTCCACCTTGCGCAGACGCTGGATCGAGGCTGAAATCGTCTTCCAATTCGTCAACATGCCGCCAAGCCAGCGCGAATTGATGTAATATTGCGCCGATCTTTTCGCGGTGTCGGCGATCGCGTCCTGGGCTTGCCGTTTGGTGCCGACGAAAAGCACTCGGCCGCCCCTCGCGACTGTATCGGAGATCGCCTTCAAGGCCTGATGCAGCAACGGCACCGTCTGGGCAAGATCGATGATATGGATATTGTTGCGGGCCCCGAAAATGAACGGCGCCATTTTCGGGTTCCAGCGGTGCGACTGATGCCCGAAATGAGCCCCGGATTCGAGGAGACCGCGCATCGTGAATTCAGGCAAGGCCATGGTCAATTGTTCTCCGGTTAAGGCCGCCGCAGATCGTTATGGACCTCTCCCCTTTAAGTTCCAAAGAGGAGGAGGCCACCGGGAGCGGCCCTTAAGCAGGGCCGCGCGTTCCGCGTGTGGAATGGAGGTGCTTATAAGACTCAGGGCACCTGAACGCAAGGCTCGGGCGTAAGCTTCTCAAAACTGACTTTTTGCCGTAATATCAAGCCGTTTATGGATTGACGCTGGCCGCCGCGGGCCGGGCAAGGCGCTTGAACTTCGGAGGTTTACGGGAAATGAAACCAATGGACGTCGATGAAACCATTCTCGCGCGGCGCGCAAAAATTGTCGCCGCGTTGCGGCGCATTGTTCCTGGCGAAGGCGTCATCGAACAAGAGACCGGCCGGCGGCCTTACGAAAGCGACGGCCTGACCGCCTACCGGGCCTTGCCCATGGTCGTGGTCCTGCCAGACAGCGTCGCGCAGGTTCGCGCCGTGCTCGCTTACTGCCACGAGAATAACGTGAAGGTGGTTCCGCGCGGCGCCGGAACCTCGCTGTCGGGCGGCGCCCTGCCGCTCGCGGACGGCGTTCTCCTTTCCATGATGAAATTCAACAAGATCAAGGAGATCGATTTCGACAACCGGTTCGCGATTGTCGAGCCAGGCGTCACCAATCTCGCGATCACCCGCGCGGTCGAGGCGCAAGGCTTTTATTACGCGCCCGATCCCTCCTCGCAAATCGCCTGCTCGATCGGCGGCAATGTCGCGGAGAATTCGGGTGGCGTGCATTGCCTCAAATACGGCCTCACCACCAACAATGTCCTGGGCTGCGAGATGGTGCTGATGACCGGCGAGGCCGTCCGGCTCGGCGGGCGCCATCTCGACCAAGCGGGCTACGATCTTCTCGCGCTTGTCATCGGCTCCGAGGGCATGCTCGGCGTCGTGACCGAGGTCACCGTGCGGATTCTCCGCGCGCCGGAATCGGCCCGCGCGTTGCTGATTGCATTCGACTCCAGCGAATCGGCGGGGGCCTGCGTCGCCGGCATTATCGCGGCCGGCATTATTCCGGGCGGCATGGAAATGATGGACAAGCCCGCGATCGAGGCGGCGGAAGATTTTGTCCATGCCGGCTATCCGCGCGAGGCCGAGGCGCTTTTGATTGTCGAGCTCGACGGCCCCCCTGTCGAGGTCGATCATCTTGTTGGTCTCGTCGAAAAAATCGCCCTGGCGCATGGCGCCGCGCAATGCCGGATTTCCGCCTCCGAGGCCGAGCGCCGCGTGTTCTGGGCCGGACGCAAGGCGGCTTTCCCGGCGGTCGGCCGCATCTCGCCCGATTATTATTGCATGGACGGCACGATCCCACGCAAGGAATTGGCAAAAGTTCTCTCAGGGATGCGTAAATTATCGGAGCGCCATGGTTTACGCGTCGCCAATGTTTTTCACGCGGGCGATGGTAATTTGCATCCGTTGATCCTTTACGATGCCAACAAGCCCGGCGAACTCACGCGCGCGGAAAATTTTGGCGCGGATATTTTGCGCCTATGCGTTGCGGTCGGCGGTGTGTTGACCGGCGAACATGGCGTTGGCGTCGAAAAACGCGATCTGATGCCAGAAATGTTCAACGACATCGATCTCGCCCAGCAAATTGCGGTCAAATCCGCGTTCGACGAGAAGCAGCTGCTCAATCCGGGAAAAGTGTTTCCCGTGCTGCATCGCTGCGCGGAGCTGGGCCGGATGCATGTGCACGGAGGCGAGCTGCCGTTCCCGGATATTCCGAGGTTTTAGCCGTGTGTTGTCGCGTGCGTATTTCGCGAGGCGGCGGCGAAGTGCGGCGCGGGGATTTGGAGCGAGCGAAATAATGCGATAGTATCTAGCTTTGGCCCTGTAATTTTCAAAATTTTCCTTTCCGGCTAGACCGGAACCCCGAGCCCTCATCTTTTGAGACGGGCTCATCGAACCCGCCCCAGGATGAAGGGCGAAACTTTTGAAACAGGCTTTTGACGCGCATTCCCCGGATGACGTGCTAGTTTGCTGCGCAGTTGGGCCGGCTTAGCTATAATAATTAAAATGCACGACCACGATGATGAGGAGGAATGACGATGGACCGGATTTTGTTGATAGGTGGGGCAATGGTCGCGGTTGGGATTGTGTTGGCGGCTGCTTTTATGTTCGTCGCCCGTTATGGAGCGACATTCGAGATGCTCGAAGATACCGTTGTGCGCTGGCTCGGCAAGGCGTGAGGAGGCTGGGTCCGCGCTGATGGGCTTCATGGACAGTTTTGCGGATCGGGTGGTGAGCGGAGAACTTTTCATGTCGCCTTTACGTCTGCATCATCCGCCGCCAAATTCGTCTTGGTGGCGGCGGTATTGGGACAGCTTCAAAAGGAATTTTCCTGACCGGTCCGGCGAGCAGGCCCGTTCGTTGGTTGTTGTTTTGCTAACCTTTGCCTCGCTCTTTCTTTTGGCCCGGATCATTTTTGCCTTCTGGGGCCTTCCGTCCTAACGCGCCCAGCGCCTGGCGGTGGTCAGTTCGAATGACGTCCGCGTTGCAGTAGGAGCAGTCCTAAGACGTCGATCCTTTGTGCGAAATTCGAGAATTCAGCGTGACGGCTCAACGTCGCCTTTCATCCACCCACAAGAACAGCAGCGCGGTTTCATCGGGATGCCGGGCTGATCAGCCCATAATTCGAATTGATACGATCCGCAGGCCTCGCAGTGGCCTGGAATGCCTTGCCTATGGCGCAGCATAGCCGTTCCAAACATAGCCAAGATGTGCTGGGTTAGCTCGTGCGCAAACAGGCCATCGGCTCGCGTTGCACCGTGCGCGTGTGTAAGCCAGTTGACGAGCTCCCAGCCTGCTTTTGAGATTGCTTTTAAGTATCCGCGCACCCGGCTTGCGCTGGGACCCTGCGCAACCCGATCGGCGATGAGAGCACACCAGCCAACTACGTCGGCTTCCTTGGGCGCGTCAGTGTCCTCAGGAACCATTTCCGGCAGCGCCAAAGCGCGAACCATCGCGATCAAGCACTCGCGGCAGAGCATGCCCACCGACTGGAAGGCTTCCGGTTCTTCAGCTTTATTCAATGCCTGCCCTGCCTGCTCCCACCGTCGCCAAGCAGCGAGCAGCGTCATTTGCTCCAAAGCGCCGGTATCTGGTTCGTGCCGGGCCATGAGGCGAGCCACAATTCCGAGGTGGAATGACAGGGTGTAGTCGAGGCTCGGAAATAGTTTTTGATCATAGAGATTCGTGCTTGGCATGATCACCCAAAGGCGGGCTTTATTTGTCCGAACGTCCCAGCACTCATACTTCCTCCCGAGAATGTGCTCGGTCATCACTTTTTCGGCGTGTTTGACAGTTTCCCCCGGCGACTGGCGTTCCACATAAGCGGCAATTTCATCGGCTTTAGTTTCGTCGTGTTCGAACATGAAGCCTGACAAGGCCTCAACAGGAATCGCTGGCGGGATTACGCAATCGCTCGCGGTCGCGTTGGTTGGCCTTTTGGCTTTGCTTAGCTTCTTAATCATGCGGACTGTCTACGCTCTTTGCCAATGGTACCAAAATGGGGGTCCTCGTCAGTTCTTATGTCCATCTGTATAAGATGCCGTGATAACAAGGGCCATGAGAAGTCAAAACTTGATTCGATTTTCGGAGTCGCAGGATGTTGGGAGCCTAGGCATGATTGTAACGATTTTTCGTGATCTGCTTCGGGCGCTCGTTCAAGTTCTCACCAGTCGCTTGCTCACTGAGGATCAATCCGAACCATAAGTGCAAAGGTCGTCGGCAAATACTTCGTTGACTGGCGTCCCACTGCAAGGAAGAACGAGAGGCAGCCGAGCGTGTCCAAGCGGCGCAAACACATATCGCCGAAGCCAGCAGCATAATCGCCGGTCTTCGTTCTGACCTGAATGGGCAAGCACAGCAACTGAACCAACTTATTAAAATAGAGGAAAAGAAGAAGGCGGCCGAACATTACGCCGCTGCGCAAGAATGGTTTGCGAATGGAAAGCGTCGATCAGATCGATGCTTTCGTAATACTGCCCGGTCCCGTCGAGCGTTTGTTCAAGAACGTCGGCGCAGTGGAAGACCGCGAACCGGGCGGCCGGGAGAAGCGCCGCTCGCACGAGCACGATAGCTAGCGGAACACCCTGCCATTTGCCGATCGCGCTCCACCCTTCGACGCAGTCATGGCGGGTGATCTGGGTCCGCCCGCTGCGGCAGGTTCCGCAAATCCGCGAGCGACAAATCCAGAGGATTGGCGACCAGCCCATCGACGCGCAGCCGCCAAGCGGCAAAATTGCCTTCCCGCAAGGCCGCGTATTCCTCGCCCTCGGGCATCGTTGTGCCATTCACCTTGAAGACCTGGGACACATCGCTGGCCGTGAATTCGCGGGCGCGCGCGTGGCCCCCGCCGAGCAGCCGCTGGACGCGATAGCTCAGCCACTCGGCCGAGGCAAGAAACTCCTGGAAATCCGGGGCTCCAGAGAGCCGGTCACAGCTGCTGAGCAGCGTGCCGCCGAGGCTTGCCGCGGAAAGCGCAAGAAACCGGCGCCGGGCGAGCCGAACGTTACCCATGATCTTCCTCGACAAAAATGGCAAACCGTCCGGTGATCATCGCGCGGAGCTCGTTCACCGGTCCGGCCAGAAGCACCATCGCGACATGAACGAACACGAACAGCACCATCAGGCCCGCTGCGATGAAATGGATCGTCCGCGCGGATTGGCATCCGCCAAACAGGTCGATGAGCCAGGGCACGATCGCATCCATCCCCGGCGACATCGCGAGGCCGGTCAGGATCATCACTGGCAACAGCACGAAGATTACGCCGAGATAGGTCAGTTTCTGGGGATTGTAATGCCGTGCCGCCGCGCCGCGCGGAAATTTCAGCCGCAGATGATTTGCGAGATCCTTGAGAAGAGCACGCGGCCGCGGCTGCTCGCGGCCCGGTAGCAGATCGCGCCAGAAATGCCCGCTGGCGAGTCAAGCCGCGAGATAAACCAAGAGGTTCGCGACAAATGCCCAGGCGAAAAAGAAATGCCAGCGGCGCCCAAAGGCGAGATCGCGCCAGCCGGGAAGCGTCACCCACCGCGGAAAACCGCGCGGCACGACCTCGCCGCTGGCGTCGCGGGAGACGCCGAGGATCCCGGTCGTTGTGAATGTCGATGAACCGATCCGGACGACACCCGCCGGCGGCCCGTCGCCTGAATCGTCCGCCCCGATCTCGAATAGCGGCCGGTCGGCGTCGGCGCCGGACTGTCCCCAATAAAGCGCCGGATGGGCGTTGAAAATCTGCAGACCGCTCATCAGCAGCACCGCCACGCACAAGAGATTGAGCCAATGGGTCAGCCGGTTGATCCGGGTGTGCCGCTCAACGAGCAGCCGGCGCGGGCGCCGCAACGGCCTGCTTGAGTCTGCTGCTCGAATTTCGCTCATGGCCTGTTTCCGGTTCTCGTCGCCCATCTAACGTCCGCGAACCCGCTCCGGCGCGAGGCCCGGAGCGGACTGGCGTTCGCCCGGTTTTATTTTTGTGTGCCGCCCATGGCGTCGTCGCCCTTCATGGCGTCGCCCTTCATGTGGTCGCCTTTCATGGCATCGCCCTTCATGTGGTCGCCTTTCATGGCATCGCCCTTCATGGCGTCGCCCTTCATATGGTCCTGTGCCGGGGTTTCCGACTTCATCGTGTCCTCGGCGGACGCGGTGCCGGCGTACATTGAGCCTGCCACAACAAAGGCCAAAGCGGCAAAGCTGGTGATGGCGTATTTCATCTTCATGGTCATTAGTCCTCTTCATGGTTGGCGCCGGGTTTGGCGCACTCTGGTTCACCGCTCGCGGCTGGCCGGGGCGGCGTCTTGGGGCCACGCGACCGGCCGAAGCCGGACCGCCGGTCCCAAAGCTCACAAGGGAGGTCCGGCCGCTTAGGTCGAACCCTCGGTTCCCTTCGGGTAGGAATCTCAGGGCAACGCCGTTCATGCGTTAGCGCAGATCCGTCCGGAGCGCGGATAACGTCAAGGGAGCGGCGTTGCTTGCCGTCACGAAGCCGCTCGGCACATTGCGATTGCCGGCCTCCATCAGGAGCTTCTGAATGACGCGCTCTGAATTCTCGTAGTCATGCTCGCCGAAATGGTGATGGCGGATGCGCCCTTCCGCATCGACGAAATAAATCGCCGGCCAATATTCGTTACCGAATGCCTTCCAGATCGCATAACCATTGTCGATGGCAACGGGATAGTCGATCTTCAATCGAGCGACGGCCTTGCGCACATTGCCGATATCCCTTTCGAAAGGGAGTTCAGGCGTGTGTACACCGATGACGACAAGGCCGTGATCCCGGTATTTCTCGGCCCAGGCCCGGACATAAGGCAGCGCGTTCAGGCAGTTGAAACAATTGAACGTCCAGAAATTGACCAGCACCACCTTGCCGCGCAGAGCCTGCGGCGACAGCGGCGGCGAATTCAACCATTCGGTAGTGCCAGAAAAGCCAGGCAGCGTGCCTTCCACCGGCAGATCGGCCTTTGTCCCCGCGGCGATCCTCGTGACGAGGCCGGCCTCGGCTTGAACCAACGAGGGCTTCTTGAAGACGACGTCGATCAATGCGCGCGAAGCGATGCGCGGCGCCGGCGGCAAGACCCGGCTCTGCCGGCCATAGGCGATGGCGCTTGGCGACGCCGCACCGTCAATGGGGGCAGTCGTTGATGCGGCGGCCGCGTGTCCACCAGTCCAGTTGAGCAGCGTCTCTTCGATCGACGCCGTGCTTGGGAACGAAACCCGCGAAAGAAGCTGCGCATCCAAACCGGCGGCGACAAGAACCACGCCGGCAAGCACGGCGACTCCAAGACCGCGGCGCAGCCATTCGCCGGCGCGAAAAGTTCGCTTGAGAAACGCCAGCATTCGTCCGCCAGCCAAAAGCGCCAGGGCAAGGGATGTCGCCGCGCCGAGGGCATAGGCCAGGAGCAGAAGTGAGGTCCAAGCGCTCGCGCCGTTGAGCGCGGCGCCGGTCAGGATGAGGCCGAGGATCGGACCGGCGCAAGGTGCCCACAGCAACCCCGTGGCGACGCCGAGGAGCGCGGAGGGTAGGGGTCCTGGGGTGGCGGTGATCGACGACGACAGACGCCGGCCCAGCGCCAGAACGGGCGATAGGAGATAGTGCGCAAGTCGCTCCGATAAAAGAGTCATGGCAAACAGCGCAAGGAACGCCAATGCCGCGAGGCGACCGTACTGGTTCGTCTCGACCGCCCAGCCGCCGCCGGCGGAGGCAAGCGTCGCGACGCCCATGAATGCGACGGCCATGCCAAGGAGCAGAGGCAGTCCCGTTCGCAAGAACGGCTGATCGGCGCGGGAGAAAACGAAGGGCAGCACGGGCAGGATACACGGACTGAGGATCGTAAGAACGCCCGCCAGATAGGCCAAAATCAAAAGAGCCATGTTGTGTTTCTCTCGCTTAGGTCGAACCCTCAGCTCCCTTCGGGTATGAATTTCAGGGCAACGCCGTTCATGCAGTAGCGCAGGCCAGTCGGTTGCGGGCCGTCGTTAAAGACGTGGCCAAGATGCCCGCCGCAACGCCGGCAATGCACCTCGGTGCGTTCCATCAGAAAACTCCGGTCAACATTGATGCCCACCGCGCCCTCGATCGGGCTCCAAAAACTCGGCCAGCCGGTCCCGCTCTCGAACTTGGTCTCCGACTTGAAAAGCGGAAGCTCGCAGCCGGCACAGACGAAGACGCCCTTGCGATGCTCGTCAAGCAGCGGGCTGCTGCCAGCAGGTTCGGTGGCCTCATGCCGGAGCACTTGATACTGGGCTGGCGTGAGCAGGCGCCGCCATTCCTCGTCGGTCTTGGTCACCTCCAGCTCCTCCGCTTCTGCGAGGAGCCAAGCAGGAAGGACGGTCCCGCCAACCGCCGCCATTGCCAACATCGACAATAAATCGCGCCGCAGCATTTTCGAGACTCCTCTTTATTGTTGGTCGCCGCCCACGAGAACCGCCTGCGCGCGGTAAAACTCCGGGTAGAGCTTTTTCAAATTGGCGATTTTCGGCAGGTCGTAGGCCGCGATATAGGGGCTGTCGGGATGCAGCGTGGCATAATCCTGATGATACGCCTCGGCGGGATAAAAAGCCTTCAGCCGTTCCACCTGGGTCACGATATGGCGCGGGAAGGCACGCGCCTTGTCGAGTTCCGCGATATAGCCCTCGGCGGTGCGTTGCTGGGCGTCGCTCGTGGCGAAAATCTCGGAGCGGTACTGGGTGCCCTCGTCGGGGTCCTGCCGGTTCAACTGTGTCGGGTCGTGCGCCACCGAAAAATAGATCTGCAACAGGCGGCCGTAGGAAATCTGCTTCGGATCGAAGGTAATCTCGACAGATTCGGCGTGCCCCGTGGCGCCAGAGCTGACCTGCTCATAGCTCGGGGCGGCCGGCGTGCCGCCCGCATATCCCGAAACCGCGCTCGTCACGCCCAAGGTATGCTGGAACACCGCCTGAACGCCCCAAAAACAACCGCCGGCAAAAACCGCTCTTCCGGTTCCGCTGGGGGTGGAATTCGGCAGGTCGGCAAGCGGAGGATTGATAGGCCTGGCGAGCTCCACCGCCGCCGGACTCGCGAGACGGAAGAAGACGGCGATGCCAAGCACGGTTAGAAAGAGCCCGAGGGTGGTGCTTGCCGTGCGTAAGGCGTGGCGGTGCACATGGGACGATTGGGTTTGCATGGCCTTATGCGTCCTTCGTTGGAATGGGCGCCGGGTCCGTGGCCCGGAATTGCGCCCCTGAGCTGTTATTCGCCTGGGCGCCGTTTTGGTTACAGATCGGGACGATAAATTTTACGTGTCCCGCCAAAGCCGTCGCGGGAGCGTTGGAATCTCCTTTTGCGATTCCGTCAGGAAACGCTCCGTGCCAGGCATGCCGTTTCCACACGAGGTGTCACCAGGCGGGAAACTTCGGCCGCCGCAACCTCTTGATCGAGGGCACTCATAGGATCGTCGCGAACGCTCCCGCGCGACAGCGCGGAGGCTTCAAGGAGAAGCGGGGCTCCGCCGCACCTTTCCCTGCACGCCTTCGAAGGCGCCTTCGACGAGTTCGCAATAGAGCAGACGTGCCGGATCGACCGGCCCCGCGAAAACGAGCCGGCCCGGCGGCACCGGCGCGAAACCCATCCGGCCATAATAGGACATGTCGCCGACGAGCAGAACCAATCCGTGCCCCGCCGCCCGCGCGGCGTCGAGCGATTTCATCACCAGCTCTTCGCCGATTCCGCCCGCGCGAAACGGCGGATCGACCGTCAGCGGGCCAAGCAGCAGCGCCGGCCGGTTGGCGCACAAAATTGGCGTCATCCGGTTGGCGCCGACCAGCAAGGTGCCGACCCTCGCGACGAAGGACAAGGCGTAGTCCGGCTCGCCCCCTTCGCGCAGCCTGTACGCCGAGCGGGCGAACCGGCCCGGCCCAAAAGCGCGCTCGTCGAGCTTTTCGATAGCTGCGAGGTCGGCTGGCGTTTGCGGGCTGAGCGTGAGGGAAAGATCCGCCATCGGCTTGCCATCGAAAGGCACACAGGGGCGCTTGCGCGCCGTCCTAAAGTTTGTATTCACGCGCACACGGACTCCGTCGTGGCAAGCGCTTGACTTTACGCCGCGAAGCGAACCAAATCCTGCGCGTCCTCGTCTTACGCAAGCAGCACTGTTAACACGAAGATCGGGTAGGCTGCGAGGAGGATCGCTCCCTCGGATCGCCCAAGCTGCCGATGGCGAGCGGCGAGTAGCGCCACCATGATCAGCGATCCGAGCATCAGGACAAGCGGGACGTGCAAGATACGGGCGTCGGCCAGGGTCAAGGGTCGAGCAAGCGCGCCAGCGCCGAGCGTCATCGTCATGTTGTAGGCGTAGGAGCCGACAACGCCCGCCAACACCGCCTCGGAGATACCGCGCCGGGCAGCCGACCAGGCCAGAACGACAAGTTCGAACCCGGTCGCGAAGCCGACCAGCGTCAACCCGAGGCGGGTTTGTGTACTCTCGACGCCGCTGAGGCGCTGCACCGCCTCGACGAGCAGCGTTGCGCCGCAAGCCATGGCGCCGACACCTACCAATACCATGGCCAAGTCGCGCCCAACGCGTCGCTTTCCATCAGCTTCGGCCTTCTCGCGCGCCTCGGCCAGTTCCCCCACCTCGCCCAGCGCGGGCGGTTTGCGCTCGGCCCACCAGATCACGCCGACGTAGAGGACGTAGAGCGCGACTAATACCGCGCCCTCGCTGCGTCCGACCTCGCCATCCCAGGCGAACCAGGTCCCGATTGCACCGAGCGGCACGCCGAGCAGGAGGTAGCGCATGACAGAGCTGCGGAACGGTAGCGGTGCGATCCAGGCGCCCACTCCGAGAGCGACGAGGCAGATCGTAACATTCGCGCCGATAACGTCGCCGAGTGCGATGCCGGGGGATCCGCGGAGCGAAGCGACCACGGCCGTAGCCAGCTCCTCTGGCTCGGCGCCCGCCAGCAGAAGGGCGAGCGCGAAGCTGCTCACCCCGAGCCGGACCGAGGCAGCACCCAGGTGCACGGCGAAGGCTTCCGCGCCCCAGACGATCAACGCGACGCCTGCGACGAACGCCAACAACCAGAAGATAAACATCGTCACGTGGTCTGTCGTTAAGGCCAGTCCGATCCGCGTCAATAACAATCGAGTTGGGGAACGTGTCACCGACTTTGAGACCGCCGGTGCTTGAATTTAACTTGGATTCCTAGCCTTTGGGTTGGCGGGTTGATCCAGGCGGCGGTTGGTTTGAGCGGCGGTTCTGGCGGCTTTTTGACGAAGCGTTCTGGAGAAGGCGCGTCGAGGGTTTTCTGGCGGGCTGCGTAGACCTCCGCCGGCCTGACCGTAGTGGACCTGATCCTGCGTCATCAGGCCGATGCCAGCATGGTGATGATCCTGATTGTACCAATCGAAGAAGCTGCGATGACTGTGTTCCAAACAAGCTCTGGCGTCATTCCGGGCGAATCGCGGCCATGATGTAATTGACATCCATGTCGTGCGAGAGCCGCCATTTGCCGGTCAGGGGATCGTAGACGACTCCCGTCTCATCCTTGATGCGCAGCCCGGCGTCGCGCAAGGCCTTGGCGAGTTCGCGTGGCGCGACGAATTGAGTCCAGTTGTGGGTTCCACGCGGCACCCAGCGCAGCACATATTCGGCGCCCACGATTGCCAAAGCGAAGCTCTTCAACGTGCGGTTGAGCGTGGCGGCGGCAAGCATGCCGCCAGGCCGCACCATCGCGGCGGCTTCAGCGAGGAAGCGTCCAACATTGCGCACATGCTCGACAACTTCCATCGCGAGCACAACATCGAAGACGACACCCTTGGCCGCGAGCTCCTCGGCGGCAACGCAGCGGTAATCGATGGCAAGGCTTGTTTTCGCGGCATGGTCCTTGGCGGCCTCGATGTTGTGCCGCGCTGGATCGATCGAGGTCATGCGGGCGCCAAGCCGCGCCAGAGGTTCCGAGAGGATGCCGGCGCCGCATCCAATATCGAGGACGGTCAAGCCCTGGAGCGGCGCCGCCGAGCGCCAGTCGCGCGGCATTCCGTCGAGCAAAAAGTGCTTGCCCAAGAGCTCGCGCAAGTAGGCGACACGGACCGGGTTGAACTTGTGCAGCGCTCGCATGGGGCCATCCGGATCCCACCATTGCGCGCCGAGCCGGTCGAAACGGGCGACCTCCTCCGGATCAACGGTCGTATCGCGGTGGAGCTTTTCCCGGCTTGCCACGGCCGAATTCCCATTGACTTGATGTGCCGGCATTTGCATCTATGCGCGGGGCCGCGCGGTTGCGGTGCCGTCGATTTCCTAATTGAGAATCCCGCTCCGGAAGGAGGCGATTTCGACCCGATGGCCCGTCTTGTAATGAAATTTGGTGGCACGTCGGTCGCAAACATAGAGCGCATTCGTAATATTGCAAGGCACATCGCACGCGAGCGGGGCGAAGGCCATGACGTTGCGGTCGTGGTCTCCGCCATGGCCGGCAAGACCAACGAACTCGCCGGCTGGTGCGAGGAGGCCGCGCAGCTTTGTGACCGGCGCGAATACGACGCCGTTGTCGCCTCCGGCGAACAGGTGACCGCCGGTCTCCTCGCCATCGTTCTACAGGAACAGGGAATTGCCGCGCGTTCGTGGCAAGGCTGGCAAGTCCCTGTCCTGACCTCTAGCGAGCATGGTTCGGGCCGGATCGAACATGTTGGGGCCGCGGCGATTCTCGATGGTTTTGTCGCCCGGGGGGAAGTGGCGGTGATCACCGGTTTCCAGGGCGTTCACAAGGAGAGCGGCCGCATCGTCACGCTTGGGCGGGGCGGCTCCGATACGAGCGCGGTGGCGGTCGCCGCGGCGATCGGGGCCGTCCGCTGCGACATCTATACCGATGTCGATGGGGTCTATACCACCGATCCAAGGATCGTGCCGAAAGCCAAGCGGCTCGACCGCATCGCCTTCGAGGAAATGCTGGAAATGGCGTCGCTCGGGGCCAAGGTGCTTCAGGTACGCTCGGTCGAACTTGCCATGGTGCACAAGGTCAAGACATTCGTCCGGTCGTCGTTCGACGATCCGGGCGGCTTCAAACAGGGCACGTTGATTTGCGGCGAGGAGGATATAGTGGAAAGCCAAGTGGTCACCGGCATCGCTTTCTCGCGGGACGAGGCGCAGATTACGTTGCGCCGCGTCGCGGACCGCCCAGGCGTCGCCGCCGCCCTATTCATGCCGCTCGCCGAAGCTAATATCAACGTGGACATGATCGTTCAGGTGGCGTCCGAGGATTCGGGCGTGACCGATATCACGTTTACTGTTTCCGCCGCCGATTTCGCCCGGGCCCAATCGATTTTATTCAAAGCGCAGCCGCAGATCGGCTTTTCCAGTCTGCACGGCGCGAGCGATGTCGTGAAGATTTCGGCGATCGGTGTCGGCATGCGCAGCCATGCTGGCGTGGCCGCGCTCGCATTCAAGGCGCTGGCGGAAAAAGGCATCAATATTAGGGCGATTACGACCTCCGAAATAAAATTCTCGGTTCTGATCGAAGCCGCGTATACGGAATTGGCGGTAAGAACGTTGCATACCCTTTACGGCTTGGACAAAGCTTGACCAAAGCGGCCGTCTTCTTGTTGTCTCAAGGTTTTGGTTACCATCGTGGTCCGGAGTTTGCTAGGTAAGCGAACCGAGGGCCAAAACCAGGAATCGGGATCGGCTAAGTGAGCATTTTCACCCGAGGCGGATACCGGTTTGCATCAACAAAATTAGTTCAATCGAAAGTCTAGAGCTTTCCCATGCTTCCAGGAAACATGAAATAGCTCTCGACCATGATCCGCGATGTAGATCATGTAGAAACTAAAGAGTTTAGTGCACAATCCGGGATCGCGGACCGTGGTCTCGGCTCGGATTGGCCAAGCCATTCGCCGGTCCGGGATGAGCTGGCCGCTGGAACTTTGGAATCGATGGAACCGCTGCCGGATTAGCTGGCTTGGCCGTCGGTTGATGCGGCTTCCCGGTGCGGATTAGTGAAACGGTCTGAACAGGAAACGTCCATGTTTGGCACGCTCGGCGGTCCCCGTCTGCTGCTGCGCCGCCTTCGCGAAGTCATGGCGGAGCCGGTCAGCCCGCAGGCCCGGCTCGACAAGATCGTTGTCCATATCGCCGCGAACATGGTCGCGGAAGTCTGCTCGGTCTATGTGCTGCGCGCCGACGGCCGGCTCGAACTTTATGCGACGGAAGGCTTGAACCGCGAAGCCGTTCATCTGACCACGCTGCGCACGGGCGAAGGTCTGGTCGGCCTGATTGCCGAGACCGCCGAGCCAGTCGCGCTTGCCGACGCCCAGTTGCATCCGTCGTTCATGTACCGGCCGGAGACCGGCGAGGAAATCTATTCCTCTTTCCTCGGCGTACCAATCTTACGTGGCGGCAACACGCTCGGCGTCCTGGTAGTCCAAAATAGGGCGCACCGCATCTATTCCGAAGAGGAGATCGAGGCGCTCGAGACAACGGCCATGCTGCTCGCCGAAATGATCGCCTCGGGCGAATTGGAATCGCTGGCCCTGCCTGGCCGGGATATTGCGCTCCGCCGGCCGCTTTCCTTGAAGGGAACCCCGGTCGCCGACGGCGTCGGGCTTGGCCACGTCGTCCTGCACGAGCCGCGCATCGTCGTCAAACAGCTCATTGCCGAAGATATCAAGGTGGAGATGGAGCGGCTCGACACCGCTATTGGCGTCATGCGTAAATCGCTCGATCTTCTGATCGAACGCGGAAACATGGGTCCCGGCGAACCTCGTGATGTTCTTGAAACGTTCCGGCGTATCGCGCATGACCGCGGCTGGCTGCGTCGGCTGCACGAGGCGGTGGCAACCGGGCTCACCGCCGAAGCCGCGGTCGAACGTGTCCAAAACGTCGCGCGCGCTAAATTACAACGCCGGACCGAGCCTTTTTTGCGCGAATGGCTGCATGATTTCGACGAACTCGCCAACCGGTTGCTGCATCAGCTCACCGGTCTGGGTTTTGTGAGCGCGCACAAGGACTTGCCGTATAATTCGGTGATCGTCGCACGCGCCATGGGGCCTGCCGCGCTGCTCGAATACGATCGCGCCAAGATTCGCGGCCTTGTCCTCGAGGAATCCGGTGCCTTAAGCCATGTCGCGATCGTTGCCCGCGCGCTCGGCATCGCGGCCGTCGGCGAGGTACCCAATATTGTCGATTTGGTTGAGCCCGGCGATGCCGTGATCGTCGATGGCATCTCCGGCGATGTTCATCTGCGCCCGCCGCCCGACGTCGAACTTTCCTATGCCGAAAAGGCACGGCTGCGTGCACGCAAGCAAGAGCAATATCACAAATTGCGCGACGTGCCGGCCGTGACCAAGGACGGCGTCGCGATCGATCTGCATATGAACGCCGGAATGCTGGTCGATCTCCAGCACGTCGCGGAGACTGGGGCTGTGTCGGTCGGGCTTTTCCGGACCGAAATCCAGTTCATGCTGGCGTCGCGATTGCCAAGGATGAGCGAACAGGAGGCTTTTTACCGGACCGCCCTCGAATTTGTTGATGGCAAGCAGATTACTTTCCGCACCCTCGATATTGGCTCCGACAAGGTTCTGCCTTACATGACGAAGGTCGAGGAGGAGAACCCGGCGCTTGGATGGCGCGCCATCCGCATCGGTCTCGACCGGCCAGGCCTTTTGCGTTCGCAGTTGCGCGGCCTGCTGCGGGCCGGCTCGGGACGCGAAATGCGCATCATGTTTCCGATGATCGCAACGCTCGATGAATTCGAAACCGCGAAATCTTTTGTCGAGAATGAACTCGTGCATTTGCGGCAGCACGGCCGAGCGCCCCCCTCCGATCTTAAGCTTGGCATCATGGTCGAGGTGCCTTCGGTGCTTTGGCAGCTCGACGAAATCTGCCGGCGGGTCGATTTTCTTTCGGTCGGGTCGAACGATCTCGTGCAATATCTTTATGCCGCCGACCGCGACAACAAGCGGGTCGCCACACGATTCGATTCCCTATCGGCGCCGGTCCTGCACGCCTTGAAGTTTATTGCCGACAAGGCCCGCGCGGCCGCCACGCCGTTGACCCTTTGCGGCGAAATAGGCGGCAAGCCGCTCGAAGCCATGGTCTTGCTGGCGTTAGGCTATCGCGGCCTGGCGATGTCGGCCGCGTCAATCGGACCGGTCAAAGCCATGGTGCTCGCGACCAATCTCCGCGAGGCGGAAGATTTTGTCGCGACCCTCATGAAGGAGGCGAAGGGGAGCCAGTCCTTGCGCGATAAATTGCGCAAGTTCGCGAAAGCCAAAGGCATCCCGGTTTGAGGGCCGTTGGCTGGTCGCCCGAGGGCGAGTGGTCCGGGAAAATGGATGCGGTAAGCTCGAATTAACGGATCGCTTACCGGGATCCGTTAACCTTACGGCATGGTCATATACAGGCGTGCGCGCGCGACTCTCTATCCTTTGGCACTTTATTGCGTCTCCGGCGCGATCGGCGGCTATTTCGTCTGGCATGCGGTCAACGGCGAGCGCGGTCTTAAGACCAAGGACGAATACGAACATAAGATCGCGGCGCTGCGCGGCGAGTTGGAGGGCCTCAAGTCGGAGCATGCCTTGTGGAACCACCGAATCGCATTGCTGTCCGGCCGTGCGATCGATCGCGATCTTCTCGACGAAGAGGCGCGCGCACTGCTTGGCCGCGTTAACCGCAACGATCTTGTTGTATTCCTGCCGCGAACGCAAAAGTGAACCGCGCGAGCGAGCCCCTGCTCGCCTTGAAAGCTTTGCGTCGGATGGCCGAAACTCTCACGTATAGGCGATCCCGGAACTTATAGTAAACCGCGAGAGTTTAAGCGAGCGACGCTTTTGTCTCACGGACTGATCCATGCGCCACGAACGTTCGCTGGATGCCTTGAACTACTTTCTCGCTGATGTTCGCCAGGGGCTTGGACCCTATCTCGCGATTTATCTGTTGACGGAGCGGCATTGGACGGAAGATCGGATCGGCTTCGTGATGACGATTGCCACCGTCTGCGGCCTTATCGTGCAGACTCCGGCGGGCGCGCTGACCGATGCGAGCCACGCCAAGCGGGCGATCATTGTCGCCGCCGCCCTTGTCGTGACCGGCGCCTCGATCCTCCTACCCTTCCTGTCTTCCTTTGTTTTCGTGGCTGGATCACAAGCAGCGGCTGACGCGGCGGCGGCTTTTTTCGGGCCGGCGATCGCGGCGATCACTTTGGGAATCATGGGGCCGCGGGCGTTTACCCGCCGCATCGGCCGCAACGAGAGCTTCAATCATGCCGGCAACGCGGCGGCGGCGGCGCTTGCCGGAGTTTGCGCCTGGATATGGGGGCCTATCGTCGTCTTCTATCTGATCGCGAGCATGGCTCTGCTTTCGATCGTAAGCGTCCTCACCATTCGAGCCGAAGCGATAGACTACGACCTCGCCCGTGGTCTTCACGACGGGCTTTCCGAATCGCAAGAGAAACCTTCTGGTCTCAGCGTGCTCATGAGCAGCCGAGGCCTTTTGATCTTCTGTCTCTGCTGCGTGATTTTCCATCTCGCAAATGCCGCCATGTTGCCGTTGGTCGGCCAGAAATTGGCTTTGCAGGACGAAAACGAAGGCACCGCTCTCATGTCGGGCTGTATCGTCGCGGCGCAGCTCGTCATGGTGCCTATGGCCATTCTCGTTGGCCGGAAGGCCGATATTTGGGGCCGAAAGCCTCTATTTCTCGCCGGATTGGCCATCCTGTCCCTGCGCGGTTTTCTCTACCCATTATCGAACGATCGCTTTTGGTTGTTCGCGGTCCAGAGTCTCGATGGCGTCGGCGCGGGCCTTTATGGCGCGCTTTTTCCTCTCATTGTCGCGGATCTGACGCGCGGCACCGGCCGTTTCAATCTGGCCCAAGGAGCCGTAATTACCGCCAAGGCATCGGCGCGGCGCTTAGCACGTCTTTGGCTGGGCTCGTCGTTGTTCATGCGGGCTTTTCCGCCGCCTTTCTCGTTTTGGCTGGCATCGCGGCTTCAGGATTTCTCCTTTATTTCTTTGGCATGCCGGAAACGCGGGGCCTCGATGCGGTCGCGCCAAGCGCTATCGCGAAACGAGCACTCTCCCGATGAGCCTTGCTTCAATCGACTGGCGGACGGCCGTCACGGTTGCTGTCTTCGTTTTGATCTACGCGGGAGTGGCGCTCGGCCGCGCGCCGGGGTTGCGGATCGACCGCGCCGGCATAGCGCCCGTTGGCGCAAGCCTGATGATCGGTCTCGGGTCTTTAGAGTCTCTCTGAAGCGCTCAAAGCCATCGATCTCGATGCCATCGCGCTTTTGCTCGGCATGATGATCATTGTTAGCCAATTGTGCGCGTTTCAGGTTTTTATGACTTAAGGCGTTAAAGCGGGCCGGCGGGCGCCCTGCGATGCTTTGCCTAACCGATATTTAATTTGCCGGTAAAGAGGGCAAATCTTAGGTTTCAAATTCCGGCTATCTGAGGAATGTCGGATCAAACACCTGTCCCGTCACGGCAGCGACCCATGGAAGGAAACCGGCAAATGATCGAACTGCAAAATGAGAAGGCTGTAACCCGCAGAAAGGCGGTCGAGCTGGCTGCGGCCGTGGCGACGTTCGGCGTCGCGATGGGCGTCCGTCCCGTCTCCTCCATGGCCCAGGGTAAGCTCGAGGGCAAGGAAGAGAGGAAAGGCGAGGGCAAGGGTGAAGGCAAACGTGAGGGAAAGGGCGAGGGTAAGTGGGAAGGAAAGGGTGAAGGAAAGGGCGAAGGAAAGGGCGAAGGCAAACGCGAAGGCAAACGCAAACGCGAGGGAAAGGGCGAGGGTAAGTGGGAAGGCAAGGGTGAAGGCAAGGGTGAAGGAAAATTCGAAGAATAGATACGGACACTCGGTATCTAGTGGAGGCCGCCATCGCTTATCGTGACCTCATCGGCGACGTCGAGTTCCATCTTCAGCGGGAGAGCGCATTTTCCTATGCCTGCCATGCCTGCAAACGGTGCTGCCATTACAAGGCAATCCGTGTTGGCGCTTACGAAATCTTACGCCTTTCCCGCTATCTCGGCATCTCGACGACGGAGTTTATTGGCTGTTATACAGAGGCGGGCGGAACCGTGCTTCGCACGCGAGAAGAAAACGGCGCTTGCGTCTTTCTCAATGAACGAGGCTGCGGCGTCCATCCCGATCGACCGCTCGCTTGCCGTCTTTACCCCCTTGCCCGATGGGTTGACCCGGACGGTCATGAATCGTTCGGACTGCTGACACCGCATCCTCAAACGGAAGGGGTGTATGGAGTCGGCGGCGCTGTCGAGGACTATCTTCGGGGGCAGGGCGTCGCGCCGTTTTTTACGATGGGCGACGCCTACGGCGAAGTGTATGAGCGCATGCTCGCGGTCTTGGCGCGTCTTGATCCGAGCGAACTCGATTTCCGTCCGGAAAGGCGCGCCGCCATTAGCGAAATGGCCGCAGGATCGTTGGGTTCGGCATTTTTAGACGTGGATGCGACAGTGGACGCGTATTGCGCCCAACACAATTCCGAGAAGCCAACCGATGTCGATAAATTGGTCGAACTTCATATAGAGGTGGTGCTCGAATGGCTTCAGACACTTACGATGTTAAACCACGACGGGAACGCCATGAGCAACCGACCGGAAGCGGGTGAGCGGAGCGGATAGGTCGAAGCCGAGACCGAGGCGCGCCAGCGCTCGGCGGTGTCCAACCGTGTTGTAACGCGGGTGACGTCATGCCATCGATTGAACCGCTGAACTGCCAAAATCCAGCCGGCAAGCAGGACTCTCGCGAATCCGAGAGCAGACCGCATTCGATTGGGCGTGTCACGACTGCGTTCGCCGCTACGGCGCTCGTCGTGATGGGAACGCTCTTTGCTACGGGAGTGGTCCTTTTGATCGTAGCGGTTATCCCACTGGGAATTAATGCCGCGCGAAGCATTGACTTCCGCGTCATGGTGAAACCACTAACGTTGGGCGATGGGAAGACAATCGCCGCCATCACAATCTTTGCAGGAACTTATCTGGTCATCGCCATCGGCAAGCTACCTGGCTATCGGCTCGACCGCGCCGGCGCTGCGTTGCTGGGCGCGAGCCTCATGGCCGCAGTAGGCGTCGTCTCGCTCGACCAAGCTTACCGCGCGATCGACTTCGACACCATCACGCTCCTGCTCGGCATGATGATAGTCGTCGCCAACCTGCGCCTCTCGGGCTTCTTCAAGTTGGTGAACAATTGGGTCGTGACGCGCGCCCGTCACCCGTTTGTCTTGCTCACGGCAATCGTGCTGGTCGCGGGGTCGTTCTCGGCCTTCCTCGTCAACGATACGGTCTGCCTGGCCGTGACGCCGCTCGTGCTCGATCTTGCTACCCGGCTCAAGCGCGATCCTGTCCCATACCTCTTGGCGATTCCATTGGCCTCCAACGTCGGCAGCACCGCAACGATCACCGGTAACCCGCAAAATATGATCATCGGCGGCCTCTCGCGCATCCCCTACGGGACGTTCGCCGCGGCATTGTGGCCGGTTGCTGCCGTCGGCCTCATCCTCACGGTGCTGCTCATCGCCCTCATCTAC
>JALZAY010000164.1 GCA_030948025.1 Pseudomonadota bacterium
CCGGCTTTTCGCGGCCTAATGCATCGACCGATCGCGCGCGGAGATAAACATAGATATCATCGATGTAGCACATGACGTTTTTGTTGTCGCCGAACGCCGGCATCACCTTGTTTTGGCCGGCGCCAAGGTCCTGCTTGCCTCCCACGACGATCCCGTAGAATTCCGCATAGTTCAGTCTTTTCAGAGAATCCTTCAGAGCCGGCGCATAACTCGAGCCTTCACCACCGGGACCGTGACAGACGTAGCAATCGCCGTAGCGGCGGTTTCCGGAATAGCTATACCAATCAACCGTGCCGTCCGGCTTTATGTTGAAGGTGGGGTCTCCCTTTGCATCGAGATATTTGCCTTTGTCATCCTGCTTGACCGCCTTGGGATCTCCCGGGGCCTCGGCCATCGCCGCGGTCCCGAACGCGAAAGGTAAGGCGAGGGAAAAGGCTCGCACCAGAGGGCTGATTTGCACGAGAGGATCCTTGTTCGAGAAAAAATGCGCCCCGCGTAAAATGCCCGGCGCCGATTGAGCGCCGGGCGTCTCGCGTTTGGCTATGCCATGCCGAAAGCTAGAACGCCGGCGGCAGTGCAAAAATCGTCAACTGACCGCCGAGCGCCGTGTAGTTGGAGAGCGCGGCATAGCCGCCGACCGCGCCAAGGCCCTCGGTCGGTTTTGTCAAGCCGGCCGCGAGACCGATACCCGCCCAGCCGCCGACACCGGAAAGCACCGCGACATATTGCTTGCCATTGTGCTCATAGGTCATGACGTTGCCGATGATGCCCGAACCCGTCTTGAAACTGTAGAGCTCGTCGCCGGTCCCTGCGTCCACCGCTTTCAGATAGCCTTCAAGCGTGCCGTAGAAGACCAAATTGCCGGCGGTCGCGAGCGCACCCGACCACACCGAGAACAGCTCTTTTTTCTGCCAGACGATCTTCCCGGTCGTGGCGTCCCAGGCGGTGAAATTACCCATGTTGGACTCGCCCTGCGGCGGGTACATGGACAAGGTTGCCCCGACATAGGGCTGCCCAGCCGTATAGCTCACGTGGAACGGCTCGTAATCCATGCACACGTGATTGGTCGGAATATAGAAGAGTCTGGTTTCGGGAGAATAAGCCGCCGGCTGTTCGTCTTTCGAGCCAAGCGCCGCCGGGCAGATTCCCTGCGAATTCACGTCCTCGCCATTTTGCTCGGTCGAATATTTCTTCACGCCAAGGGGGCGTCCATAGGTCTTGGAGTTTTTGTCAAGATCGACCTTGGTTGCCCAATTGACCGCTGGATCGTATTTCTCCGCGACCAGCGGCTCGCCCGTTTCGCGGTCGATGGTATAGCCGAAGCCGTTGCGATCGAAATGCACCAAAACCTTGCGCATTTCCTGATGGGTCAGGATCATCTCGTTGACGCCATCATAGTCCCATTCATCATGTGGCGTCATCTGGTAGACCCATTTGGCGACGCCGGTATCCGCATCGCGCGCCCAGACTGTCATCGACCAGCGATTGTCACCCGGCCTCTGCTTGGGATTCCAGGTCGAGGGGTTGCCAGAACCGTAATAAACCAAGTTCAATTCCGGGTCGAAGGAATACCAGCCCCAAGTGGTACCGCCGCCGATCTTCCACTGATCGCCTTTCCAGGTGTTGGTTCCCGAATCCGGACCGACCGGCTTGCCGAGACTCGTCGTCCTTGCCGGATCGATCAAGGTGTCGGAATCGGGGCCCATCGAATAACCGCGCCAAACTTTCTTGCCGGTCTTAAGGTCATAGGCCGTAAGCGAGCCGCGAACGCCGAATTCGCCACCCGAATTGCCTACGAGAACCTTGTCCTTGACAACTTGCGGCGCCGAAGTGCCGGTCTCGCCCTTGGAAGGATCGCCGTTCTTCACCGACCAAACAACCGCCCCGGTCCCCGCTTTGAGCGCGACCAGCGTCGTGTCAGCCTGATACAGGAAAATCTTGCCATCGGCATAGGCCACGCCGCGCGTGACGGTATCGCAACACATCACGGGGATGACATTGGGATCTTGTTTGGGTTCATATTTCCAGATGATCTTGCCGTCATGATTCAAGTCGAGCGCGTAGACGATGTTCGGGAACGGCGTGCTGATGTACATGACGTTGCCGATCACCAAGGGCCCCCCCTCGTGACCGCGCAGAACCCCGGTCGAGAAGGTCCACACCGGAACAAGACGTTTGACGTTGTATGAATTGATCTGATCGAGTTTCGAGTAACGGTGATTGGCGTAGCCGCCGGTCGGCATCACCCATTGTTTTGGGTCTTTCGAAAGCTGGATCAATTCATCGTTGGCGAAGGCGGCGCCACTTGCGCCAAGCGCGGCGGCGCCAACACAGGACATAAGCAGGAACTTGCGCATTAATTTCCTCCGGGTGCGCGGCGCCTGTGACGCTCGCTTTCGCGGCGGCGGCGCCTTGTCGTTTCATGTCTTTCCGGCAGGGTGTCAGGACGCCGGCAAGCCAGTTAAAGTTTCCCCGCTAAGGCGCTTTCCGCGTCAGGGAGTGTCCCCGATGCAGCCGCGCCTCGTTTTCAATAAGCGCGAGCGGTCCCGTCCGCCAAGGCCGTGAAGCCGGAAACCCAGGCAAGTGTATATATTGGCGCTGGCACCGATTCAATAGTGATTCGCGTTACGCCTTCAGCTCGAAGCGCGACGGCCTCCAATAGTGCCTGACGGTTTCAGCCGCGCTCTGGGGTGTCGCGTGATGGATCGGCCGGCGAGGCCTGGGAAGCCGCGACGGGAAGAGCGAGCGCGGACCTTGCGCCTCATCGAGGCAATGGCGAAGGATTGGGGCCGGATTGGCGCGCGCGATCGAGGCCTGTATTAATCAGGGCATAGATATGAGAACCCTCAGGCCGCGTATTCGAGCAAGCGTTTCTGGAAAAAGGAGATAATTTTCCAGGGGTCGTATTGCAATCGACGCATCGATGATCGAACCTTGCGCTGGAAGCCGGCCCTTCTGGTGGCGGCTTTCAATTGCTTTCACGCGAGTTCGCGGGGGTTGCGATCCGGCACATTGGGAGGCAGATAAAAGCGCCGCGACTTTCGCTTCAAGCTATCGCCAAAAGTTCTGGTTTTTCGAGCGATGCGGGCGGGTCCGCGATCGGCGATCGAAAAGATCTCGTGCCTGGGCCCGGCAACCGATCGCTGAACAAATATACGCTTATTTATGAACTGCCTAATAACCCTTCCTGCCTTGCAGGTGATGTGCGCCTCGCGCTTATCCGCCACGATCCGAGTTGCTGTGATGACGAGCGTGGAACCGGTGCGTTCGCCGGTGCGCAACAGACGGCGAAAGACGCAGCGGTTCACATGTTGCGGACCCGCCTTCGCTTGCAACCCGCCGCCCGCAAGCATCAGAACCAGAGGCGCGACATGAGCAGAAGGGCTGTACCCCGCCGCGCGGCCAGGATCAGGGAGTTCATGATCGATCAGGCCGCAAACGCCGATCGCCCGCAAATATTTGCCAAACAGCGGCAACCGCTCCGCACCGTCAGTGATTCGTCGCGCGCCGCCATCATGAACGTCATCGACAACCTCATCGCCTTGGATTTCATCGGCAAGCCGCGCCGGTGGGCGCCGCGCGACCGTTTCGCGATGATCGAAGACCCGCGCGAACCTGGCGGGGAGCGCATCCGTTGCCCGAAGGGCCGCGGCTTGTCGGTTGAGGGACGATCCGCGCTTGCGACGGCGCCGGCCGTGACGAGATCGTCGCTTTCGATCTGACGGACAAGGAAGTCGATGACGCCTCTCATGGCGGGCCATTGCTGGAGCAAGTGGCCGATGCGCCCGCCTCGTTCAGGGACGAGGAGCTTATGATCGCGCCGATGTCCTCGCCGCCGTTCTCGCCAAGAGTCCGGCCGTCGGATTCATCGTTTCGCCGTGCAAGGGAGCCGTGCTGGGATCAACCACGCCGACCGCTCCGGCCCGGCGGCATTTGTCCATTCGTTCGATCAACGAACATGGGCATGAATTGGCGGAAAAACATCAAGCTCCAATCGGTGTTCGAAGGCCGACGCGGCGATCGGCCGCTCCAAGCGCGTGATTGGGGACGCCTTGCGTTCAGGTGAAGATGGACGTCGCGTGTGTGAGGTCGAAATCGCGGTCAAGGCGCTCAACCGCATGTTGGAACTCGGGCGTCCAAGTCCGCGTGCGCATCGCTTGATAGTCAATCGGGACAATCCTCACGCACGCGCATCCATGCAACAAAGCCACGCGGCCGCCGCACGCGGAGCGTGCCCAAGCATCCGTCCAATTTCATACGTACCGAGTTATGCGCGGGGACGCGTCCTGGCGCCGGCGCGCTCCCTTTCCAATACTTTGAACCTAATTTATTACGTTAAATCCTCATTGATAAAAGGATGAAACTTCTCCATTGAGGCGGTTTACAGAATCGATGGGAGAATGCGACAAAACCACCTAAGGGCATTTTCGTGTTTTCGCCGAAACTGAAATGCCTTAGCCATCTTTTGCGCAGAGGAATTCAAGTGGTGATGGAACAAGCTCAGCCCGGCGCCACTTCGACGATTGCCATTATCGGCGGCGGTCAGGCGGGTGGCGAGGCTGCGACGCTTCTCCGTCAAAACCGCTTCGGGGGCCGCATCGTCCTCGTCGGCGAGGAGGAATATCTTCCCTATATGCGTCCGCCTTTATCGAAGGCATTTCTCGCGCGCGAAATCGGCAAGGATGCGCTGATCTACAAGGCCTCGGTTGCCTATGAGAAAGCCCGGGTGGAGATGCGGCTCGGTGTCCGCGTCGCAGAGATCGACCGGCGCGCGAAGACGCTCTTGATCAAGGGCTGCGCGCCGCTCCACTACGATAAGCTTGTGATCGCGACCGGGGGTCGCGCCCGCGAATTGGCGGTGCCGGGCACCGGTTTGCGCAATATTTTTTACCTGCGCACGATTTCCGATGTCGAAGCGTTGCAGCCGCTCATGGAGGCCCCCCGGCGTCTCGTGATCGTCGGCGGCGGCTATATTGGGCTTGAAGCCGCCGCCGTCGCGGTTAAACGCGGGCTTGCCGTAACCGTGCTCGAAGGGGCGCCGCGGGTGCTCGCGCGCGTCACGGCGCCCGACCTGTCGAGATTCTATGAACGCATTCATCGGGAAGCCGGAGTCGACATTCGCACAGGGGTCACGGTCAGCGGTTTCACCACTGGAAGCGAGGATGGCGGTGTGGGCGCGGTCGCATGCGCCGGCGGTCAATCGTTTGCTGCCGATTTTGTGTTGATCGGCATCGGTCTCGTTCCCAACACCGGACTCGCGAAACAAGCTGGGCTCAACGTGGACGACGGGATTGTTGTCGATGCGGCGAGCCGCGCCAGTGATCCGGATACTTATGCCATCGGGGACTGCGCGACGCATGCGCATCACGGATTCCTGCGGCGGAAAATACGCCTCGAATCGGTTCCAAACGCGCTCGAACAGGCCCGCGCGGCCGCCGCCTCGATCACCGGGCGGCCAATTCCCGCCGCCACCGTGCCCTGGTTTTGGTCCGACCAATATGATCTCAAATTGCAGATGGTTGGGTTCTCGGACGGCTATGAGGAACTCGCGATCCGGGGGAGCATGGAGACGTCATCGTTCATTGCATTTTATCTTAAGGAAGGACGGGTGATCGCCGCCGACTCGGTCAATCGCCCTGGCGAATTCATGGCCGCCAAACGCATCGTCGGCGAACGGATGGAGATCGCCCCCGCGCGCCTCGCCGATGAATCGGCGCCTCTCAAATCGCTGCTACAACCCGCCGCTGCTTATACCAAGTCTCGTTGATCATGACCGGTAGGCCAATTGGTTTGCCACACGCCTCTTTGGTGGCGATTTCGTCCCCGAGATCACAGAAGTTTTTGTGAACACTCCACCGCCTAAAGGCGGTGGCTTCGAGTTACGGCTAGAAGCCGGATTGATCGGCCCAACGGGCCGATAAGCCTACACGACCCTGAAGTGAGTGTTCTAACTAAAGATAGATTAAGAGGGCCGCAGCGAGGGCGGCCTAGTTTTTGGGAGCGCAGATGGTGATGAAGCCGCAGAGATAGATCGACCATTGTTTCTGATTTTGAGACGACCTTGGTGCGGCGGGAAGCGCGCCAGATAGTGACGGATGTTGCTGTTGTCCTGCTCGATAGGGAAGGCCAGGTCCTTGCCGGTGAAGAGTTGATTTTCGGGAATGAGGCGGTGAAAGCCTTCCCAATCATCGGTTATGAACGTGTGGTCTTTGATCCCGATTTTGTCGAGGTGCTTTTGACAGGTTGCATCATCACGCCGACCCAGAACCCAGGGTAAAGTTCGCCGCTGGACAGGATCAAACGCTCGCCAAAGCCAAAGCTTTTCTGTCTTTTTTTAAGAAAATGATGCATCTCGTCGAACATTACCAGTTCGACACCGGCAGGCATTTCCGGCTCCGGCAACTTCAAAGCCGCCTGCCGTATCCACTTCAAAACGGCAACATCACCGACGTTCAAAAGACCGGCGACCGCAGAAACTCATGTTGCCCATCGCATAGAGTAACGTCGCCAGAGCCTTAACCGCCTCCGGTCGGCCGCGCCGCTTCGTTGCCGTGAAATTGCATCCGCAAGCCCTGCAGCGATAACGCTGTAATCCACGAACGCACCCGTTCTTGACATAGTCCGCTGCATTGCAGCCTTTGCAGATGATCTCGGTCATGGCCTTCCCCCCAAGTTGTTGGCACGCCTTTCTGCCTCATAAATCGTTAAATCTATCGTAAGTTAGGACTCCCAAATCCAGTTCTGGCGACAGAGTGCCGGTTCGACTCCGGCCGCCCGCACCAATCCCGTTGGTCAACCTACGACCGGCACCCGACCTCTACCATCTCACCCGCGCCGGCTCAGCTGGCAAGTCCCACCTCTTCCATGCCTGAACAGCGGCTTCGCCAACGTTATTGGACGCAAATGGGCTATCACCCGTAATGAGCTTCCTATCCCGTATAGTCTTTCCGGTGATGTCGCTATTTACGATTTCTACCCCAAGCTCCCTCAGCTTTTCACCAATAAACCATGGCATCGGGCCAGGCATATACCCGATATCAGGATTCTTCTTATCAATGGCGTCTGGAAAGACACAGATCTTATCGCCCTTGTAGAGGAAGTCGTCCTTTTTCTCACCTATCGACGCCGACAGTAACGATGCCGGTCCATGGCATAGAGAGATGACATACTTTTCACTCTTCATTGCCCATTCAAGGACCCGCTTTACATCCTCGCTCTCAGGGAGGCCTATTATGGCGCCATGTCCCCCGGGAATAAATACCGCGATGTAATCGGAATCTTCCTCAAGTCGTTTCTCTACCACATCAGACAACTTTAGGGGGCTCTTAAGCTTGTTTAAGTATTTCCGGTACACGCTTTGAACCGCTTCATCTTCCGTCGGCAATGCCCAGAGTTCCAGCTTGACCGAATTCCCCGACAAGGTTGCAACGTCAAAGTCGAACCCCGCCTTGTCATGTGATACATCGGAAGCAGCATTTCCACGGGATGATTTCCCGTTGAAAACATTGTGCCGTTCTGCATGAGAAGATATCTCTCATCAGTCGCAATCATCAGGACCTTCCACTTCCCCTCGCGATAGGGGTTTGGATAATCCGCTCCTTCCAAATCGGATTTAGCGGACGTAAACTGTTCCAGCGAGTACGGCGAAGGAAAAAAAGCGTTGTTCTCAGCCGGGTCCGCAGTTGGACGCTTGTCAGTTTCGGTGTTTTCACTTGCCATGAGTCGATACCTCTCTCGTGGCGGGTGTGCTGTGGCAGAAGGGTTCTATAGAATCGAACGCCAGCCGCGATAATAGGGGCTTTCCCTTAGCGAAGATGCACCGCGAATGTGAAGGGGACAGCTTTGCTCTGGGGCCTGTTGACATTCATAGGGGGATTCCCATTTCGCGGAAAGTTTGATTCAAGGCTGCCGGCTGAGGAGGCGGCAGTGATTCGGCTGGTTTTGAATGATGCGCAATGGGAGCGAGTGGCGCCGCTTCTTCCCGGCAAGGCGGGTGATCCAGGCCGGACGGCGGTGGACAAGCTGGACATTGCGGTTCGCCCGAGCGGCGCGGTGTTCAGCACGAGCCGGGATGCGGCCGGTCTTGACGCCGTGATCGGCCGTCTTGCACGTTTGGCGCCCGAGGTGGTTGCTATCGAAGCG
>JALZAY010000165.1 GCA_030948025.1 Pseudomonadota bacterium
CGCTCTATTCCGCCCTCGTTTTCTCGATCCTGAGCTATGTAGTTGCGGTGCCTTCCGCAATAAAGGTGTTCAACTGGATCGGGACAATGCACAAGGGGTTTATCCGGTTCGACGCACCAATGCTCTACGCGATCGGCTTCATCGGCCTTTTCACGATGGGCGGCCTGACCGGCCTGTTCGTGGCCGCGCTCGCCGCAGACGTTCACCTGAGTCAGACCTATTTCGTGGTGGCGCATTTTCACTACGTGATGGTCGGTGGAATGGTCTCCGGCTTCTTCGCCGGGCTGCATTATTGGTGGCCGAAGATCACAGGGCGGATGTATCCGGAGATGTGGGGCCGCGCCGGCGCGGTGATCATCTTCATCGGCTTCAACCTGACCTTCTTCCCGCAGTTCATTTTGGGCTATCTCGGCATGCCCCGGCGCTATCACTCCTACCCGCCGGAATTTCAGGTGTTGAACGTGCTCTCGTCCGCCGGCGCGACGATCCTGGCTCTGGGCTATTTGCTCCCGCTTGGCTATCTGACGTGGTCGTTGTTTTACGGCAAACGCGCCAGCGCCAATCCGTGGGGTGCTACGGGGCTTGAGTGGCAAACGGCATCGCCGCCGCTCACTGAAAACTTCGATTCTACGCCAACGGTAACGGAGCCACCCTATAATTACCCGCCACCCGAGGTCGTGCAGCGCCATGTCTGAAGTTTCACTGACACATGAATTTCAATATTCAAGCGCACGCCATCAAGCGGAGACGGCCGTCTCCGGGATGTGGCTGTTTCTGGCGACCGAGGTGCTGTTCTTCGGCGCGCTTTTCCTGACTTGGATCTATTCCCGCCACTGGAATCAGGCGGGATTCGATGCCGGCGCCCAGCAGACCGAGCTCGCAATCGGCACGATCAACACAGTGATTTTGGTGGTCAGCAGCTTCGTATATAGCGCGGGTGTCGCCTTCATCGCAGCCGGGAATAGCCGTAGGCTCATCCAGTGCTGCGCCGCAGCCTGGGCACTCGGCGTCGTCTTCCTCATTCTCAAGTTCGGCATCGAATGGCGCGACGATTTCGTCAAGCACTTGTTTCCTGGACCCGGCTTCGCACTCCAGGGCCCATTAAGCGGCGGCGCGCGGATCTTCTTCGTCTTTTATTTCCTCGGCACGGCATTGCATGGACTGCACATGGTCGGCGGGTTGGCTCTGGTCGGCTGGATCATTTTGCGGGCCCGGCGGGGAGAATTCTCACCCGCGTTCTATACGCCGGTGATCGTGGTAGGTCTGTACTGGAGCTTCGTCGACATGGTGTGGATCGTGCTCTATCCGCTGATCTACCTCGTGGGACGTGGCCCATGACGCCGCGCTTCCACCGCTTATGGCTGACGTTGGTGCTGCTACTAGTTCTGCTGGCAATAGAGTTCGGCACGAGCTTCCTGCCGCTCGACCGGTCAGCCCGGCCGCTCGTTCTGATCCCCGCCGTGCTGATGGTGGGCGTGGTCGGGACGATCTTCATGGAGGTCGGACGGGGCCCAGAAATCATTCGTCTTTTCGCCGTCGCCGCTCTACTCTGGCTGAGCATCCTTCTCGGCCTGGGCAGCTTGGACCCGATGACGCGAATTGAGTATCACGTACAAGCCGGCTATCCAAAATAACGCGGAACATCCGTTTACCTGTTGCAGGTCGAGACGAATAGGCTGTTTTTTTGCAGTAACCAACTTATGCATCAGAGTCCGGTCAACAGTCGTGTTCGACGGCGCGGCGATTATCGATCTTTGCGGCGCGGCATCCGGTATGTCTGACCCGGCGCTTAACGCGTTCGATCCCGGTCTGGTGCCGCCGCATAAATATCCATGACAGCCCCCAGCATCCGGAGCGCCTCTTCCTTCGGACGTTGGAATGAGTTGCGGCCAATGATCGAACCGAACCCCCCGCCGGCATGGATAGAACGGATCTCATCGAGCAGCTTGTCGTCATCGAAGACCGCAGCACCGCCCGAGAAGATGACGATGCGGCGACCGGCGAAAGCACAATCAACGACGTGACGGACTCGCTCCGCTGGGGTCGCGATCGGAATGCGCCGCTCGTCGTATACTTTGCGGGCGGCGTCCTGCTCGATATGCGCCGTCGGCAGCTTCACCTTGATGATGTGCGCCCCGAGCTGAGCCGCGATCTGGACGGCGTAACCGGCAACGTCGATCGCTGTTTCGCCATCCTTGCTCAGACCCGACCCGCGCGGATAAGACCAGATGACGACCGCGAGCCCGTTGCGTTTTGCCTCCTCGGCATAGGCGCGGAGCTGTCCGTACATCTCGAGCTGGTGCGCCGATCCCGGGTAGATCGTAAACCCAATCGCGCAGCAGCCGAGACGAAGCGCATCCTGCACGCTGGCGGTCAATGCTTGGTTCGGATCTTTCTCCTCCCGCAGCACGTCATTGTCGTTGGTTTTCAGAATCAGCGGAATTTCCCCCGCGAAATCGCGGGCGCCTGCCTCCAGGAAGCCCAACGGCGCGGCGTACGCATTGCAGCCCGCTTCGATCGCGATCTCGAAGTGATAAAGCGGATTGTACGCTGGGGGATTTGGGGCGAAGGAGCGCGCCGGCCCATGCTCGAAGCCCTGATCGACCGGCAAAATCACCAGCTTGCCGGTTCCCGCCAACCGGCCGTGGTTCAATAGCCGGGCCAGGTTGGTCAGTGTCCCAGCGCTATCCGCGCCATACCAGCTCAAAATCTCCCTTACGCGTGGTGTCATTGCCGCTCTCCTGTCAAGGCTTCCGCGGCTGCCGCCACTCGCGATGTAGATTCATTACGGCTAGCGCTGTCTTGCCGCTCCTCGAGCTGATGCACAATCGCGGCGGCGATCTCGGTTGGCCGGCCGCCGGCATCGACGGTGATCGGATGCTCGTCCGGCGTCGGCTCCTGCAGTGTCGCAAACTGGCTGTCGAGCAGGGCCACCGGCATGAAGTGCTCGTGCCGCGCGGTCATGCGCCGGTGGATGAGGTCGTACGGTCCTTTGAGGTAGACCAGCGTCACCCCCGGGCGGTCACCGATGATGATGTCCCGGTAGGAACGCTTCAGCGCCGAGCAGGTGAGCACGCCGGATTCGCCCCGCGCGCGCCAGCTATCGATTTCTTCGGCGATCTTTCGCAGCCAAGGCAACCGATCCGCATCCGTCAGCCGCGTGCCGCCATGCATTTTCTCCACGTTCGCGGCTGGGTGCAGATCATCGCCCTCCTGGAACTGGCAGCCGAGCGCGGCCGCGAGCAATGCCGAGACTGTGGTTTTGCCGGATCCGGCGACGCCCATGACAACGGCGATCACCGGCCTAGTGATGGTGTGCGCGATGGCTGCGGACCACACGCGCTGAGGTTGGCGATCACGTCGCATCATGCGCTCCTTCCTGACCGCGCGCGATATCAGCCGGGGCGCGATACGGTCACACTCCGAGCCCAGCGACAAGAAGAATGGCAAAGCTCAATAAAAGAAAAGCCGCTTCGCGATGGAGCGTGGCCGCGGCCGTACAGGGGCACTGTCCAGCCGCGCCGAGCGGAAGGCCGCTCAAGCTTTTCGTCGTTTCGCATCTGCGCCCGCGCATAATGTCCCTGGCCGGAACTTGTTTCATAGCGGCACGTATTGGACGCCGCCTCGTAGGATCAAAACTTGCAAGCCTCCACGCAATTCGTATAGTGACGTGCACAGGCCATTCTACCGTGGGAGCGCTTCCCCGCTTTACCCCTGCAGATGTCTTCGGCGTCGTTACAAACTTTTATGCAATCGCGCGCTACCGGGTTAGCGGCGCTCGATGAGCCAGCCGAGGCGGCCCCCACAGTGATGGCAGACAGAAAGGCGCCGCAGATCGCGCTCAGTGCCATGGATTTCAAGGCAACCGTAATCATAATATCCTCCCGGGGTTGTTGGTGCGCGTCCGAATGTTTCGACGATCGACCGCCCTGCTTTGACGGTCCACGCCTATGACTCCGAACGGCTTGCAGCCTCGCGCGGTATGCGCGGTCAAGGAGACTACACGCCGCCGCGAGGAAAAGGAAGCGGCATAGCTGCCGAGATTTCGGAAGCTGTGATCATGTCGAGGGCATTGAGGATGCGCGCATAGGCGCTGCGGTCGATGCCGAGCCGGGGGGCAGCCTCGAAGACGTTCTTGGTTCGTCCCAGCTTCGCGCCGCGCGCCTTGGCGCGTTCGCAGTTGTCGCTTGCGGCGCGCAATACAGCCACACTCCTGTCGCGGGGGTCATGCGCCGGCCGGGCGCAGAACAAACTTCCGCACCGCTTTGGCGAAGCCCTCGTTCTCGTTGCTGTCGGTCACCGCGCTCGCCTGCGCCTTCACCTCGTCGCTGGAATTGCCCATGGCGATGGAAAAGCCGCTCTTGCGGAACATGAGGACGTCATTCGGCATGTCCCCCACGGTTGCGATCTGCGCGTGTGGGATGTTCAGAAGCTTGGATAGGGTCGCCACGACTGTTCCCTTGTTGGCCTTCGGGTGAGTCACGTCGAGATAATACGGCTGCGAGCGCGCCGCGCTCGCCGTCTTCCCCAGGGTGTTCTGCGTCACCTTCTCACAGGCGGCGACCAGGTCGAGATCGTCCGAGACGCCAACGATCTTCACTGCGTGCGCTAAGTGCGCGTCCGTGAAGAACGCCACGACCTTGGCGTCGAACTTCACCGTCCATGTCTCGCGCGCCACATGCGGCGCCTCCTTGTCACGGATTAGCCACTCCTCCTCGGTGTAAACCCAGGCGTCCAGCCCCTGGTCGAGAATCAGCTTCACGGCCTGCTTGGCCGTCGCGGGATCGAGCGTGTGGCTCTCGATCACAGAGAGGTCGGGATGGACAAACACGCCCCCATTGAAGCCGGCGATGGCGCCCTTCAGCGCGAGGGGCTCGATCAACATGCTCATCCCGCGTGGCGGACGGCCGCTGGTGATGGCGAGCACGATGCCGGCATCATGCAATGCACGCGCCGCCGCCTTCGCCGCCTCGGTCAGCACCTTGTCCTCGGTGACCAGGGTGCCGTCCACGTCGGCCAGCAGAAGGCGGATGTTGCGCTGCCCACTCACGGCTTCCGCTCCGATGGTAGGCCCACCGGCCGCCAGGCCCGTTCTCCGTCTCGCATCAGCAGCTCGTCGGCCGCCTTCGGGCCGTCGCTGCCGGAATCGTAGTCCGGGAAGTCAGCCTTCTCCGCGGACCAGGCATCGAGCACCGGCTGCACGATCCGCCAAGCCTGCTCCACCATGTCGTCCCGCATGAAAAGTGTCGGGTCGCCGATCATGACGTCATAGATCAGCGTCTCATAGCCGACATTCGGCTCCTTGGGGAACCAGTCATCGTAGTGGAAATCCATTTTCACGGCGGCGAGGTCCACCACAGGCCCACGGCGCTTGACCTCGAACTGCAGGGAGATCCCCTCGTCCGGCGCGATGCGCAGCACCAGCCAGTTGGGCCGCAGGGTGTCAACGGGCGTATCCTGGAACGCCGCGTAGGGCGCCTGCTTGAAGCGAATGGCGATCTCCGTATTCCGTTGTGACATGTGCTTGCCGGTACGGAAGTAGAAGGGCACGCCGGCCCAGCGCCAATTATCGATCTCGAGCTGCATCGCGACGTAGGTCTCGATGTTCGAATCCTCCGCCACGTTCGGTTCTTCCCGGTAGGCATTCACCCGCTTGCCCAGCACCGTGCCGGCGCCATATTGGCCGCGCACCGCCCATGCCGGCTTGACGGTGGGCATCGCGGCGAATACTTCGGCCTTCTTTGTACGGATTGAAGCGGCGTCGAAGCCTGCGGGCGGCTCCATGGCCACCATCGAAAGCAGTGTGAACACGTGGTTCGGGACCATGTCGCGAAGCGCCCCGGTTCCCTCGTAGAACTTGCCGCGCTGCTCCACGCCCACCGTCTCCGCCACGGTGATCTGCACGTGATCGATCCGGTCGCGGTTCCAAATTGGTTCAAACAGCCCATTGGCGAAACGGAACGCCATGATGCTTTGGACCGTGTCCTTTCCCAGAAAGTGGTCGATTCGGAAGATCTGGTTCTCGTGCAGCGTGCGCAGGATGCGGGCATTCAGCTCGCGCGCCGAGTCCAGGCTATGGCCGAACGGCTTCTCGATCACCACGCGGCGCCAAAACTGATGCTTCCCGTTCTTGTCCTCGTCCTGATTGGTCAGCTTCGCCTTGCCGAGTTGCTCCACCACGGTGCCAAAGAACCGGTCGGCGACGGCGAGGTAGAAGATGGCGTTTCCCTGCGTGCCATGGATCTTCTCTGCCTCGCCCAACGTGCCACGGATCTTCTCGTACGGCTCGGGCTTGGTGAGGTCTCCCTGAACGTACGACATTTTCTCCGCGAGCCGCTTCCATGCCGCCTCGTCGATCTGGTCGACGTTGAACTCCGCGGCGGCGTTCCCGACGAAGCTTTTCAGCATGTCGTAAAGATGGTCGCGCCAGCTCTCCGCCGTCCCCTCGGCCAGATCCACGCCGATCAATGCGAATTTCTCCGGCAGTACCTTGGTGCGCGAGAGGTTGTAGAGTGCCGGCATCACCAGACGCTTGGTCAGGTCACCGCCGGCACCGAAGATCACCATGGCGCAGGGATCGGCCGGACTGGCCTGGCGCCGCGGCGGCGTTTCGACGATTTGCGCGGTCTGAGGTATCCGGATCGGCTGGTTCCCGGGCATGGCGCTACTCTCCGGCGTTCTTTGCCGCCGAGGGACCATGCGACTCCGCCGGCTTTGGTTCGGGGTCAATGGGCTCGTTACCCTCGATGTGCCCGCCGAAGCCGAAGCGCATGGCCGAGAGCATCCTTTCCCCGAACGTGTGCTCCTCCCGCGAGCGGAATCGGGCGTAGAGCGCCGTGGAGAGCACGTCCGCCGGGACCGCTTCCTCGATCGCGGCCTCGACGGTCCAGCGACCCTCGCCGGAATCCTGGACGAAGCCGGAGAAATCCTTCAGCTGCGGATCCTTCGCAAGCGCGGCGGCGCCGAGATCGAGCAGCCAAGACGAGATTACGCTGCCGCGCCGCCAAACCTCCGCGATATCCAGCATGTTCAGTTCGAAGCGCTCGTCCTCGGGCAGATCCTTCGAGTCCTTGTTACGCAGGATGTCGAAGCCCTCGGCATACGCCTGCATCAATCCGTACTCTATGCCATTATGCACCATCTTGACGAAGTGCCCGGCGCCGGACGGGCCGGCGTGAATGTAGCCGCGCTCGGCGCGGGAATCGCCTTTCTCGTGGCCCGGTGTACGCGGGATATCGCCCAGCCCGGGAGCGAGCGCCGAGAAGATCGGATCGAGGCGATCCACAGCCTCCTTCGGGCCGCCGATCATCAGGCAGTAGCCGCGCTCGATACCCCAGACGCCGCCGGACGTGCCGCAATCGACGTAGCGAATGCGCTTTTCGGCTAATTTTTTTGCGCGGCGGATGTCGTCCTTGTAGAAGGAATTACCGCCATCGATGATAATGTCGTCCGGCTCCAGCAGGCCGCCGAGACGCTCGACCGTCTCTTCGGTGATCCGGCCGGCAGGCAACATCACCCAGACCGCACGCGGCATTTCCCCGAGCGCCTTCACCACCTCCGTAAGCGACCCGGCGGCTGCGGCACCCTCCTTCGCCAGCGCCTCGCGCGGCTGGGGCTTGGCGTCGAACACCACGCAGTGGTGCCCCGCCTTCATTAGGCGGCGAGACATGTTGCCGCCCATGTGGCCGAGTCCGATTACGCCGATCTGCATTTGCTTCACTCCTTACAAAACTACGCCTTTAATCAGTACATAAGTAGTTAGAGGGTCAGGCGGCATATTTGAGGGTGTCCTTTTGGAAGAAGGAGCGGATTTTCTCAGCGTTGCGCGTGCCCGGAATGCATCGATGATTTCACCTTCGCCTTGAAGGCCGCGTTGCCCTGAATGGCGCTGCGTCCAACCGTATCTGCCTTCAGATGTTTCCCTACTAGCTCATCCGGATGACGATCCGGCGAATAGGGAGGCAGAAAAAACAGCCGTAATTTTCCGCCCAGAGTTTCGACGAACGCCTTGGTCCTCTTCGCGCGATGCGCCGCGCCACGATCGACGATGAGAAAGATCATCTGCCTGGCGTCAGCGACAAGACGTTTGAGGAATTCGATGAAGACACCGGCGTTGACG
>JALZAY010000166.1 GCA_030948025.1 Pseudomonadota bacterium
TCCGGTCTCGCGCGCGCTTCGTTTCCTATCTTCCCTTCGGGCGGAAACGAAGCTGGAAATTTGCGCTCGCCTTCGGCCCCTGCATGATCCCGCTTACAATCAGCCGATCGTCTTTACGGCGAGGCCCGATCAAATGGAGCCATTTGAGCGATATGGACAGCTCGAAATCAAACAGTTGAAGCATGGCGGAAGCGAACAAGGCGAGCAACTTTTTTTATTAAGCCATGCTCCGGCGGCTCTGAGTGGCGGAGCGCCTCCGCCGTCTCCCATGCCTATTCGCGGGCTTTTCTCGCTCGCGCAAGTTCCCGCAAAGTGCGAGCTGGATTTCCCGCGACGGAAGCCTCTGCGGGGATGGATTTAGTGACAACGGCTCCCGCTGAAATCCTCGCCCCGGCGCCGATCACGAGCGGTCTTTCCTGCGTGCCATTGACGACGGTTGCCCCGGCGCCGACGAAAACTTCTTCTTCGATGACGACATGGCCAGAAATCGTGCAGGAAGGACAAATTGTGACGTAATCCCCTATTGTTACGTCATGGCCGATTGAACACATTGGCAGAACTTGAACGTGACAACCGATCTTCGTGTTTGGCGGGTAGATGCTGTAGGGCATGAAAATGGAGGTGCCGGCGTCGATCGATACGCCTGGAATTGCAACTTCCGGCGGTTCATAGAACCGTTGGAATTTTCCGCCGCCGGCCAGAATTTTTTCGACCAATCGCCGCCTTGATTTTGGATTGGTGACAGCAACATAGCATGCGAGATCCCGGAAGTTATTCTTCCACTCATCAAATGAGATGATTGGAATACCATCAAGGTGATGGCCGAAACCGCCGCGAAAGTCATCGATGTAAGCAGCTACTTTGCAGATCGGCCGGGAGAAACCATGGGCGAAATTATATGCGTTGGCGGCGGACATTCCGGACGCGCCGTAGATAACAATGCGAGGAACGATTGCCATACTCCCCTTCTTCTCCCCTTTCGATGAATCCGGCGATCGAGTTCCCTGCAGGATAGCTGGGGTGGGTGACATGGGTGATTGCGCGGCCGCCGCGATATATTCGTGCTTTTGCCTGCACCCGCGACCGCCCTCAGCCGCGCGGGAGCCCTTGCGATCGCACGCCAAGCGCATCCGGACCGGTTCCCACGCTCATTGCTAATATTGTGGATATCCTGGCTATGGTCTTTTCAGTAAGATCCGGCGCTATAGGCAACCCGATCAGACGAGCGGCGAGGCGTTCGGTGATTGGTAATCCACCATGGCGCAAATTGCTATAATAGCTTTGACGATGTATGCCATTCCCATACCAAAAGCGAAATTCGATATGTTCATTTTGTAGATCAGATTCAACGCGTTGCGCTTCATCGATCGTCTCGCATTGAAATAGGGCATAGCAGGACGCAATATCGGGGGGGCCAATAAAACGGTGTTGCATATTAAATCTGGTGAAATGCCGCCGATAGGTCTTGGCCACAATCGACAAGGCTTTGGCTTTCGCGCTCCACCCATCCAATTCGGCGAGCCCAACAGCGGCATGATACTCGCTCATCTTTCCATTGATGTTTGCCGTCTGACTATCGCGGCTCCCCAAAAATCCAAAATTGAGGGCTTGCAAAATACGATAGGCAAGGTGGACGTCGCTCGTCACCACACAACCGCCTTCCCCCGTCGCGAAACTTTTCGTGGCATGGAAGCTCATCGCCACGGGTATATCGCCAAGCAACCGGCGCGGCGAAGCCGTCGCCGCCTCGAAGCTCGCGGCGCCGTCGATCACCACGGCAATCCCGGTCTTCTCTCGAAATTGCCTCCAGTCCGCCTGATCGACCGGCCGCCCAAAAGCGGCGACGGGGATAACGACATTGACTCGATTGATCTCGGGATCCAAAAGCAGCCGTGCGGGGTCGAGCAAAAAGCTTTCCGGGTCGACGTCCATGAGGTGCAGCCGATAGCCGCACGCCTCGGCGGCTGCCGCTGTCGCCACGAAAGTAAGACCAGGAATGACCGCCAAGGGGCGTTCGGCTTGCGCTCGCCCGGCGCTCCCAAGAATAGCGCCAATCAACGCGGCCGTGCCGGACGCGGCCACGACAACGCTGTCATTGGGCAAAAGGAAATGCGCGGTTAGACGGCGGCTGAGTTCGAGCGCCAGCGGTCCGAAATTCGTATAAATCCGGTTTGCATCGATGATGCGAAGATATGGCAAAAGCCGCTCGGCGAGGGGGAGAAGCGGCCTGAGCACGGGAGTGACTCCCGGACGAGTGCCCGCGCCGGCGATTTGGGGAAGTATTTCCTTCATTTCGAAGAGACCATTTTGGCCAGGAAAATATCCTTCGCGCTTCGGATGATGCCTTGGCGCCGCAATTCGCCGCAGGTCTCCAAGCCGAAAACATTGCGATCGAATTCGCGATCGAGTCCCTCTCGATCAACAATTTCCATCCAACGGCGCCAATGCCAAGCTTGATCTTTTCCAAGGAATTGATCGTGTAAAGCAAAAGCTTTCCGAATATTGGCTATTTTGCGGGCGAAGCGCGTCTTTGTGGTAAAAGGCAGGTGAGCAATGAAGAGGTCAAAAGGTGTGCCGCGGCGCGGTGGCAAATCGCCCGCCGCGATGATGTCGTGCGCGCCCATGGTGACGCCGCCAACATATGTTGGACGCGCCATGACCTTGGGAACTGGAACGCCTCTTATCCAGGGCGTCTCCGGGTCCCCCCCCAGAAACGCGCGAAAATCTGGAATGGGTTTGAAAATCACGAGGAGATCTTCGTAGTGACAAGGATCAAATTCGATTGAATTCCACTGGCTTCCTTCCACAAGAGGAATATTGAAACGGGGAACGGAGAGCACATCGGCTTCCGCGAGACAAATGCAATCACGCAGCTGTCCCGAAGCTGGTATCCAGAACTCGTCGGCATCGAGAAAAAGGAGCCAATCGTAGTTCGCTTCCGCAATCTTGACGGCGGCCTCGCTTGCCGCGGTGAACCAGCCACGCGCTTCAGCATCGGCATCATTGCCCAGAATGAGCCAAAAACTATCATCGGAACGTCTGGCTTGAAGCAATTCGAGAGTGCCATCGGTGGAATTCATGTCGCAAGCAACGATCAAGTCGACGCCTATCGCACGAAGATGATCGATCGCCCTATCGACCAACTCGGCTTCGTCCTTAACTGCGAGAACAGCAGCGAACTTCATGCGGCCAAACGCAACGGGCGTGCTCCCCGGATTGTCCGGCGGATGCGATTGAACGTAATGGCTCCGGCCGCACGAAGAATATGTGCCAAGCGCATGAAGAACAACCGCCGATCGGCGGGCTTCAACCGTGACAGATCGTATGGGAAAACAAGGGATGGCCGATATCTTCCCTTGACTTCCAAAACGCTCATACAAAGCGCGCGCATCATTCACGCCTGCTCTTGCAGGTGAACAATGAACGGGGCGAGCTGACCAATATCGATCGCGTAATCTGAAAAAAATTGATAGGATGGATCTTCGTGCACGATCGGACCAGTCAGGAAGGAGTTTGGAAGCCGGAGCTCCCGGAAAAGTTGCCCGTACCATTCGGCGCCGGCGGGGGATGGGCCGCTGAGGACGCCAATCCGCGTTCCCGCGCGCGCGAAAATTGCCGTCAGCATTACCGATCCATCCGCGCCGACGATCATCTCTGCCGAGCGGATAATGCTCAGTTGGTCCACGAACGTCAAATCGTTGAAATCATAAACAGCAAATCCATGGGCGGTAAGAAAAGCCTCGACTTCGGATTTGTTCGTCAGTTTGCGATGCAATCCGTCCCCGCGTGTCAGATAGACGCGAGCGGAACTCGTCGGTGAATTAAAGAAATCGAGTTTGGGTTGCACCTCACGTATAAGATCGGCAAAAGCAATCGTGTCAAAAGATAAAATCGCAGAGTCAACGGTCCACCCTGGCTTAAGCCCGAGCGGAAAATAGATGAGCGCGGAACATGTCCAAAGCCTTTTAACATGCAGGCTCTCACATGGCTTCAGAACAATGATTGGTTGAGCTTGTCCTACGAACAACTTCAACGCTTCCTGATGTTGAGGTGGCATCTGCTGATCTATCAGGATAGGTACTTTGTCAAAACCCGGCCGCGCTAGAAAAGCCAAAAGCTTGGGAAGAAATTCGAATATCCAGTGACCAAAGGCGCCGGAATGTACGCCGACCAGTGAAAATGCCTCGTCGAGGTCACATATTCTCGGCCCCGGCCCGCAGGTCACGGTGATAATACTATCGCCTTGCACTGCGACAACGCTTGGATCGACATCGAGGTTGACCGGCGCATTGGAAAGCTCTCCCTCTTGGACGTCGAGAATTGCATGCAAATCCGTTAGAATAAAGCTTGATTTGCTAGTAATCGTCGCGTTCGAAATAATAGTAAAGAAAAATGAGCGCGCTCGCGCATGAAACCCGGTCCCTGGTGATTTACTAAATATATCGATGGCAGGGACATGCACGGCGCCAGGGCTGTTTAAACGTTCAAATGCGAGGCCGAAGCGCCGCGCATACTCGTCAAGCCCAATCAGAGGCAAGCGAATGACCTTGCTCTCCGCCGTTGGTCGAATGATTTCGGCATAGGCGACCGCGGCGCCCTCGTCGCCAAGACTCATCCGCAGTGCTTCTTTCGTGGGTTGAAGCCCATAAAGGATAGCGCGCGAACCAAAAAGCATGATAGGAATGATCAAGGGCGCATACCGGCTAAGTTCCACCGGAGGGAGGCCATTTATAAACTCATTGATCACACCAGGAATGAGGTGTTGCAAAAGAGAAAAACATTCGAAGGATTTTCGAAAATCGCCACGCCTTTTAAAATATCGTCCACACACCAATATAATATTTGGAAATGGACAACCTAATTGTAAAATTTCATTTATACACGACTCAGCTTGCGTATATCTTCCATAACGCTCATGCTGGAGCGCCAATGCTGCAAGTCGTATAAAAAATGTCAACCGATCTTTGCCGGAAATTGTTTGAAGTGTTTGCAATGCATCGTCTGGACAGCCTTTCATGAGCTGTTTATAGGCCGTATGTTTGTTGGTCAAAGCGGAATCTAAATGGACCATGCCTCCCCTCGCGCCAAATTTCGTAACAGGTGATTCCATGGCTTCCTGTTGGGTCAATATATGGCAGGTTTCGGATTTAATCTGGACGATGGCACGAAGCAGCGCGCGAGACCCGGCGCGGGCATGCGTCGGCGGCCGAATCGGAAGACGAACACGTCGAGACAGCCTGCAAATGCTTCCTGCATGGGGCGTGAGGGCGCGCCCATATCGCGGGGTTCCAGAATACGCGATGGTTCCCCCCGGCGGCAAGATAGGTATCGGCAGTCCGCTCGCGGAACGTTCCCGTGTTCAACATTTTTCACTGCTGGTTGCAATTTAGGCCGCGGATAATACCATCGGACATGCTTCAAGCATCATTTTGCGGCTATAATCAACAATATCATGCCGAAGGATTGGCGGCCAGCGATTTGCGATAGAATACCATTCATGCTGATTGATGGAACGTCATGAACACGGCGGGGCCTATGCAGGACGAAAGCGTAAACGAGCAGGGGCTGGTCCGCCGCCGCTCCGGCCCACGATGACCGCCATCTAGCGCTCTCGATCTGGCTGATCAACTTACGGTTCGAACCTTCCTTTTTTGGCAAAGAATACGCGTTGCCGATCCTGCCTGAATCAAGCGGAGCGTGATGCTGGGATGCGGGTTGCCGCTGCTCGCCGCGCTCGCACCGCGGGTCACTCGATCACCATTCTCGACGAGAATGTCGAGGAGATCGACGCTGCATGCCGGAATCGAAAAAGCCCAGCAACTTTTTTTGGACATGCTCTATCCTTGCGCGGGATCGGGACCGAGTGCATGGATGCCCGGTCATTCCAGGTTGCGTTGAATGACCCTGGCGAGCGCGAAAAGCCGTTGTTCGATAAGCGCCGGCGTCTCGCACACATAGGTGAGCGACTGGCGCCGTTCATCGAATACGCGCAGGTCCCATTCCAAGTCCCCCGCGACGGTCTCCGCGTCTTGTTTGCTTGCGTGCGGCGACTCCTTGCTCGAACCTTCTCGCGGCAAGGCGTTCTCGGCGCGTATTCTTCCGGCAAGTTCCTTCTGTTTTGCGCCGAAGCGAAGAAGCCCTTCGATCACTTGCGTGCGTTCGTCGTTGAGTGTTTCAAATAGGCCGGCGAAAACGGAAACCAGCTTTTTGGTCTTGCCGGCTCCCTGCGATTGGGCAAAGTCCTCGATCGAGCGTTCCGCGTCGTCGAGCGGGGTGCGCCGCGCCGCGAGCCTTGCCACGATATCAGCGACCGCCTGATCGTTGCGCCACGCTAGGCCCTCGACCGAGGGGCCGGACCATACCGCCGCCAAGGACAGCCGCCCGACCAAAATTTGGTGGCAAGGCCAGTTCCGCTCCGGGGAGTCCGCTCTTGGTTCAGCCGCGACAGCCGATGTAGCCTCAAGCGTAGCTGTAAGCGCGATCAGCCACAACGCGGCTTCCCGCCACCGGCGGCGCCAAGTGGCTGGTCTCGAACCGTGCATCTCTTCTCCAGTCCAGTGCCCGGCTCTTTAAAACATGTTTTCGCGGCGGGTGAAAGACAACTGGCAGAGAGGCCGTGACTAAATACGGCAAAAACTCCGGATTTCGTGTCTTCGCATAATTCATATTAGTATGGCCGTGCATGCGAAGGCACCGGGCCACGCCAGCAAGGATTGGATTTTGACAATGAGCGAAGTTGCCAAGGAAAAAACCTATAGCGAAGCCGAGATCAAGGCGCGCCTCGAACAAGAATTGCCGCGCTGGGTCTACGAAGGAGGTTGGATTCGCCGCACGTATAGGACGACGAGCTGGAAAGGCACCCTTATGGTGATCAACACGGTTGGTCATCTGGCCGAGGCCGCTTGGCACCATCCCGATCTCACCGCCTCTTACGCTTGGGTCGAAGTCCGCCTCCAGAACCATGCCGCCAAGGGGATCACGGACAAGGATTTCGAACTGGCGAAAAAGATCGAGGACGTCGTGCTTTGGCAGCCCGGCAAAGCTGGCGGCGCTCTGGAGGGGACCCCCTCGGATCAGCGCTTTTCCTACCTCGATTACAAAAAAAGCTAGTTCGAAAGAGTGCTTTATCGAAGGAGCCGGAGATGGGTTTCGTTGAACTGATTCTCATGGTTTGCACTTTGACGGAGCCCGCGTCATGCGAGGAGCGGCATCTTTCGTTCGTTGACGAAGGCTCTCTCGTGCAATGCATGTCGCAGGCGCCGCCGGCGATTGCCGAATGGGCGAATAGTCATCCCGGCCGGAGAGTCGTGAAATGGCGTTGCAGCTATCCGGGAAATGAAGGCAGTGCGCTTTAAACTAGCGCGCGATCCTTGGCGCCACGTAGGTCATCTTCACGCCGGCCCTGAAATCGAGTAGGCATGCCAGCTAGCCGACTATTCCACCTTCCTGATTCGCGGCCTGAATGTCATGGCATTCCTGGCTTCCATAAGATTTACCCTCGCGCATGCCGCGATATGCGGTAGAATAAAATTCAATGGTCTATGTAGCGGTGAAGCCAAGTTACGACGCGGATGTGATCATCGCTGGTGCCGGGCCGGCAGGGGCCGCGGCGGCGTGCCATCTGGCGCGTTCGGGAGCGTCGGTTACCCTTCTCGATCGCGTGATCTTTCCACGCGATAAGGTGTGCGGCGATTTTGTCGGCCCGTCCGCCCTTGTCGAGCTTGGCAACCTCGGCGTATCGCAAATGGACGGATACGCGCGGACCAATATCGCGCGCCGCGCCGCGCTTTATATAGACGGCGAAGAGCTGATCTCCCGGCCTTTCCCGGAAATTGAGGGCATGCCTTCCCATGGCCGGGTGATTCCACGGCTCGCGCTCGACAACTTCATCGTCGATGCCGCGCGGAGCGCCGGTGCCCGGGTGATGGAGGGGTGCTCGCTAGCGGGTTTCAAAGCCGGCCGCGACGCGGTCGGCGTGGAGGCGGCTAGCTCGAACGGCCACCTCACGTTGGGCTGCCGCCTGCTGATCGGTGCCGACGGCAGCAGTTCGACGGTGGCGCGACTCATGCGCGGATCGGCGCCGCCGCGGCGCGACCGGTTC
>JALZAY010000167.1 GCA_030948025.1 Pseudomonadota bacterium
CCACTCGACATCCGTCAAATCAAAACGAGCCATTCCAACCTCCATGATCTGAAGGTTGAATCATTCTCTTGCCGATTCGGGAATCCCCTTTATGAGATCATGACCTAGTGCGAATTAGGGCGATTATTCCGGATCTGACTTCTGGTGGCGATAGCTTCGCGTCTGACGTCACCGGTTTTCGATAACGTATTTAAGTCATCTATCCCAGCTCTGGGCCGGTTGTTATTTTGCACATCCTGGGATCTGCCAAACCTTGACATACCCCACCGTAAATGGCTGGCCCAGACCACTGCCGAGAATGATCATCAGATGATCGCTATCAAGGACGCTAAATGCAGTGGAGCTATTCAGCGGGTCTATGAACGCGGCTGCGGCATCCGTCCATCCCGTTTTCGAAAGCGGGTTGAAGTTTCCGTTTCCGGCATATGCTGGCTGACCATCGATGAAATTCTGCACATAACCCAGCTCGCGATTATAACGGCTGCCAGGTAGCCAAAGCTGCCCGATTGTATGCCATTGGGTCCAGTCAATCGTGACGTTGTTCTGCTTTGTCGATACGAAATTGCTATAGGGCGTTCCTACCCAGTTGTTCGTTACGTCGCAGAAACCAGGCGATCCCGAGAGATACCCCTCTTGGCATGTCGAATAGTAAATACCATACCAATCGTGAATGGCAGTCCCATAGGCGATGGATGAAGCCCAGCTGATATCAAACTCGAAGAAGTCATCCTCGATGAAATGCTGGAATCCGGTCGGCGTCCCGGCAGGGTGGTCGGCCCCCATATTTGCCGCGTGCTCAATGGAAAAGCCCCAGAAAGCCGGGAATCCTTGCGAGAAATTGACGGTCGTTGGGTCGAACTTGATCTTCGCCTCGAAATAGGCCCAGCCGCCGAAGGCATTCCCGACATAGCCTTGCGTGTTGTTGGCCGGGGCAGCCGTGGCGATATCGTAGCTCCCCGTGAGGCTCGTTGGCGTCAGCGTGAGGCCGTCCTGGGTGAACGCAATGGCCGACGCGGGTTCAGTCCCATAGCCAAAGAATTTTGTCAGGTACCAATTAAAACCAGCATTCCCCGTGGCGTTCAGATCGATCGTTTGCGGATTGGTGAAGTCATCCGAAAAGACAAGATTAAACCCAGCGGACGCGGGATTAGTGGGGTCGAATTGGCCCGGTGGCGGGTAGCAAGCGCGGGATTGCGCCCGCGCTTCGGGCATTGGCGCGACGCAAACGCTTAAGAGCGCTACAGTAAGCGCGGCTGTCCTAGCATCCATTATTTATTGCTCCTATCACAACTCTGCCGAAAATGTGCTACCGGCCGCATATGGCGAGAAAATCACACCGGTGGTGGCAGATGTTGGCTGTAACTGTTTGCTGGACAAAGCCGTTATGTCAACGAGTTTATCGTTACGTGTTGCGATAGGGTAAACGTTCTTAAGGTGATCGAAACAGCGCTCGATACGATTTCGCAACGCGTAAATAGCTGCATCGATCTCGATTTAAACGAGTCGGCTCTTTTTGGTCGGGATGATCGGCAAGCTGCCTCGCTGCTCCGCATCCGCTTGAACGGCGTCCGCGTCGAAACCGCGACAGGCCAGAAGCAGCTTACGGATCGCGCGCGCATTCATGCATTAACGCATCATAGCCTTTAAGAGCTAGCATCGCGCCTCGCGACAATGTCACTTAAGTGGATTTTGCCGAGCCTTGCCCCGCTTTCATCCGCGACACAAAGAGACAAATGGCGGGACGCCAGCATCAGGTTCAAGGCAGTTTTGAGACTGGCCTCCGCGGCAATCGTTCCGGTGGCGCGCGTCTTGCCGGGTTTCATCAGCTTGCGGACCGGCACGAGGTCGAGAAGTCGTAACTGCAAGGCTTCGCCGCCCAAAAAATCGCGCACGAAATCATCCGCCGGTGCGAGGAGAATCGACGCCGGGGTGCCAGCCTGGACCAGGCGGCCGTTGTTCATCACCGCCATGCCGGTGGCGAGCCGCAAAGCTTCGTCCATGTCATGGGTGACAAAGACAACTGTCTTGCCGCTCCGCGCGTGAATACCGCTTATTTCGTGTTGCAAGGCCACGCGGCTCACCGGATCGAGTGCCGCAAATGGCTCGTCCATCAAGATGATGTCTGGGTCCGCGGCGAGCGCGCGGGCAACGCCGATGCGTTGCTGCTGACCGCCAGACAATTGCTTTGGGTAGCGCTTCAGAAGGGCGGGATCGATGCGCAACATAGCGACGAGCGCGTCGAGCCGCGCTGCAGATTTCGACGGGCTCCATTTGAGGAGGCGGGGCACCGCAAGAATGTTGTCGGCCGCCGTCCAATGCGGAAAAAGGCCCGCCGACTGGATTACATAGCCGATGCCGCGCCGGAGCTTTTCCGGTTCCGTTTGGCGAATGTCTTGGCCGTGGACTTCGATTTGTCCTTTGTCGGGGAGAATCATCGCATTGATCATGCGCAACACCGTCGATTTGCCGCAGCCAGACGGGCCGACAAGGACGAAAAAAGCGCCGCTCTCGATCTTCAGCGAAACATCAGCAACCGCCGGCGTGGTGGCAAAGTTCTTCGACACATTGCACAGCTCGATCACATGTTTCTCCGCGCGAGGCCAAGCAGCATTTCAAAGATAAAGTTCGCCAAAAGCGCCAGCAGGATGACCGGAATGGCTCCTACCAGGACAAGATCGAGGGCATATTGTCCAATGCCTTGAAAGATGAATGTGCCAAGCCCTCCCGCGCCGATCAAGGCGGCGACGCTTGCCAAGCCGATCGCCTGGATCGTTACGACGCGCAACCCCGAAATGAGCGCGGGTAAGGCGAGCGGCAATTCGACTTCGATGAACAACCGGCGCCAGCCAAAGCCGATGGCGGCCGCCGCGTCCTTGACCTCCATGGCGACTTCGCTGAACCCTGTATAAAAGCCGCGGACGAGGGGCAGCAGCGAGTAGAGCGTCAAGGCTAAGACAGCCGGCGCCGGGCCGGTTCCATTGATCCCGAGGCCGCGCAAAAGAGGCAACAGCTCGCTCAATCTAGACATCGGGGCGATCAAGACCCCAAACAGCGCGATCGAGGGAATCGTTTGCAATATGCCAAGGCTCGCAAAGACAAAACCCGCCACCGCCTTCTTGCGCAAAACGAGCACGGTCAGCGGCACTCCAACCATCAGGGCAAAAAAAATCGCCGCGCAGACGAGCCCGAGATGATGCAAGAGCTCGCTCACGAAAATGTCCCGGTTATTCGAAAATTCCCTGGCGAGCGAAAGCTTATCGAAATCGCCCGCCGCGGCCATCAGGAAGAAGCCCGCGCAAAAAGCTGTCCCAATGCAGGCGCGGGCGGGAAAACTGAAGTTTCCTCTTTGCGCGGCATCGACGATCGCGAGGATCGCGACGCTCGCCAAGGTCCAAAACGCGGGACCAAGCGACGCGCGCGCGGCGGGCGGGCCGGCTTTCATGAGAAGCGCCGCGAAGTGGCCGGCGCCCGCGAGGCTCCCCCAAAGAATCAATGCCGCGGCTAGGATCGTTGCGAAGGACCGGAGTTTTTGGCCCCGGGAAACACTCAGAAGCGCCAGTCCGCAAAGCCCAGTCATTGCCGCCGCGGCTTCCAGAGCCGGGGCCTGAGACAAGGGATAGGCAACGCCCGTCGCGAGCCGGTTCGGTGCTTGGTTCAAAAAGCCGCCATAAAAAACCACGGCAAGGCCAAGGCTAAAGAGCGCAAGAAGGACGCGGTCATGGACTTTCGGCATCTCAGCCATTCCGCGTTCGAACCAGAAGCCGGGACGAAATGCTTATCGAAAGAGCCCTTGCGCGGCGAAAAATTCCCTTGCCACGGTGCCTGGATCATCGCCTTCGACCGCGACTTTTTCGTTCAAATCGCGCAGGCTCGCAACATCAAGTTGCGCGAAAACGGGGGAAAGAATATCGCCAATTTCCGGATAGCTCGCGAGGGCTGCTTCCCGTACCACGGGTGCTGGCGCATAGACCGGCTCGGCACGGCGGGTATCCTCGAGAGCATGAAGCTCGAGGGCTTTGAGCGCGCCGTCGGTCGCGTATGCCATCGCGGCATTGACACCCGAAATTCCGTCCGCCGCCGCTTTCATGGTGGCCGAGGTTTCGCCGCCAGAAAGAACGAGGAGCTGGCTCGCGGCAAGCTGGAAGCCATAGAGTGCCTCGAAGGCGGGAAGGCCAGCGGCACTCTCCACGAATTCCGCCGAAGCGGCAAGTTTGACTTTATTGCCGTGCCGCACAAAGCGGGCGAAATCCACCATGGTCCGCAGATTTTGCAACCGCGCCAGCGATTCCGGGACCGCGATCACCCAGCTGTTATCGGCCGGAGCTGGCGCGAGCCAGACAAGACGATTTTTTTCGTAATCGAGTTTTTTCGCGCGCGCGTAGCCGGCTGCCGCGTCCTTCCAAACAGGATCGCCGTCTTCATGAAAGAAAAAAGCGGCGTTGCCGGTATATTCCGGGCAAAGATCGATGGCACCGGACAAAAGCGCCGCCCGCAAAATCGAGGTCGGGCCGATCCGCAGCCGGTTTTCCGTCGCGATTTTGGCCTCCGCGAGAGCGAGCAGCATCATGTGACCGAGGAGTCCGCCTTCGAGATCGAGCTTGGAGCCAACGACAACTGGCCGTGCTTCGGCGCTCGCTCGCGCCAGCGTGGACGCGGCGACTCCGGCCAAGAAAAGGCGCCGCGTCGGCGCGCAAAGCATCTCATACGGCAATGGGAGACCGCATCGAAAGCGTATCTGGCGAAATCGAATGACCCCCTCCAGGGGACAGCTGGCCCGCTTTCCAGAGGCGTGCCGCGCGGAATGGTTTACGCTCGATGGCGCGCAACACAAGCTCGTCAAGGGAAAAGCGCCGTTCTTGATCGACTGGAATAAATCCCGCGGCCGATGCCATCGATCCGAGACTTTTACCCATCAAGTTCAGGATAGTGACGGAATATCCCTTGCTCGTTGAATGCGATGCGGCGATCGCTGTTGAGATAGGCGCGAATGCGCGGACGTTGGGCGATCGCTTGACGCAGAGCCGCCAGGCGCGGAACCTCTGTGAGAGTTCGCCGCATCCTTCGCGGAAAAGCATAGACCAGGCCTTCGACGATCTGGAACAGCGACAAGTCAGCATAAGTCAAGGCGCTGCCGACGAGTTGGCCCGCGCCCTCGGGATTGCGCGCCAGAATGCGGTCGAACCATCCTAGGAACTTGGGAATTCGCGCTTCACGGAACGACTTTGCCCGGCGCAGCGCTTCCGGTTTTTGGTCCTCGTAATAGAGATCGCCGCTCAACGGATGATGCGTATTGTGGGCCTCCCCGACGAGATCGGCGATGGTGAGCTGGATCTGGTGGACCCAAAGCCGCTTCGCCTCGTCTCTCGGTGCGAGGTTGTGGCGGTCGCCGAGATAAAGCAGGATGGCGGCGGTCTGGCCGATCAGGACATCTCCGTCCTTCAGGAACGGCGGCGCAAACGGCGGATTGGGGATGTCGTCTCGCTCCAGAAATGCCATGAGGGCCGCCTCGCCGCTGCCTTCGTCAACTGAGTTACGGGCGACGTCGATGTAGTCCGTGCCGGCTCTTCCAATGCCAGCCGGACGAACTCGCCGCGCCCCTGAATGCTGGGCCAGTAGTAGAATTCATAGGCCATGTGCAAACTCCATGCGCGGCGGCCGACTCTTCTCTATACGTCTATACGGCTGGTTGAAGCTGTGCGCTTTCAAACTATGCACGCCTCCGATGTTTGATGTCACGCGGATTCTCTCTTCGAGCGAAGGGGCAGGACCAGCGACGGGGACAATCGAGATGAAGATCTGGGTGGAATTTGCCGGAGTCGATGGTGCTCTGGCGCTGCGACGGGAAGGAGGTGCGGAACTTCTCCCATTCGGCAGCGCTTTCGCTAATGTCCGGTATGCTAAAGTCCGGGTACAAAAAAGAACCGCATATGCGCCAACCGTGAATTGCGGCGGCGATCGGATGTTGTTCCAGCGGTGCATTTTCTTGAAAGGGCAACGGGGCGCTTGCAAGTGGAGACAATGGGAAGTTGGGACCGTGGCGGCAGCGGATGTTAAAAATCCCAGTGTTTTGTCCCGCCGGCACGATCGATCGGCAATTTTTTCTCGCGACTGACGGTCGCTGGCGACCTTGGTGGCGGGCATGACCGGACGCGGCGTGCTGATTGTAAGCAGTCGCAACAAGACCTGAACTTGATGGCGTGACATGACGGATTACGAGAAAATCGGCGAAATCAGGGTTGCGAAAATCCTGCGCGACTTTATCGGCGGCGAAGTCTTGCCGGGAACGGATATAGGCGCCAGCCAATTTTGGAGCGGGCTCGCGGGGCTCGTCGGCGCGTTCGCGCCGCATATTCGCGACCAATTGCGGTTTCGCGACGAGTTGCAGGAAAAGATCGACGAATATCATCGCGCCACCGCGAGCAGGCCGTTCGACCCGGCCGCCTATGGGAACTTTCTCCGCGAAATCGGTTATCTCGTCCCGGAGCCGCCCAATTTTACCGTTCGCACCGAAAATGTCCTGGAGATCGCGCGGGTCGCCGGGCCGCAGCTCGTTGTTCCGGCGTCGAACGCGCGCTACGCCCTCAATGCGGCAAACGCGCGCTGGGGCAGCCTTTACGATGCGCTCTATGGCACGGACGCAATTCCCGAGACCGATGGCGCGGCGCGCGGGAAGGGCTACAATAAAGTCCGTGGCGCCAAAGTCATCGATTGGGTCCGCGCATTTCTCGACGACGTGGTTCCGCTCGCGGGCGGCAGCCACAAGGCGGTTACTGCGTACAAGGTTGCCAGCGGCGAGCTAGTTGCAACGCTTGAAAACGGCCTGGACACGCGGCTGCGCCATCCTGGCCGGTTCGCCGGATACAAAAAGAAGTCGCTCGACTCGTTTGTCGTGCTGTTGCGCCACCATGGCCTGCACATCGAGCTCGAGATCGATCAAAATAGCTTGGTCGGGGCGGAAAGCAAATCCGGCGTGGCGGATGTCGTTCTTGAAGCCGCGCTCAGCACCATCATCGATCTCGAGGACAGTGTCGCGGCGGTGGATGCAGAGGACAAGGTCTCTCTTTACCGCAATTGGCTTGGCCTGATGCAGGGCGGCTTGACGGCAATTCTCGAAAAGAACGGATTGATCGTCGAGCGGCGGCTTGCCGAGGATCGCACTTATATCAGCCGGGATGGCGCTCCGATGACCTTGCATGGGCGCAGCCTGTTGCTGGTGCGCAATGTCGGCCATCACATCGAAACCGGCGTGGTGCTCGACTCTGAGGGGAACGAAATCCCGGAAACCATTCTGGATGCCACGGTGACCTCGCTGATCGCGATCCACGATCTCAAGCGTGTCAAGGGTCCGCGCAACAGCCGCGGCGGCTCGATCTACATCGTGAAGCCAAAAATGCACGGGCCGGCTGAAGTCGCGCTCGCCGATGCGCTTTTTGCCGGAGTCGAGGACATGCTGGCGCTGCCACGGCATACACTAAAGATCGGCATCATGGACGAGGAGCGGCGCACCTCGGTCAATCTCAAGGCCTGCGTAGCGGCGGCGGCCGACCGCGTGTTTTTCATCAATACCGGCTTCCTCGACCGCACCGGCGACGAGATTCACACCTCGATGGAAGCGGGTCCCATGGTCCGCAAGAACGACATGAAGAACACCGATTGGATCGCCGCCTACGAGAATGCCAATGTCGACGTTGGCATCGCCTGCGGGTTGCCTGGGCGGGCGCAGATCGGCAAGGGCATGTGGGCCGCCCCGGACCGGATGGCCGATATGCTCGCGCAGAAGATCGTGCATCCGCTTGCCGGGGCGAACACCGCCTGGGTGCCCTCGCCGACGGCCGCCGTCTTGCACGCGGTGCATTATCACAAGGTCGATGTCGCGACCCGCTGGAAAGAGCTCGCCCGGCGCAGCCCGCCGTATTTTTCCGACCTCCTCGCCATTCCAGTTGGCCGGGCGAACTGGGCCGCAGACGACATTCAGGCCGAGCTCGACAACAATTGCCAGGGGATTTTGGGCTATGTCGTGCGTTGGATCGACCAGGGCGTCGGCTGTTCCAAAGTGCCGGATATCCATGACATCGGCCTCATGGAGGA
>JALZAY010000168.1 GCA_030948025.1 Pseudomonadota bacterium
CCGCCGATGACGACGACCGGCTTGCCGCGAAAAAAAAATCCATCGCAGGTCGCGCAGGCGGACACGCCATAACCTTTAAACTTGGTTTCCGAAGGGATGCCGAGCCATCTCGCCTTGGCGCCGGTCGCAATGACCAGAGTGTCGCAAGTGTATCCGGCGCCGCTGTCGCCTTGGAGCCGGAACGGGCGCCGGCCAAGCTCGACTTCGACGATATGATCCGCGACCATGCGCGCGCCCACGTGTTCGGCCTGCGCCTTCATCTGGTCCATGAGCCAAGGGCCCTGGACCGGCGCGGCAAAGCCTGGATAATTCTCCACATCGGTCGTGACCGTCAGCTGGCCGCCAGGCTCGAAGCCAGAGATCAGAACCGGCTCCAGCATGGCGCGCGCGGCGTAGATCGCGGTGGTATAGCCGGCGGGTCCCGATCCAATGATGATCATTTTGACGTGCCAAGGGCCCGCGGACCGGGAAGTTGCCGACATGAAGCGCCTTGTGCGATGGCAAGCGGGACACCCGCTTGCGCCTGCCCGATCCATGGAAAACACTATCTTTTAAAAATATAAGATCAGCCCGCTTGACCACAACCTTTCGCCGGTTGCGCGGCGCGGGTTTGCGAAGCGCTAACCCTAGGGCCGCGCAACGCGTCATTTCGGTTTCATCAAGTCCCGGACGGGAGGCGAACCGGATTCCTTGGTTTAGCCGGGATGCCGGCGGCGTCTCGGCGGCCCGGCCGCGACCGGCTGCAAGGTTAGGGCGCCGATGCCCGCGGACAAATTGAGGCCTGTCGATGTGCCGGAAAGCGGCTGCAGGCTTATCGAACCGCCGTTGCCGCCGACGAGCGAATTGGCGCTGCCGCCGGCACCTAACGCGAAGCCAACGCCCGGGCCGGCATAATCTCCGGCCAGCTGATAGTGGGGCCGCAAATAGAAGCCCGCGGTGAAAACGCCCCAGGCGAACTGGCCGGGACCGGTCGCGCCAATGTCGACGCCGATGCGGTTGATCGTCCCGGCATAATATTCAGGCCGGCCACGCGCCGGACGAAACACGCAGGAAAGGTTTTTGCTCGATCCGATGATAAAGCCGATCCCAGGGGCGACATTGCATTCGAGCACGCCGGACTGTACCGGTGTGGCGCTTGGCGCGGTCGCGGTCAAACCAACGAGCGCGGCGCCGAGGAGTGCCGCGCGCACCGGCGGGAAAATCGAACAATTCATGAAGAAATACTCCTTGATGAGAGAACCTGATCCCTGCCAGAAGCCGCGGCGCGGCCGCTGAAAAGGGGTACTGGCTTATACCCCGGCCTTCAGCTCCAGAACAGCTAAATCCCGGATGGATCGTAGCATGACTTTTCTGTTTCGCCAGTTTTCATCCTTTGTCGCGGTTGGCTTCATCGCCACTGGCGTCCATTATGCGCTTTTGATCGGGCTGGTCGAGATAGCCGGGATTTCGGCGGTGGCGGCCGCGTTGATCGGCTATGGGGCGGGCGGCACGGTTTCCTACGGTTTAAACCGCCGTCACGTTTTTCGCACGAAGCTTCCGCACGAGGCGGCAATGTCCCGCTTCACGCTAGTGGCCGCCGTGGGCTTTGGGCTCACCTATATTTTTATGTCTCTTTTCGTCCATGCCGCGGGCATTCCTTATCTGCCGGCACAGGTGGCGACAACCGGTATCGTCATGCTCTGGAGCTTCGCCGCTCACCGGTTATGGACTTTCCCTGCCGACCGGGACGCAAAAGGATTGGCGGCCGCCGCCGAAAGACGCTCAAGGCCACCGCACGAGGGGCGGTAGCGACGACAAAATCGCCTCGACATTGCCGCCGGTCTGCAAGCCGAAAATCGTCCCGCGATCGTAGATCAGGTTGAATTCGGCGTAGCGGCCGCGCCGCCTCAGTTGCTCCTCGCGATCGTCCTTGGTCCAGGAAAGCGCGAAATTGCGGCGCACGAGTTCGGGATAGACGGCAAGAAAACCCGTGCCCACGGCCTGGGTGAAAGCGAAGTTTTCGGCGAACGCGGTTTCGTCGCCGCTAGGGCAATCGAGATAATCGTAAAAAATTCCCCCCGTCCCGCGCGGCTCGTTGCGGTGCTTCAGATAAAAATAATCGTCGCACCATCGCTTGAATTTCGCGTGATCCGCAACTTTGCCGTGGCTGTCGCAGGCGGCCTTCATGGCGGCATGGAAGTCGCGCGTGTCCGGATCGGTTTGGACGCGCCTTCTGTTGAGCATGGGAGTGAGATCGGCGCCGCCGCCAAACCACGCCTTGGTGGTCTCGACGAAACGCGTATTCATATGGACGATGGGAACGTTCGGATTCCAAGGATGCGCAATCAGCGAAACCCCGGAGGCCCAGAACGCCGGATCGGTTCCGGCGCCAGGCGTTTGCGCGGCGAATTCGGGCGGAAAAGTTCCGAAAACCGTCGAAGTATGAACCGCCATTTTCTCGAACACGCGGCCCGCGAGGATCGCCATGCGGCCGCCGCCGCCATCGCCGCCGGCGTGATCGGTCCTTGCCCAGGGTTTCGTCAGGAAACGTCCAGGCGCCATGCCCGGCTCGGCGAAAGGCCCCTCCGCCTCACTCTCCAGCAGTTCGAAGGCCGCGATGACCGCTTCCTGTAGCCGTTCGAACCAAGCCCGGGTCTCGCGTTCGCGACGGTCGGTTGCATCGGCTTTAGTCATACAACTTGGTCTTCCAAGGTCACGCGGCTGAAATGCCGCAAGTTAAGCACAGCGCCGCACGCTCCTCGGATGAACCGTGCTTTATGGGGCACGATGACCGCGAATCCGCACGTCAAGACCTCACGGCGAGGCCTTCCTCCCTCGGTCGAACGTCGGGCTCAAACTCTTAACAAGCACTGTCTTGACGTTGTAGCCGTCGTCGGTGAGCGTCGTGTCGTAGCAGGTGCGCGGGTAACCATTATCCAGGCTCTTTCCTTGCGCAACCGTCTTCGCCAGTGCGGCCCGCACCGATTCCAGCGTGGCGGGGCTGACCTCGATCTGCGTCAGGCCTTGTCGCGCAATTCATAATCGAGAGCGCCGTCATCGCGCATTTCGGTTGATGGATTCTCGAACTCGCAAAGGTTTTTGAGCTGGCCGACATACATCAAACGAACGAATTTCCCGTCGAGACCTTGAATCAGTTTTCCGGCGCGGCTTTTTGGGCATCTGGCCACAGCGAGAGTGCCGAGTCGACTCTGGCTAGGCCAAAATCGACCTCGCCTCCAAGAGCTTTGATCGAGCGCAACAACGGCAACCTCTCGAGAAGTCGCTGGAATGCAAGGTGAAGACCTTCAACAGGATGATGGCAAGTACAACAAGGCTGAAAGCGATTTGCAGAGCTGCTTTGATATAATCCAAGGCTTTCGACATGCCACCCTCCGTAATAATTGAAGCAGGATAACAGTTTTGGCGCCATATTTCGCCCGCCGCACGGCCACCGCGAAGGCGTCCCTTCATGATGGAACGTCAAAAGTTTCCGCCGAGCTGCCGCGTGGCTTCTCCCGCCACCATTGCCGCGGCGACGGCGACATTCAGCGACCGCATCGGCGGCTTCAAGGGAATGACGAGACACGCATCGGCGGCAGCGTGGACTTCGGCCGGCACACCCGCCGACTCGCGGCCGAAAAGCAGGATATCGTTGGGAGAATAGCTAAAAGCCGTGTAGGCCAGGCGGGCCTTGGTCGTAAGCAGGACGAGGCGCCGGCCAGTGGCGCGGCGCCAGTCCTCGAAGGCCGCCCAATGCGAATAGCGGGCGATCTCGACATGGACGAGGTAATCCATGCCGGCCCGGCGGAAATGCTTGTCTCCCGCCAAGAAACCTGCGGGCTCGATTATCGCGGCGGCGAGCCCGAGACAGGCGCACATCCGCAATATCGTGCCCGTGTTTTGCGGGATGTCTGGCTGATAGAGCGCCACCGTTAAAGGCGCGGTCCGGTCGGGCGGCATGTTTGCTGTCGTGGACTTTCAAAATAACGGGGAACGCCAATAGACCCGTCACAATCTCGTAGCTTGATGCGCAAGCATCGGACCTCGCATCGAACGCGCGGGCGAAGGCATTACGGCATGGCTATTGCGTCCATGACTGCGCTCGATTATTCGATAGTCAGAAGGATACGCCGGAGTTCGAGGACATCATGGCAGCAAACACCATAGCAGAAGAACCGACCCGGAGGGACGTTCTGTTCGTCGCGACCGGCGCGATGGGCGCGGCCGGGGCCGGTTTCGCGGCCTGGCCGCTGATCGACCAAATGAGTCCCGACGCGACGACACTGGCGGCCGCCTCGGCGGAAGTCGGTATCGCCAATATCGCGGAAGGCCAGGTCGTAACCGTGAAATGGCGCGGCAAGCCTATTTTCATCAGCCATCGCACCCCAAAAGAGATTGAAGCCGCGCGCGCCGTGCCGTTGAGCGAGCTGCCCGATCCGGCAACCGATGAGTCGCGGGTGCAAAAGCCAGAATGGCTCATCGTCATCGGCATTTGCACCCATCTCGGCTGCGTGCCACTCAAGAACGACGGCCCCTATGAGGGCGGTTACTTTTGCCCTTGTCACGGCTCGGTCTACGATGCGTCCGGCCGCATCCGTTATGGTCCGGCGCCGTACAATCTTGCCTTGCCGCCGTATAAGTTCGCGAGCGACACGAAGGTCACCATAGGGTAAGAGCCGCGGCTTGCGAAGGCTAGCATGCCAGCCGGTGCCTTCGAAGATTCCCGATAGATGTCATCGAGAGAAGACCTGACCATGAGCGGAGAGTCGACCTACGTACCGAAGAGCCGCGTGGCCAAGTGGTTCGAAAGCCGTCTACCGATCGGCGGCCTTATTCACTCCTCCTTCGTGGTTTTCCCCAACCCGCGCAACCTCAACTATTGGTGGACCTTCGGCGGCATCTTGTCGTTCATGCTGGTGGTCCAGATCGTCACCGGCGTGGTCCTTGTCATGCATTACACGCCGCACTCCGGGCTCGCGTTCGCGTCGATCGAGCATATCATGCGCGACGTGAACTACGGCTGGCTTCTACGCTACGCTCATGCGAACGGCGCCTCGATGTTCTTCCTCGCGCTTTATATCCACATGTTCAGGGGCATGTATTACGGCTCCTGCAAGGCGCCGCGGGAAGTCTTGTGGCTGCTCGGAGTCATCATCTTTCTCCTGGCGATCGCGACGGCCTTCACGGGCTATGTCCTGCCTTGGGGGCAGATGAGTTTTTGGGGCGCGACAGTCATCACCAGCCTTTTCTCGGCAATTCCGTTGGTTGGCGATTCGATTACGACTTGGCTCTGGGGCGGATACGCGGTCGATAACGCGACCCTCAATCGTTTCTTCTCGCTTCACTATCTGCTGCCCTTCATGATCGCGGGCGTCGTCGTCTTGCATATTTGGGCGCTACATGTTCATGGATCGAACAATCCGGCCGGAATCGAAAAGAAGACCGCCAGGGACACCTTGCCATTCCATCCCTATTTCACCGTGAAGGACGGTTTCGCGCTCGTCTGCTTCCTTGTGTTATTCGCATGGTTTGTGTTTTACGTGCCGAATTATCTTTACAATGCCGATAATTACATCGAGGCCAACCCGTTGCAGACTCCGGTTCATATCGTGCCGGAATGGTATTATCTGCCCTTTTACGCGATTTTGCGGTCGATCCCTTCCAAACTCGGCGGAACCGCCGCGATGTTCGCCTCAGTCGTCATCATAGCGTTTCTGCCTTGGCTCGACACCTCTAAGGTCAGGTCGGCGGCTTACCGGCCTCTTTACAGGGCTTTCTTTTGGCTCTTTGTCGCCTGCGCGGTGCTCCTCGGCTATATGGGATCGCAGCCGCCGGAAGGAGGCTATGTGATTGCCGCCCGATTCCTGACCGTTTATTATTTCCTCTACTTCCTGGTGATCCTGCCGTTGCTTGGACGATTCGAGAAGCCGAAGCCCCTGCCCCCCTCCATTTGCGACGCGGTGTTGGCCAAGCCTGGCCAAGCCGCGGTGGCGGACGCCAATTCAAGGTAAGCGCGCGAGTGGGGCAATGGCCGCCTGGCCACAAGGAAAATTGCGATGAGGCACGGGATCGGCCGCGGTATTGGATTGGCCTTCGGCGCGGTTCTAATGGCGGCTTTAGCCCCGACCGTCGCCAAGGTGCTCGCGGCCGATGAGGCTCAGCCGGGGCCTGTCGAAAAGCAGGAGCAGCCAAATCCGTCGCGTCAGGAATGGAGCTTTTACGGCCCCTTCGGCCGCTACGATCCGGCGCAGCTTCAGCGGGGGTTTCAGGTCTATCGCGAGGTTTGTTCCAATTGTCATTCCCTCGAATTGGTCGCGTTCCGCAATTTGGCGGATCCCGGCGGCCCCGGCTTTTCGGAAGCGCAAGTCAAGGCGCTCGCAGCCACCTACAAGATCAAGGACGGCCCAAACGATGCCGGCGAAATGTTCGAACGGCCCGGCCGGCCATCGGATTACTTCCCGTGGAATTTCGCCAATGAACAAGCCGCGCGGGCGGCGCTCGGCGCGGCGCCCCCCGATATGTCGTTGCTCGCCAAGGCCCGCACTTACGAGCGCGGTTTTCCGCTCTTTCTGATCGATCCCTTCATCCAATACCAAGAACAAGGCGCCGATTACATCGATGCGCTCTTGAACGGCTACACGAACGACAACGACCTGAACTGGAACGAATATATGCCGGGCCACAAGATCGCCATGCCCAAGCCTCTAAGCGACGGTCTTGTCGATTACGCGGACGGCTCGCCCAAGACGGTTCAGCAATACGCCAAGGATGTTGCTGCCTTCCTGATGTGGGCCGCCGAACCGAAACTCGAGGAACGGAAGCGCCTCGGCTTTAGCGTGCTGATCTTCCTCATCGTCTACGCCGGAATGCTCCTGCTCGTGAAAACGAAGATTTGGTCGCGCGCGGAGGCGAAGGCCGGACACGATATGCCGTAGGGTTCGCCGCGCACCAATCTTGGGTTGGCTGAACCGCGCCGGATTACAGTCGGCCGCCAAGATTTTGGACCGCCCGGCGATGGAAAACGAAAGCACGTTCGCGACCGTCCGTCATCGAACGTTGCGCTCGAAGGGCCGGTCTGTCGAACAAGACCGCACTCGCCATGGTGTTCAAGCCCGTCGAGGGCGCACAGAAAACCTGGCGTCGTCTCGACGGACAAAACCAGTTGCCAAAAACCGCCGAGGTCGCCAAGCGCTTCAACTTGCCTTATGATCAAGTCTACCGTCCGCCATCTGCGTATTATATTTTCTCAAACCTTTGGTAGACATTTACGATAACGTTGCCCATCGCCTGCTTGGCTGGCCTTTTGATCCCGAAAAATACGGTTTCGCAGACGGCGTCGCGGCGCTCCAGAAACGCGTATAGGCGAAGACAATCGAAAGTAAAACAGCGGACACGGACTCCAACATTTTGGAGTTTTTTACGGGGACGGCGGCAATGTTCGCGATTGGCTCTATGTCGAGGATCATGCCAGGGCGCTGGTCCAAATCGCTCTCCTCGGGCAGCCGGGCGAAAGCTATAATGTCGGCGGCGCGAGCGAAACAACCAATCTCGAAGTCGTGCGCCGCATCTGCCGGCTGATGGATGAAATGGTGCCGGACAAGGCGCGTGGATCGCATGAGCGCTTGATCGTCTATGTGACCGACCGGCCGGGGCACGACCGGCGCTATGCCATCGATGCGGGTAAGATTAAATTGCTGACACTCCTGCGCCATGCATTTCCTGACCAAAACCCTGGAGGGGGTCTGGACCGAGATGAGCCTCCACGTGCTTGCGTACAATCTCAACCGGATGATTGCCATCTTCGGCGTCAGACCACTGATGGACGCCATAAGGGCATGAGGACGCCAATCTTGACTTCCGCGTACTGGCGGGCACACCATACCTGCAAGCAAACTGAGTTCCGCACCCTCCGCGCATCCGCGTTTTCAACCGGCCTCGACCCAATTCGTCATTTTCCAATACGACTCCCACGTGTGCACAGCAGAGAACAGCGTCTTTCAAGCGAAAAAGGATCGGACGCTATGACCGTGGTGGAAATGAGCAAATATAAGCCCACGCTGTCGTCGGTGCCAACAAGGATTTCATTCTA
>JALZAY010000169.1 GCA_030948025.1 Pseudomonadota bacterium
CGGATCACTGTCCTCCCCGCAACGCCGTTGCCTGTGCCTGGCGTTGGACGCCCCCGGTGGCAGCTCGAATTGATCCGGTGCCGCGCCGGGGAAAGCGCCGATTTCGAAGTGGAGGCCTGCGATGCCAAGGGTCGTCTCGCTCTTCCTTCCGGCCTGGTCCACGGACCGGCTGAGAAGGACATTGGGCGGCGCCGCGCCGCCAGCTGAGGCGCCGCTCGTCCTGATTGGCCGTGAGGGAAGGCGGCGCGTAGTGCTGGCTGCGGATGCGGCAGCACGGCGGGCAGGCTTGCGCGTTGGCATGCCGGCGACCAAGGCGCAGGCTGTTGTGCCGGGGCTCATCGTCAGGGACGCGGAGCCTGCAGCCGACGCGGAAGCCCTCGACCGGCTCGCGCTCTGGGCACTGCGGCGCTACGCACCGATCGTCGCGACCGATGCCCCGGACGGACTGGTGATCGACACCACGGGCGCTGCCCATCTCCATGGCGGTGAAGACGCCATGGTGAAGGGGATGGTCGACCAGCTTGCGGCATCTGGCGTCGCCGCGCGGGCGGCACTCGCCGACAGCTGGGGCGCCGCCCATGCCTTTGCCCGCTATGTCGGCCGCCCCGCCATCGTCGTCCTAGCGGGAGAAAGTTCGACGGCCATCCTCGATCTGCCGATCGTTGCACTGCGCCTGCCCAAGGATATGGTGGAGGATCTTCGCGTCCTCGGCTTCGAGCGCATCGGCGAACTGGCGGCAAAACCCCGTGCGCCGCTTGCCTTACGCTTTGGCCCCGAGCTTGGCCGCCGCCTCGATCAGGCCATGGGACGCCTCAGCGAGCCGATTGATCCGGTTCGCCCGCCGGATCTCGTTGAGGTCCGGCGTGTTTTCGCGGAGCCGATCGGCGCGACGGAGACAATTGCCCGTTACGCGGCTAAGCTCGTCGCCCAGCTCTGCGAGGCCCTCGAGGCCAAAGGCCTCGGCGCGCGGCGTCTCGATCTTCTCTTTTACCGGGTCGACAACCGCATCGAGGCCATTCGTATCGGAACGGCGCGGCCGGTGCGCGAGGTGAAGCGTCTGACCCGGCTCCTCTGCGACAAGCTTGAAACCATCGATCCTGGCTTCGGCATCGAGATCATGCGCCTTGCCGCCACGCTCGCCGAGCCGCTTGCGCCGAAACAGATGATCTCCTCGCTGACCGAGGAACCGGAGGCGGACGTCTCCGGCCTCATCGACACGCTCGCCAATCGCGTCGGCGAACAGCGGCTCTACCGCTTCGCCCCGGTCGCCAGTGACGTGCCGGAACGTTCGGTGTGTCACGTCGCGCCGACGGCTCCCGATACCGGCGAGGCGTGGCCGAACCATTGGCCGCGTCCCGCGCGTCTGTTGCCGAGACCGGAGCCAATCGAAACGGTCGCCCTGCTGCCCGATCATCCGCCCGTTACCTTCACCTGGCGCGGCGTGCGTCGCCGCGTGAAATGCGCCGACGGCCCCGAGCGGGTCTTCGGCGAATGGTGGAAGCGCGACGCCGAGCTGATCGCGGTGCGCGACTATTTCCGGGTGGAGGACGAGGCGGGCGAGCGCTTCTGGATCTATCGCGCCGGCGATGGCGAGGACGCCCCGCGTTTCGAGACGCGTCGCTGCCGCGCAGCGGCACGAAGAGACGCGTTGAGAGCGGGGCGACGAGGTGAGGACGCCACGACCCGCTCGCACCGCTGGTTCCTGCATGGGATTTTCGGATGACCGGCGGCGGACATTACGTGGAGCTGCAATGCACCTCGCATTTCAGTTTTTTGCGCGGGGCGAGTTCCTGCGAGGAACTGTTCGCCGAGGCAGCAAAGCTCGGCATCGAGGCGCTCGCGATCGCCGACCGCAACAGCCTCGCCGGCATCGTCCGCGCCCATGAGGCCGCCAAGGCCACCGGCGTGCACCTGATCGTCGGCTGCCGCCTCGATCTCACCGATGGCATGTCCATCCTCGTCTATCCCATCGACCGCCCCGCCTATGCGCGCCTCTGCCGGCTGCTGTCGCTCGGCAAGAAGCGCGGCGGCAAGGCGCAATGCCGGCTCGATTGGTCCGATGCCGCCGCTTATAGTGAGGGCCTGATCGCGGTGCTCGTCCCCGATGAGGCCGATGCGACATGCGAGCTGCATCTTCACCGGTTGCGGCAGGCTTTTGGGGACCGCGCCTATCTGGCGCTAACGCTGCGTCGCCGCCCGAACGACGCGCTGCGGCTCCACGACCTGTCGACCATGGCGGCGCGGGCCCGCGTGCCGACCGTCGTCACCAATGACGTCCTGTTCCACGTCTCAGGCCGGCGCATCCTGCAGGATGTGGTGACCTGCGTCCGGCACAATTGCACCATCGATGACGCCGGCTTTCGCCGCGAGCGTCATGCCGACCGCTACCTCAAATCGCCGGACGAGATGGCCTCGCTCTTTGGACGCTATCCCGAGGCCTTGACGTGCACCTTGGCCATCGCCGAACGTTGTCGCTTCTCGCTCGACGAACTCGCTTATCAATATCCGGAAGAGGCGGCCATGACCGGTCTCACGCCGCAGCAGGCACTCGAAAAACTAACCTTTGAAGGCGCTGCCGAGCGATATCCCGAAGGCTTGCCCGACAAGGTGTCGGCAATCCTCACATATGAGTTGCGCCTGATCAAGAAGCTCGGCTACGCACCATACTTCCTGACGGTGAATGCGATCGTCCGTTTTGCCCGCAGCCAAAACATTCTCTGTCAGGGGCGCGGTTCGGCCGCCAACAGCGCCGTCTGCTATGTGCTCGGCATTACCTCGATCGATCCGGAGCGCAACGACCTCCTGTTCGAGCGCTTCGTCTCGGAGGAGCGGCGCGAGCCGCCCGACATCGATGTCGATTTTGAGCACGAACGGCGCGAGATCGTCATGCAGTGGGTGTTCGAAACCTATGGCCGCGACCATGCCGCGCTCTGCTCGACCGTCATCCGCTATCGCGCCAAGGGCGCGCTTCGCGATGTCGGCAAGGCGCTCGGCCTGCCCGAGGACCTCATCAAAATGCTGTCCAGCCAAATCTGGGGCTGGCCGGAAGAAGGCATCGAGTCGAAACACGCCGAGGATCTGAACCTCAATCTCGGCGATCGGCGCTTGCGTCTCGCCATGGAATTGGCCCGCGAGCTGATCGGCACGCCGCGTCACCTGTCCCAACACCCCGGCGGTTTCGTCCTCACCCACGACCGGCTCGACGAGCTCGTCCCGATCGAGCCTGCCGCGATGAAGGACCGCCAAGTAATCGAATGGGACAAGGACGACATCGACGCGCTGAAATTCATGAAGGTCGACGTACTCGCCCTCGGCATGTTGTCGTGCATGAAGCGCGGCCTCGACTTGCTCGCCGAGCACAAGGGCATCGCGCTCGACCTCGCCTCCATCCCGGCGGAGGATCCGCGCACCTACGCGATGATCCGCAAGGCCGATACGCTCGGCGTCTTCCAAATCGAAAGCCGCGCGCAGATGGCGATGCTGCCGCGGATCAAGCCGCGCACCTTCTACGACCTCGTCATCGAGGTGGCCATCGTCCGGCCGGGCCCGATCCAGGGCGATATGGTCCATCCCTATCTGCGCCGCCGCGAAGGCAAGGAAAATGTGGTCTATCCCAAGCCCGAGCTGGAGAAAGTGCTCGGCAAAACGCTCGGCGTGCCCTTGTTTCAGGAACAGGCGATGAGGGTGGCGATCGAATGCGCGGGCTTCACGCCAAGCGAAGCCGACCAGCTCAGAAGGAGCATGGCGACCTTCAAACATACGGGTGGCGTCTCAAAATTCCGCGACAAGCTCATTGCCGGCATGGTCGCCAATGGCTATGAGCGTGATTATGCCGAAAAAACCTTCAAGCAACTGGAGGGTTTCGGCAGTTACGGATTTCCGGAAAGCCACGCAGCCTCTTTTGCGCTGATCGCCTACGCCTCCTGCTGGCTCAAATGCCATCACCCCGACGTCTTCTGCGCCGCGCTCCTCAATGCGCAGCCGATGGGTTTCTACGCACCTGCCCAGATCGTCCGCGATGCGCGCGATCATGGCGTCGATGTTCGGCCGGTCTGCGTCAATGCCTCCCGCTGGGACTGCACGCTGGAACCAACCGGCCGGGAAGACCGCTTCGCCGTCCGGCTCGGCTTGCGCATGGTGCGCGGCCTTGCCAATGCCGATGCCGCCGCCATCGTCGCCGTGCGGGCCGACCGGCATTTCGCTTCGGTAGACGATCTCTGGCGCCGCGTCAGCGTCCCATCGGCCTCGCTCGTCCAGATCGCCGAGGCTGACGCCTTCTGGCCCTCATTGCGGCTCGCGCGGCGCGAGGCGCTGTGGGCGATCAAGGCGTTGCGCAACGAACCGCTGCCGCTCTTCGCGGCCGCCTCGGCCCGCGAGACCGATGCCGTGCCGGAGGCCCAAGAGCCAACGGTGGCGCTCCGGCCCATGACCGCCGGCGGCGAGGTGGTCGAGGACTACGGTCATGTTGGGCTGACCCTGCGCAGCCACCCCGTCTCATTCCTCCGGGAGGACCTGCGCCGCGAGCGCATGATCACTTGCGCCGACGCCATGCAGGCCCGCGACGGCCGCTGGCTTCAGACCGCCGGCCTGGTGCTCGTGCGGCAAATGCCGGGCTCGGCGAAAGGCGTCATGTTCATCACCATCGAGGACGAGACCGGCATCGCCAATCTCGTGATCTGGCCGAACGTGTTCGAGAAGCAGCGCCGCGTGATCCTTGCGGCCAGGATGATGGCGGTCCTCGGCCGCATCCAGCGCGAGGGCGAGGTCGTCCATCTCGTCGCCCAGCATCTGATCGACTTGTCGAACGCGCTCGCGAGCGTTGGCGATAGAGACGTCACGTTCCCGCTGCCGCACGGCCGCGGCGATGAATTGCACCACGGCAGTCCCGGTCTTGATCCGCATCGTCTGCCGCCAAGGGGCCTGGAAGCGCGCGACATCCACATTCCCGGTCTAAACTTTGAGGCAATCAAGCTGAAGATGCGGGAGTTCCGGTAAGGCGCGAGTGACACGTGAGGACAACGCATGGCAGGAGACCATCTACGAATCGGTGTTTGAACAGGCTGGATCTCAGCCGCAGGACATCGCGCCCGTGGCATACGATGTCCGGAATTGGCGCGTTGGCGACCTTCCGGAGAGCGTACGGCATATCTGCGTACAGAGGACATCCAGTAACCGGTAAGAATTCTCGCTACCGTGTATGATGGAATTGCGGCAGCCGCTGACGAATCTTGAAGATGCCCTGCCAAGGATCTTGTTTGAGAGATGAAAGCCGATGCAGTACGTTTCCGACAGTGAAGTGGTCCGAACGAAGTCCGCGTGAAAGTTCGTCCCAATCGAGGGGTGTCGAAACCGACGCCCGCGGCGACGCCCGCGTCGAGTATGCTGCAACCGCGGTGGCACCTCGGCCGTTCCGCAGATAATCGATAAAGATGCGAGCGCCGCGTGCGCGCTTTGCGATTGTGGCGACGTAACGGTCTGGTCTCTCCCTGGCCATCGTTGCAGCAATTGTTTTAGTGAACGACTTGACCTGGTCCCAGGCAGACTCCGGTTCGACGGGGACCACGACGTGGAGTCCCTTCCCGCCTGAAGTCTTGACGAAGCTTTGCAAGCCAAGTGCAGTGAGCCTGTCGCGGACATCACGGGCAGCTTCGATGACGGCCGTCCAAGGGACATTCTCGCCCGGGTCAAGATCAAAGATCAGACGATCTGGCTGTCCAACATGATCGACGGTCGATCCCCAAGGATGGATTTCGACGATGCCCGCCTGCACGAGGCTCATCAGTCCTTTAAGATCGTCGACCGCGACCATCGGCTCTTTATCTCCGGTATCGACACGACGGACTCTCTCGTCCAATCCTTGCCAGGGGTGCTTGGCGAAGAAGCACTTTGCTCCCGTGCCAGAGGGGCACCGCAGCAGACTCAACGGACGGCCGGCGACGTGCGGGAGAATCCAATCGGCGATGTCGACGTAAAAGTCGGTCAGTCCTTGCTTGGTGATTCCCGCTTCATCCCAGAGAATTCTCTCTAGATGCGTAAAGCGGATGCCAACTGGAGTTGGCGGAACGCGGGACTTCGATCCCTTCGGCGGCGCCTCCAGAACGATTTCCTCAGCAGACTTGTCATCCCAGAGGCCCTTGAAGGCCGCCGCCCGAAGCAGTCTGTCGCCGGTCCAACCGCGGTATTCGATCTCGCAGACGAGGCGCGGCTCGACCCAACGGACGCCTTTCTCGGTGCCGGCGGGGAGCGGTTTTGCGAATTTCGGCTTTGTCGCGTGGATTTTCTCGAGCTCGTCGCGCAGCGATCTCGCCTGCTCGTGAGACCAGCCTGTCCCGACCCGGCCGGCGTAAACAAGCTTTTGATTGTCATGATAGCCGAGCGCCAGCGATCCGACGGACCGGCTGGCCGCCGTCGAAGGAATGTAGCCTAGGATGATAAACTCTTGTCGCTCGAGGCACTTGCTCTTGAGCCAATGATCGCCGCGGCCGGACCGATACGGCAGGTCCGCGCGTTTGGAAATAATCCCTTCGAGTCCGAATCGGCATGCATGCTCCAGCATGGTTGGCCCGTCCACATCGAGATGCTCGCTAAGGCGAATGGGCGAGCCGGGCGGCAAAATGGCGAAGAGCCGCTGCAGCAGGTCTTTGCGGTCCTTGAGAACCACTTTTGTCAGATCGAACCCTTCACAGTAAATAATATCGAAGACGAAGTAGCGGAACCGGTCCGGGCGACCGGTTTTCAGATCGGCCTGCAAATCATTGAAGCTCGAAATGCCGCTCGCATCCTCGATGACGATCTCCCCGTCGATCAGCGCCGAGCCGAGAGCGAGCGCCTTCAATGCGTCCGCGATGCTCAGAAACCGTTCGGTCCAGTCGAGCTTTTTGCGCGTCAAGAGGCGAATTTTGCGCCCGTCGATCCGCGCCTGCATGCGGTAGCCGTCGTACTTGATTTCATGGATCCATTTCGGGCCGCTCGGCGGCTTTTCACATGACGCTGCGAGGCTCGGCTCGAGGAAAGCCGGGAGCAGCCCCGCGCGCGCGCCGGAAAGTTCGCCGACGTTCGGTAGAGAAGCTTTTCGCGCTTTCGCCACCCGGACTCTGGCCGCGTGATCCTTGCGTATCTCACCTGTGGCCGCGAGCTCTTCGTTCGTTCGGCCGCTGATATGTGATGTTGCCTCCTCGTCGATGATTTGGCGATCGCCTCTATCCCGGGCGAACGCGTCGTCCGACTTGATGAGCAGCCACGGCTCGGCCTTCTCTCCGGATCGCGGCCGCATCCGAACCAGGTGCCAACGCCCCTTGAGCCGCGTGCCGTCGAGCGTAAACGCCAGATGCCCTTTCGCGAGCCCCTTTTGCGGATCGCCCTCCGGCTCCCATCGGCCGCGGTCCCAGACGATCATCGAGCCCGCGCCATATTCGCCCTTCGGAATATTTCCCTCGAAATTAAGGTATTCGATCGGGTGGTCCTCGGTGCGGACCGCAAGCCGCTTTTCGCCGACCGTGAGGCTCGGGCCTTTGGTGACCGCCCAGCTTTTCAAGACTCCGTCCATCTCGAGCCGCAGATCGTAATGCAACCGGCGCGCCGCATGTTTCTGAACGACGAACTCTCGGCCCTCGCCCCTGATAGCCGAACCTGCAGGCTCCGGAGTCCGAACGAAGTCGCGCTTCCCGGCATATTCTGTGAGTGGCTTCTCCGCTCGGACGTGTGTGCTTTTTGTCTTGCCAACCGGCACGGCTGGTCTCCAATTCAACTCGCAAAAGATTGCCGTAGCCACAGTTCGATTCGGTCGAGCACTCCTTTGTATGCGTCTTCCTGGGTGACGCCTGCCCGCTTCAAGACCTTGAAGGAGTGGTCCCCACCTTCCACGACGTAAAGATCGGCGGGAGCTTTCAGCTCTTTGATGATCGGCCGCAGCTCGCCAGGCGAGCCGAACGCGTCACGCGAACCTTGAACGAACAACATCGGAACTATAATATCCGGCAAATGCTTCGCACGGCGCTGGTCTGCGCTGCCAGGGGGATGAAGCGGATAGCCGAGGAAGACGAG
>JALZAY010000027.1 GCA_030948025.1 Pseudomonadota bacterium
GGCGAAATCACCGACCACTCGACATCCGTCAAATCAAAACGAGCCATTCCAACCTCCATGATCTGAAGGTTGAATCATTCTCTTGCCGATTCGGGAATCCCCTTTATGAGATCATGACCTAGGGCGGGGGCACAGAGGCCGGCCTCGACGGTCAATGGTTGGCTGTCGCTTATCTACAAACGCCGCCCGTTTTCCCCGCCGAGTTGCTCTGCTCCTTCCCGTTGGCACGCCAAGCGCCTCCTGTCGCCAAGGTGCCGCAAGGGCCCGCCGGCGGATACTGGGGGCCGCGGCTGGAAAATTCGCTGCGCGGCGGCTAAGGCGTCATGCCGCGTGCTTCCGCGAGATGATCGAAGCGCCGGCGATAGTGGCCAAGCCCCATGGTGTCCGACCGCAGTTCGATGATAAAATCGTGCAACTCGGCGGCCGGCACGAGGGCTTCGACGTCATCCCAGCCAGGCCAGCCGGGCCGCTCGGCATAGCCAAGGATCTGGCCCCGGCGTCCGGTCAGCAAGCGTTGCGCCGCGGCGGTGAAAATGTTCGGTACGCTAGCCGTGACGTGTTCGATCGGCTCGAGCAAGACCGGCTCCGCCTTGGCGAGACCCTCGCCGATCCCCAGGCGGGTCGCGGTTCGAAAAGCCATGTCGGAGCTGTCCACGGCGTGGAAGGTGCCATCGACCAGAGTGACTCCAACATCGACGACGGGATAGCCGAATGGTCCCTTTTGCATGGCCTCCTCGGCCGCTTCGCGGACCGCCGGAATATATTGCCTCGGCACCGCGCCCCCGACAACTTTATCGGTGAACAGAAAGCCCTCGCCACGGCCGCGCGGCTCGATCTCCAGCTTTACGTCGGCGAATTGGCCATGACCGCCGGTTTGGCGCTTGAGCCGGGAATGCTGCTGCACCCGGCGCTTGATCGTTTCCTTGAACGCAATTTTCGGCGCGGCCGTGGCGATCTGGAGATTGTAGGTCGTGGCGAGCCGTTCGAGGGCCGCGTTGAGATGAATTTCGCCCTGCCCCTTCAAGATCGTCTCGGCGGTTTCCGCGGCGTGCTCGACGCCAAGGGCCGGGTCTTCCGAAACGAGCTTGTTCAACGCGCCCGAGAGCTTGACATCGTCCTTGTGGTCTTTTGCCGTTATCGCGAGCGCATAGACGGGGGGCGGGGGGGCGGGAAACGGCAATGAACCTGCCGCGCCGAGGATCCCAAGGATCGCCCCGGTCGCGACCCCATCGAGCCTGCCGAGCGCGACCAGCTCCCCCGCATCGGCTTCCGGCGCCCTTACCTGTTCGCCGCCTAGATAGCGGTGAATTCCGCCGACGCGCGCTCCGTCGAATGTCGCGCCGTCGCGTAGCACACCGCGCCAGACCCGGCCATAGGACAGCTTGCCCGCCTGCACCGTCTTGAAGACCTGAACGAGCGGCACTTCACCAGCCCCGACGCCGCGATGGGCGGCGGTTTCGGCTGCGTCTGGCACGTCATGCCGCATCGTTTTCCAAAGGGGCAAGATGCCCTGCCCGCGCGCGGCCGATCCAAGCAGGACCTCGACGATCGTGCCGCTGGCCTGGTCCTTGCGCAATTGCTGGTAGAGTTCCGCCGATGTCGGCGCGACTTCCTCGATCAGTTTTTCCAAGAGGGCATCGTCCTGGTCGGCCAGCACTTCGGCCAGCCCATCGAGCGCCTGTTTCTCGGGATCGCGGAGTTGCGAGGGAATCTCGATTGGCTCGGCGCCTTGGTTCGCGCCGTAGCGGTAGGCCCGTCCGCTCACGACATCGATGTAGCCGGTCACCGCATCGCCGTCGCGGATCGGCAATTGGCGTGCCGCTAGCGGGTACTTCGAATGCGCCTGGAGCGCCGCGAGCGTGTCGTCGAAGGAGCCGGCAAGCGTGTCGATCTTATTGACAAAGATAAGGTGAGGGAGCCGGTATTCCTCAAGCGCCTTCAGCAAGAGCGGCACGCTGGACACCCGGCCGGCGGTGGGCTCGCAGACCACAATGGCGAGATCGACCGCCGCGAGCGCTCCTTCCATCTCATAGGAGAATTCGACCGAACCGGGGCAATCCAGGATCGACCAGCGATCGGCCAGAAAGGAACAATGTCCAAGCCTCAACTCGGTAGTCACGACCCGCTTGCGAATATCGCTTTGACGTTTAAGGGGCGCGCCGGCCGCGGCCATCAGAGCGTCGAACAATGTGGACTTGCCGCTGCCATACGGGCCGATCAGCGCGACCGAGCGAGGTCCGGCCACGGCGGCCTTCGCGGGAGAACCTGTCATGATGGCGCTTCCTTCCTGCCATTCCGGCTATCGTTACCTCCATCGTAGGCCAAATGAGGTTTTGGCGCAAAGGCCGGAGGAAGAGCAGAAATGCGGGCCGGTGATACGGCCGGCGCATGAAAACCCACAAGCCGCGGCGCGTTTCCGGCGGCGGCAATCGTACCAAAATGTTTCACGTGAAACATTTTGGTACGATTAGGGCCAGAAACCTTACAAGGCCGAAGACAGAAGTTGCCTCTTCAATCTTGTAAGATCGATCGATTTTCTGGTGCGATTGGAATCGGGCGGCAGCGGCGCCTCGATGGTAAAGCCTGTTGCCGGAAATCGGCTCCGGTGTAAGATTTGCTCATAGGTTGGATGCGGGACAACCGAGCCGCCGCTTTGTCACGCTACCGAACCCGGCCTTTATGCCCAAAAGACTTTATTGCGGTGATAGTTAAGAAACGCATCTTGCTCGGCAGGCTTGCGAAGCAAATTCGCTGGCAGCCCGAGCAGCTTACGCGCCTCTTGCGTTACCTGCTCAGAAACCAGCATCTCGCCGCTGGTCTGAAATGATACGAGCCCTCGATCGAACAGCGCGTCCAAGTTTGCTGAAAGCAGAAGCCCATTGCTTGGGTTGAGCCGTTCTTTGTTGGAAGATGACTTCCATGGTATGATATGTGATGCGCGAAGCACCTGCGGCTGGGTGCAGCCAGTCACTGCGCACGCATTATCCCACAGAGCCATGACCTGGGCACGGAACTTCCCGTGACCACGGCGAGCATCAATAAGCGCCTGTTTCGTGGTTGCCCCCAAATGCGGGTCGGCCAAAACGTCGGCCACATCGGCGTCCGCATCTTCGAATGAAACGTCTATTTCGTCGCGGATGCGAGACCACGCGTCGGTCCTCGTCTCGACCGGGACGGACGCCATGACACGGCTGGCAGCATCAGGACCGATCTCCATGTAGCTGCTGAACATTCTGATAAGCTGTTGCCTACCCGTGATCTGCATAGGATCAAGCGTGACGGGTGTCTCCGGCCAGAAAAACAAGGCCTCCGGGCATTTCCAGTTCGGCAACCAATTCACGTCAGCATCCCACGAGTTCCTAAATGTTTCCACGTTGTTGGCGTGGCGTTGTTGGACAATTGGCAGTTCCCATGCGTCTTGCCACTTCGGCTGTATATGGAGACGCCGCACCAGCCCTTTCCGCTCTTCCTGGTGTTCGTCAAATCCTAGGTATGTCGCCTTCCCAATGGCCCCTACCAGCTGCTGAACACGATCATGGGAAGCGTATAGGAATAAGAAAATATGCCCCGCGTTTTCGGTAACCGGGGCGTTGCCCAAGCCTTCGGTATGGAACGTCCGGACGTGTTCGCCGTTTTCCGTAAAACTCATAAAGTCTGCGTTATTCCACTCTTCGTGGCCATAGCCATGATCGAAGGGATAACCACTTGTCGCATTGACCCCTGTGGGCCTCGTATAGCCTTCCGTGTTCCAGAATATAGGTTTGAGATAATAGCGGGGCATTCCTTACCACTCCGGGCTGAAACGACTGAAATTTGTTAATGTCGGCGGGTTCTGGGTTTAGGTCAAAGCGGGTTCCATAAGGCCTAATATTGGAAGCATATTGGAAAGCCGCGACCGCGTTTCCGGCGCGGCGCTTGCCCAAATCGAATTGTCGTAATTCCTCATACCGGCGTTGTTGTAGTCGTCCGTCCCCGCTCGTCAAAAACGTAAGCCGTGTGACCGATTCGGATGGTAACCGAAGATCCTGTGTAACCCATTAATTCGCCGCCAACGATGCTCTTTGTGAACAGCGTCCGTCCGCGCTCGTCTTTCACGTAGAGCATGTTGCCAATCACTATTGCAGTCGCGATAGCCATTTTTAACTCCATCATTGCTCAATATTTATGTGCCACAAATAAAATTCACTAACCTGTTTCCACCATCCGGCGACACTCCCATCGTCCGGCAGTCGGCAAAACATGGTTTTGATGCCGCCCTCAGCTTGCAGCTCAAAGATAATTTTTGCGACTAGACACCCATTAAAATCCAATGAATGCAATCTTGGCTGAAGCTACGAGAATTACTGCACACATTAGCAATCAAAAAAACCGGCGGGAATTCGCGAAGCGAGATCATGGCCCGCCATCTCTCCAAGCTGCGCCGCATCGCGGAGTGGCCCGGACGCCTCCGTCTCGAAAACCCGCGAACCATCGGGTTTCAGCACGATGGCGTGAAAATCGACGGTGCCCGCCTCGACGCGCGCATATGCGGCGATCGGCGTTTTGCAGGAGCCATCGAGAACTTTTAGAAAGGCACGCTCTGCCGTAAGCGCAATGCCCGTCGCCGGATCGAGCACCGGAGCCAGGAAAGCCCGAGTGGCGCTGTCGCCGGTCCGAATGGTGATGGCAATCGCACCCTGCCCCGCCGCCGGAACAAATTCCCGAACGTCCAGCACGGCCGTGGCCGCCGCCGCGAGACCGAGGCGCGTCAGCCCGGCAAGCGCCAGCAGTGTGGCGGCGACTTCGCCCTTGGTAACCTTGGCAAGGCGCGTCTCGACATTGCCGCGCAACAGCGCGATCCTTAGATCCGGCCGCAGCCGCCTGACCATGGCGCCCCGCCGCAGCGAGGCGGTGCCGACAAGGCTTCCCGGCGGAAGTTTGAGCGGATGCGGTGCGTTCGGAGAAATCCACGCGTCGCGCACATCCGCGCGAGGAAGATAACCAGCGATCTCTATTCCCGCGGGAAGAATCGTCGGCAAATCCTTGGCCGAATGCACGGCCATTTCAATATCGCCCTCCAGCAAGGCAAGGTCGAGCTCCTTGGTAAAAAGCCCCTTGCCGCCGGCTTCACTCAGCGGCAAGTTCAGAATCATGTCGCCGCTGGTTTTTAGGGCGACGATCTCGATGGGGTGCGCCGTGCCATGCGCCGCTTCGAGGCGGTCTTGCAACTCGCGCGCTTGGGCGAGCGCCAAGGGGCTGCCACGCGTCCCAAGTCTGACGGGGAGAGCTTTGCTCGATAGCGAGGGGGAAGGAATTGGCGCGTTTCCTATTGGTTTGGATCGGTCTATAGGTTGAAGAGTAATGCGGCTCGCGGCGAATGCCAAATTTTGGCCGCTGAAGGTCCAAGGGAAAGGCTTTGAAGGAGAGCCATGCGCGTTCTCGGCATTGAAACAACCTGCGACGAAACCGCCGCCGCCGTCGTCCAGTTGCAGCCAGGCGGATCTGGCGAAATTCTATCGAACGAGATCATGAGCCAGATCGCCGAGCACGCGGCCTTCGGCGGTGTCGTGCCGGAGATCGCGGCGCGCGCCCATATCGAAATTATCGACCGGCTCGTGGACCTCGCGCTCGACCGCGCCGGGACCGAATTGGCGGACCTCGACGGGATCGCGGCGGCGGCGGGGCCGGGTCTCATCGGCGGCGTCATTGTCGGGCTGACCACGGCGAAAGCCTTGGCCTTGGCGAGCCGCAAGCCTTTCATCGCTGTAAACCACCTCGAAGCACATGCGTTGACGGCGCGGTTGACCGACGAACTCGCGTTTCCTTATTTGCTGCTCTTGGTCTCCGGCGGCCACACCCAATTGGTCGCGGTGAAAGGGGTGGGCGATTATCTCCGGCTCGGTTCGACGGTGGACGACGCGGCGGGCGAAGCCTTCGACAAGGTCGGCAAGATGCTGGGGCTTCCTTATCCCGGCGGACCCCGAGTCGAGAAATTGGCGGCGGACGGCAATGCCACGCGGTTCGATCTGCCGCGCCCCATGCTTGGCCGGCCGAACCCGGACTTTTCTTTTTCCGGTCTCAAAACCGCTGTCCGGCTGGAAGTGGAGCGCGCCGGGCCTTTGACGGCGGCCGATGTGGCCGATGTCTGCGCCTCTTTCCAAGCCGCGGTGGTTGATACGATCATCGACCGCTGCCGCGCGGCCTTGCGTTTTTTCCGCGAAACCGTCGGCCAGCCCACCGCCATGGTCGTGGCAGGCGGGGTTGCCGCCAATGGCGCCATTCGCCGGGCGCTGATGCGGTTTTGCGGCGAGGCCGGGTTGCGGCTCGTCCTGCCGCCGGTGTCCCTCTGCACCGATAATGGCGCGATGATCGCCTGGGCGGGTATCGAGCGGCTGTCGCTCGGCCTCGTCGACGACATGACCTTCGCGGCAAAGCCGCGTTGGCCGCTCGACGCCAATGCCGAAGCCGCGCATCATGGCAAGGCGTGATTGTGTGGCGGCAGGATCACCGTGTCAGCTCCTTGAGGCCGCGAAGGATCAGGTCGGAGGCAGGCGCGCCCTCGCCAAGTGCTGCTACCGAAGCCGCCACGGCCGCCGCGGCCTGCGGCCGCCCATAGCCGAGATGGACCAAGGCCGAGAGGGCGTCTTGCGCGGCGGCGGGCTTGCCGCCATCGAGCCCGCCAAGACGAGCCGCCACCGCGTCCGGGGCGCCGGAAGCGGCTGCCTTGTCCTTTAATTCCGAGGCGATCCGCGCCGCGAGCTTCGGCCCGACTCCAGGCGCCCGGGCGATCGCCGCCTTATCCTGGCAAGCAATCGCGGAAGCCAGCTCGGCGGTATCGAGCACGGTTTGAATCGCGAGAGCCACCTTGGCGCCGACACCTTGCACCGACTGGAGCAAGCGAAACCAGTCGCGTTCAACCTCCGAGAGAAAACCGAACAGTTTTATCGAATCCTCGCGCATGTGTGTTTCGATCGCAAGCGCCGCCGCCTCGCCGGGCCGCGCCAGCTTTTGCAGCGTCCGCCCGGAGCAATGCACGATGTAGCCGACGCCATGCACGTCGAGGATCACGTAATCCTCGCCATGGGAGTCGACGATGCCTGTGAGTTTGCCGATCATCTTGACCGAATGTCTTGCTTCGCGGGACGCCGTGGCCTATAGTGAACTGTTGGCGGTCAACCAACACTTATCAAATGACCTGTTCGTCCCGGTTTGCATTTGCCGCTAAGGCCCGGCGGCGGATTCCGGATTGCGCGCCCAAAGCCGAACCCGCGCATGGGTAATCGCCGCGGCAAGCGCATCGGCCGCATCCGCACCTTGCGCATCGCTTCCGGGCAGAAGGGTTCTCACCATCATCGCAATCTGCGCTTTTTCGGCATGGCCGGTGCCGGTCACGGTTTTCTTGATGAGATTGGCGGCATATTCCGCGACCGGAAGGCCCGCGAGCGCCGGCACAACGAGAGCTATTCCCCGCGCCTGCCCGAGTTTTAGGGCCGATTGCGGGTCGCGATTGACAAAGGTTTCCTCGACCGCCGCTTCCGCGGGCGCATATTCGGAAATGACGCCGGCCAGACCCTCGTGCAGCTCGCGGAGGCGGGTTGCGAGCGGCATTTGAGCGCTGGAATGAACACTGCCGCTCGCCACATAGGCGAGCCTCAAGCCCAAAACTTCGACGATGCCCCAACCCATGTTCCGCAGGCCAGGATCGACGCCGATAATGCGAATCGCCGCTTGCTCCATGGCCGAGCCTATCCGGTCTCGCGGCGGGATGGAATTCCTCAGGGCAGGCTCACTCCAAAAGCATCCGCTTCAAAAGCTCGATCTCCTCCGACAATGTTGCGTCCGCGGTCACGAGACCAGTGATCTTTCGCACGGCATGGAGGACGGTCGTGTGATCGCGGCCGCCGAACCGCCGGCCAATTTCGGGAAGCGAGCGCGGCGTCAAGAGCTTGGACAGATACATGGCGATCTGGCGGGGGCGCACCACGCTCGCGGTTCGCCGCGCGGACAGAATATCGCCGCGGCTCACATTGAAATGGCTCGCGACCAGTTTCTGAATGTCCTCGATCTTGACCTTTTTTGGGTCCGGAGTCCGCACCAGATCGCGAATGGCGAGCTCGGCGGTTTCGATCGAATGCGGCGCGCCATTCAATGACGCATGTGCGAGCAGCCGGTTGACGGCGCCATCGAGATCGCGGCCATTCGTCCGGATGACGCTCGCGACATAGGCGACGACCGCGGCCGGAACCTCGAAAGTTTGATGCACCAGCTTGGCGGCGGCTATGCGTGCTTCGAGAATTTTGACCCGCAGCGCCTCGTCGAGCCCGCCGATTTCGATGCAAAGACCGCCGGCCAACCGCGACCTTACTCTTTCTTCGAGACTTTCGAGATCGCCCGGCGGCCGATCGGCCGCGATCACGATCTGCCGGCGGGAATCGATTAAGGCATTCAGCGTATGACAGAACTCTTGCTGGATCGACTTGCCCTGAAGAAATTGAATGTCGTCGATCACGAGGACATCTATCGCCCGAAGACGCTCCTTGAAAGCAATCGCTGTCTGTGCCTTGAGGGCGGCGACGAAACCATACATGAACCGCTCGGCGGTGAGATAGATGACCCGCCGCCTTGCCGAGGTGGCGGCATGCGCGACGGCTTGGAGAAGATGGGTCTTCCCCAATCCGACCGAGGCATGGAGATAGAGCGGATTGTATAGCAGCGGGTCCGCCGGCCCCGCGCCGGCGATCCTTTGGGCCTCCGAGTGGGCGAGCTGATTGGACCCGCCGACGAGGAAATTCGAGAAAATTAGGCGCCGGTCCAACGGCGAACCGGTGAGCGCTTCGGCCTCGCACGCGTCCGCCAAAGCCGGTCTTTTCGAGGCTGACGTTGTCGCGCCGGAAGGCCCCATCGGCAGGGAGGGTGCAAATGACGTTATGTTCGCGCCCCTTGCTGAATCCGTGCCGGCGCCCGCAACGAGATCGGGGAGGCCGCCAGTGGCACAGGCGGTAGCCGGCCGTGTCGAGGAACGAACATTGATCGACACACGCTTGATCGCGGGAAATTCGCTGGCCAACGTCGGAAGAATCCTGTCCACGTAGTGCGACTGAATCCAGCTCTTCAAAAATTTTGTCGGTACCGAGAGGTAGACGTCCTGGTCCGAAAGCGCATCGAGTTCGAGGCACCCGAACCAGGATGAGAAAACTTCTTCCCCGAGTTCCGCGCGCAGCCGGCGGCGGATTCGCATCCACGCTTCGCCCTTGCCAGCGCCGCCGCCGCCGCCGCGCGAGGAGGCCGTTTCGCCAAGGTCCCTTGGATCGGAAATTTGTCTGCGCAAATCCGGCATCGGTCTTCTCCCTCGGGACTCAAGGCAAGGCAACGGCGGCCGTGCAAATGCCGGCGCCAAAGATGTGATGACGAGCGTGAAAACGGGGTGGCCGCGAAACTAATCGAGCGGGCGCCGGCGACGCGTTGAAGCCCAGTAAGCCTTTCGAATGCGCTCGGCTAAGGCCCTTCCGGCCGCGAGGGGAAGCTGAACATACGTGTTTCGAACAAAAGCCATCACGGTCGTAACTCCCCCTTAGCTCCGCATTAGAGCCCGCAAGGCTTGTTTAGGTCAAATCAAGAGAAAGCCTCGAATTCCGAACCAAACACTCCCGAGACCAACAACTAGCATCATGTGGAAAGTCTCGACAGAGTGTCTGTGGTCTACGCCACAGAATGAATCCGCAAGCGCCGTTTACGTTTAATTTATAAGTGACATTATTCCTCTCCCTGATGCAAACGCGCGTGACCCGGTAGAGCGCCTAACCGCCTGATTTCGCGCATTTCCATTAAGCGCGAAAAGGGCGCGCCAAACGGGCGCGAAAAAAGTTTCTCGCCGCCGGGCAAGGTTGCAAAAGATTTTCGCGATGCACCGTGACCGCTGTGTATAAGGCGGCCTGGCGGGGGCCTGCCGCAAGGCTTTAAGGACAAGCCATTGGTTCGCATGGAAAATAAATGAGCGATATTGCTCACCTTTATTTGCTTAACGCATTCACCCGGCGGCTGAGCCGCGAGATTTTTCGTGCCGCCGCGTTAGCATGCACGATTCCCTTTTGTGCCGCGCGCATGACCAATGGCTGGGCGGCACGCAGAGCGGCGGCCGCCGCGCCGGGGTCGCCCGCGGCGATCGCCTCCTCGACCTTGCGGACATAGGTGCGCATTTGGCTGCGGCGCGACCGATTGACGTCGGCGCGGCGCTCAATTTTACGGACAGCCTTCTTGGCCGACTGTGTATTCGCCATCAAATAATATCCTGGGCCAACGCGAGAACAGCCTTCCACGATGGAAAGCCGGCCAGGTACGGCCTCTGGCGCATGATTTTCGCCACGGAAACCGGCTTCACGATCACGCAAAGACTAAGGGTTTAAAGCGCGAATCCAGTTTCCGCATCCGATCGCGCACGAGGGTCGCGCCAATAATCACGAACCTTTCGGCCCGTCAACGCTCAATAGCGGCGCCGGCGGGTGCGCCTAGAACTTGATCCTGTAATCTCGATGCGTGGCGTCGCGGCGCAATCGCCGCCACGCATCATGCAGTGGCCATGCGATCGAGGATCGCGTTGACGCTGTCGATTGCCGTGTCGATCCAGTCCGCGCGTTTTTCCGCCTCGTTTTCGATTTCATGGAGCGCCTCGGCCAGCAAGTAGAGGACGAGGAGGCGCCTTCGCGTGCCTTCATCCTCGATCCAAATCGGGCTATCGCGTGCCGCCTCCATGTAAGCTTGGATGAAAATTTGAGAAAATTCGACAAGTTCCTCGCGAAATCTTGCCGCCGCGAGTGTCGCGCCAGGGACGAGCCGGGCGAGATCCCGTTTGGCGGCGGCCACCGCATGAGCAAAGGAGCGCAGCATGACCGCGACATCGCGCAGCGGCGATGTTTTCGCGCGCCTTTGGTCGGGGGATATGGAAGGTCCTTCTCCGAAATCGACGATAATGACATCGTCCTTCACGACCAGGAGGCGGCCAAGACGATAATCGCCGTGAATGCGGATCTTGATCGCGCCATGCGGCTTTTGGACAAGCTTGCCGATCAGGCTGAAACACTCTTGCCGGCGGGCCAAAAGCCGTTCGGCTCCGGTGCGCTTGCCGCCGCTCGTGTTCGCGGCAATCGTCCGCAGGCGTGCGAACGCGCACTTGGCCAGAATTCTTGCCGCGTCCGCTGTCTTGCGGACATCGTCGAACGTCAGCGCCTCGGCTTTGAATGCCGGATCGGCGGTTGCCGCCGCTAGCGCCTTGTGCATCTCGGCGGTGCGCAAGCCGAGCCGCCGCATGTGCGGCACATAGGTCGCGAATTCCTCATGTCCGGCGCGGTCGTCTTGCCCGGGTGTCAGGGCAACCGCCTCGAGGATGCGCTTTAACGCTTCGAGCGTCCATGTCCAGGCATCGCCCTGGTTGCGCATGTAAGTTTCCAGCACGGCGAGTATCATGCGGTTTTCGGCGCGATCGACGTGTTCGATCACGCCGAGCAAGGGAGGGGAGTGGGCAAAATGCGCCACTTCGGTCAGAAAGCGCAGAATCTCGACCTGGGGATCTTCGCCGGTTTGCAGCCGGTGACGGATTTTCAGCATCATCTGGTTGGCGAGGACGAGCGATGAGTTACGCTGTCCGGCGCCAATACGATGGACATCGGCCGCCGCAATCATGGGTTCGGCGCCGAGGGCGGGCGCTGGCGAGAAAGAAATTCTGCCGCCCTGGCCGGTGTCCAGCCTCTCGCCGCGCCGGAGCGCCGCCAGCATCGCTGGTGCGAAGCCTTCGCAAGCATCCGCTTCATAGAGCATACCGGTCAGGCCGCCGCGGCGCAACCGCGCGGCGGCATCGGCGAGGGGCGGCCCGTGCTCCCGCTCCGGTTCGGCCGCAAGGGGCATGAAATAAGTCTCGACCCGGCCGCTGGGCAGTTTGACATCGAGGATCGGGAGAACAAAGCGGCTCTGCCCGCCATCGCGGAGCACCGCAAAATCCGTCACCGAGACGCCTGCGATTGCCGTCTCGTCTGGACCAAACCAGCGCCGCGAGGTCAGGAAACGGGGGGCGACCGTGCGTTCGAATGCGATGAGCTCACGCCCAGCGAGAATCGTTTCGAGCTTGCCGGTGGCGACCAGCGTGAACAGTCCCGGCGCCGGTTGCTGATCGTGGCGATCCTTGCTTGCGTCGGCCGCCTCGAGCCGGAACCAGAAAAAACCGTAGGCCGGCAAGGTCAAAAGATAGGATCGCGACTCGATCGCCGGAAAGTGACTGCCGGCGGTAAGCTCGATGGGCACGGCATCCTTGAATTCGGCAAGGTCCAATTCGACCGCTTGCGCCGCTCGCGACACATTGGCGACGCAGAGAATACGCTCGGCCGAGACTTCGCGCAGATAGGCCAAGACCTTGCGGTTCGACGGATAAAGAAACCGCAGCGTGCCCCGCCCGAAGGACACATACGAACGCCGCACCGCGATCATCCGGCGCATCCAGGTCAAGAGGCTCGACGGGCTCGCGAGCTGTGCTTCGACGTTAACGGCGCTGAATCCGTAAACTGGATCCTGGATCGCGGGCAGGAAGAGCTTCGCTGGGTCGGCACGGCTGAAGCCGCCATTGCGATCGAGGGACCATTGCATCGGCGTGCGCACGCCGTCCCGGTCGCCGAGATAGATATTGTCGCCCATACCGATCTCGTCGCCATAGTAAAGGACCGGCGTGCCGGGCATGGACAATAGGAGTGAATTCAGAAGCTCGATCTTGCGCCGGTCGTTTTCGAGCAAGGGTGCGAGACGGCGGCGAATGCCGAGATTGATCCGCGCCCGTGGGTCGGCGGCATAGAAGGACCATAGATAGTCGCGTTCCTTGCCGGTCACCATGGCAAGCGTCATCTCGTCGTGGTTGCGGAGAAAGATCGCCCATTGCGCGCCGTCCGGGATCTCCGGCGTCTGCCGCATGATATCGGTGATCGGATGCCGGTCCTCCTGGGCCAGCGCCATGTAGATGCGCGGCATGAGGGGGAAATGAAAAGCCATATGGCATTCATCGCCCTGGCCGAAATATTGCGCGGTCTCTTCGGGCCAAAGATTCGCCTCGGCGAGAAGCATCCGGTCCAAATAGCGGGCATCGACAGCGGCTCTGATCTTCTTGACGACCGCGTGGGACTCCGGAAGATTTTCGCAATTGGTGCCTTCCCGCTCGACAAGGTACGGAATGGCGTCAAGCCGCAAACCATCGACGCCCATGTCGAGCCAATACGCCATCACATCGAGCACCGCTTCGAGAACCCGGGGATTGTCGAAGTTCAAGTCTGGCTGATGCGCGTAGAAGCGATGCCAATAGAAAGCTCTTGCTTGATCGTCCCAGGTCCAGTTCGACTTTTCCGTGTCGAGAAAAATGATCGGGGCGTCCTTGTAGGCGCGATCGCTGTTCGCCCAAACATAGAAATTGCGCGCCGCCGAGCCGGGCTTGGCCGCGCGGGCACGCTGAAACCAGGGATGCTGATCCGAGGTATGATTGATCACGAGTTCGGTGATGACCCGCAGGTCCCGCTCATGCGCCTCGCGCACGAAACGTTTGAAATCCCGTAGGCTTCCATAGGTGGGATTTATTCCGCGATAGGTGGAAATGTCATAACCGTCATCGCGCAGCGGCGAAGGATAGAACGGCATCACCCAGATCGCGGTCGCGCCGAGATCCTTGAGGTAATCCAGCTTCTCGGTCAGGCCGGCGAAATCGCCGATGCCGTCGTTGTTGGCGTCGAAAAAGGATTTCACATGCAGCTGATAGATAATCGCGTCGCGATACCATCGCAGGTCGTTGCGATCAATCATGCCGTGGGGCTCCGCGCGGCCGCTAGTTGGTATTGCTGGCGGTTGCCAGATATGCGCATCCGTATAGGCTCGCCATTTTTAAATGAGGAAACGAGAAACCGGACGAATTTTCGCCGGACCGGCGGATAGGAAGGGCAACCCGCCATGTCAATCCGGATCGCTCCTTTGTTTCCGGAGCTTGGCCCAATGGTCGAGCCGCGCGCGCAGATCTCGCTCAAAGCCGCGGTCAACCGGCCGATAGAGCGTCTGCCGCCCGAGCGCCTCGGGCCAATAATTTTGGCCCGAAAATCCTTCCGGCTCGTCGTGATCGTAGGCATAATTGGCGCCATAGCCTTCATCTCTCATGAGCTTCGCCGGCGCGTTGAGAATGATTTTGGGCGGCATTAACGACCCGTGGTCCGTGGCAAGCCGCGCCGCGGCCTTGAAGGCCACATAAGCCGCGTTCGACTTCGGCGCGGTCGCGGCATAGATCACCGCATTGGCGATCGCAAGCTCGCCTTCGGGAGAGCCCAGAAAATCATATGCGTCCTTGGCGGCAACGGCGACAACCAGCGCCTGGGGGTCGGCAAGGCCAATATCCTCGACCGCCATGCGCACCACCCGCCTTGTGATGAACAGAGGGTCTTCGCCGGCGTCGAGCATTCGCGCAAGATAGTAGAGAGCCGCGTCCGGGTCCGATCCACGCACCGATTTATGCAGCGCGCTGACCAGATTGTAATGGCCATCCTGCGCTTTATCGTAGATCGGCGCGCGCCGCTGGACGATCGAAACCAGCATGGCCGAATCGAAGATTTCCTCCGGCTTGGCGGCGCGCCACGTCTCTTCGGCGAGACTCAGGGCGGCGCGGCCATCGCCATCGGCCATCCGTACCAGGCTTAAGCGGGCCTCGGGATCGAGCGGCAGAGCCCGCCCCTCGCAGGTTTCCGCGCGGGAGAGAAGCTTTTCGATCGCCGCCGCCTCAAGGGTATGGAAGATCATCACCCTGGCGCGCGACAACAAGGATGCGTTGAGTTCGAAGCTTGGATTTTCGGTCGTCGCGCCGATCAAGGTGATCGTGCCATCTTCCATCACCGGCAAGAAGCTATCCTGCTGCGCCCGGTTGAAGCGATGCACTTCGTCGACGAAAAGCAGGGTTCCTTGGCCGGCGTTGCGTCTGCCACGCGCTTCCTCGAAAACTTTTTTAAGCTCGGCGACGCCGGAAAAAATCGCCGAAATCTGGACGAAGGCGAGCTTCGTCTCGTGGGCGAGAAGGCGCGCGACGGTCGTCTTGCCGGTCCCCGGAGGCCCCCAGAAAATCAGGCTGCCCAGTGTGCCTGAGGCAATTAGCCGTCGCAGCGCGCCTTGGGGTCCGAGAAGATGATCTTGACCGGCGACATCGGCGAGGCTTTGCGGGCGTAGCCGGTCGGCGAGTGGATGCGGCGCATCCTTTTCGAGATTGGCGGCAGCGAAGAGATCGGTCATCTGGCTTTCAAATCTGGGCCACTCGCGCTTCGAACGCAAGCCGGGCAAAAGGGCAGAGGCCTGGAGTCATTAAGGTAAAAAACGCTATTAAAGACCTGAGCAAGTTTTAATCCAATTTTGCACTCACATGGGTCATGCACCGGTTCCGATCATGTACAAATACTTCATCTAACGGTTCATTCTTTAACAATTCCGGCAAAAGTTAAAGTTTTATTCAAGCCAGCCGAGTGGCATATCCCGGTGGTTTATTCGGTGGAGAGGTAAAAACTATGAATTATCGTCTCGAGATCTCGCCTGATTTCAGGATCGAGCGCGGGCGGACCCCGCGGAATATCAAGACCGTGACGCCTGCGGGCGATAACCTAATCCCTGAGATGGCCGCGTTCATCGCGGCTATTCTAGCGGGCGTGACCGGAGTTCTCGATGCCATCATTCTCACCCTCGATGGAACGACCCTCCCGAACGCCAAGTGAACCGCCTTGCCACAAGGGCTAGTGATGAATTAAATTATTTAATAATTTTCATAATAAAGTTTTATCCATGCGCACCATTGCATTTGTTTCGCAAAAAGGCGGTTGCGGCAAAAGCACGCTTGCCGCCTTTCTTGCGGTGGCGGCGCAAGAGGCAGGCGAACGCGTTCTTGTTCTCGACATGGACCAAAAGAAATCCGTCGTCCGATGGGGATCCAAACGAAACGATCCCCACTTGCCGGTCGAGGTGGTTTCGGCGGCGAGGCTTCCAGCGGCGTTAAACTATCTTTCAAAGCGCATGAGCCTAGTCATCGTCGATACCCCGCTCTTGGAATCGCCAAGATCGCTCGCCGCGATAAACGCCGCTGACCTTTGCGTCGTTCCGGCCAGGCCCGCTACCTTCGACATTTGGGCGGCCGAGGTGACCGGCCGCAAACTGAAACTCATGGACAAGGAGTTTATTTTTCTGCTCAATCAATGCCCGCCCGCCCGCCAAATTGCGCAACAAAGCATCGCCGCGCTCGAAGCCGTTGGGTCTCTTTTACGTCCCCTCATCGCCGCGCGTGCCGACTTTCTCGAAGCCGCACGCACCGGCAAGGGCGTGACCGAGGTCAATCCAAAAGGCGAGGCGGCGCGGGAAATGCGAGACCTTTGGATGGATCTCAGCCGTCGGCTCCGGCCAATTCAAACTTGCGGATGAGTGGAGCCCTTCCCCCGCCAATCATGGTGGTAACGACCTCGCCGCCGCGCGCGATTGTCAATTTCCGGTAATTACGATGCCCGCGCGCCGGAGCGTCGCCTTCCCGCTTCGCGGGTCCATTTGAGCAATTTCCGATCGCTCCATCGGCCAGCCGGCCATTCCACGGTCCATCCCGCGCATGATCGACCGAAACACGATTGCGGCCGTCCTGTTTCGACCGGTCGACGCGCCGCAAGAGCGCGGCGGAGGAGTCGTCGGCGCTTTCGGCAAGTCCGGCCGACACCGTGACGGCAATGGAATGGCCGCCCGTCTCCACGGCAAAGTCATCGCTCGCAATCGCCGCGCGGATTCTTTCCGCGATCTCAAGTCCCGCGCGAAGACCGGTGCCGGGCATGACAATGACGAATTCATCGCCGCCAAGCCGGCACAGGAGATCGGTTTCGCGGATGATCTCTTTCGCGCGAGCGGCGACGCATTTCAGAACGCGATCTCCGGCGTCGTAGCCATGCCCTCGTTGATCGCTTTGAAACCGTCAAGATCGAGAATCAAGAGAGCGTAATTGCGGGCGGCACCCGAGTCGAGCGCCTTGCCGCGATCCCGTTCGAGTTCGATATAATGGTGTTTCCGCAAGGCGTTCTCGATGAGCTCCGCCGACGAAGGAGAATCCTCGACGAGCATAATGCGCCCGCCGGTGTTGCCAGCCATCGCGCCGGTGAACGGATCGCCGATCCCTAGCTTCGCCGACCGCGGGGCGCGGCTCCGCAATTCGTCGAGGATGAGCCGCAGACTTGAGAGCGAACGGACCCGCGCGAGGACCGCTATCTCGTCGATCGGCTTGGAGAGGAAATCATCGGCGCCGACATCGAGCCCGCGCATCCGGTCGGAGGGTTGATTGAGCGCCGTCACCATCACGACGGAAATATGCGCCGTCGCGTTGTCCCCTTTCAACCGGCGGCAGACTTCCAATCCGTCCATTCCCGGCATCATCACATCGAGAAGAACAATGTCGCAATCGCCGTTGGCGCGGATTTTCAAGGCATCGACGCCGTTCGTCGCGGTCAAAACCTCGAAATATTCGGCGCTTAACCGCGCTTCGAGACGCTTGAGATTGGGAACCAGATCGTCGGCACCAGAACCCGGGCGGTCATCCTATGGGTGTTCCTGTCTTGTCACGCCGGGAGTCCCCGGCAAATCATTCTCGCGACTATTGTTCGCGGAGATAATTGCGCACGGTTTCGAGGAACTTCACGATGGAGATCGGTTTCGACAGATAGGCCTCGCATCCGCCCTGCCTGATTTTTTCCTCGTCGCCCTTCATGGCGAAAGCGGTAATGGCGATCACCGGAATATGGCGCAGATCTTCGTCGTCCTTGATCCATTGCGTGACCTGAAGTCCGGAGACCTCCGGCAGTTGAATATCCATCAAAATGAGATCGGGTTTGTGCAGACGCGCGAGTTCCACCGCTTCGACGCCGCTGCGGGTCTGCACGGTCCTGTAGCCATGCGCCTGCAAAAGATCGTTGAACAATTTCATGTTCAACTCATTGTCTTCCACGATTAGAATGCTTTTTTGCATCATAAATACCCGGCTCCGGGCGGCGGACGATCCATGCCCGGGAAAGTTCAGCCGTACTCGTCAGTAATGGATAGAGATTGACGAAAGGGAAATCGTTATAATGCAAAACTTCGATTTTAGGCCCTCGCCGGCCAAACAGCCACAACTCACCAAAATCGCCGCCGAATCGATAGCGATCGAGGTTTTAACCTTTCTGGCCGGAAATCCAACGCGGCTCGACCGTTTCTTGGCCCTGTCTGGCCTTGGGCGGGATAATTTGCGGGCGGCGGCCGGAGAGCCTGGATTTTTGGCCGCGATCCTCGATCATCTCGCCTCCGACGAGTCCCTGCTCCTCGCCTTCGCGGCCAACGCCGGGCACGCCCCGGCAACGATCGCCAAGGCGCGGGACATATTGTCGCCCCCGGCGGAGATGCCGTGACAGTGGGGCAGCTTGCGGACTTCACAAACCGGTTCCGCCAGGGCTTGAAAGTTCCATCGCGGCCCGTGCTAAGAAGCATAACCTTAAACCGGAGCCTCGCATGGTCTGGCCTCTGCCTCAACGCCCAAAACGCCAGCCCGCGCCGGAGCATGACGCCCGCACCTCCGCCGCCCCCCCCGTGAAAAAACTCGATCTTGCCGTGCGTTTGCGGCGCAACCGCACGGCGGACTGGACACGCAGGCTTGTACGCGAAAACACTCTGACCACGGACGATCTCATCTGGCCGGTTTTTCTTTGCGAGGGCGAAAACGCGCGGGAACCAGTCGCGTCGATGCCCGGCGTCGAGCGCCTCTCCATCGACGAGGCGGTGCGCGCGGCCGTCGAGGCGGCAAAACTTGGCATTCCGGCGCTCGCACTGTTTCCCTTTACCGGGCCTAGCCTGCGCAACGAGCAGGCGAGGGAAGCGCTCAATCCCAACAATCTCATCTGCCGTGCTTGCCGCGCGATCAAGCGCGAAGTGCCAAATCTCGGCCTCGTCACCGATGTCGCGCTCGATCCCTACACCAGCCACGGCCATGACGGGATTTTGCGCGGCGAGCGGATTTTGAACGACGAGACGGTTTTCGTTCTGGTGGAGCAGGCGCTGAACCAGGCGCGCGCGGGCGCCGACGTCATCGCGCCTTCCGACATGATGGATGGGCGGGTCGGCGCGATCCGCGCCGGGCTCGACGCGGAAAATTTCGAAGACGTGCAGATTTTATCTTACGCCGCCAAATATGCCTCGGCCTTTTATGGGCCTTTCCGCGACGCCGTCGGCACCAATGCGACGCTAATCGGCGATAAACGCACCTATCAGATGGACCCGGCCAATTCCAACGAGGCTTTGCGCGAAGTCGCGCAAGACATCGAGGAAGGCGCCGACATCGTGATGGTAAAACCCGGCCTGCCCTATCTCGACATTATCTTTCGGGTGAAGGAGCGTTTTGGAATGCCCACCTTCGCCTATCAGGTTTCGGGCGAATATGCGATGATCATGTCGGCGGCGGACAACGGCTTTATCGACGGCGACAAAGCCATGCTGGAAAGCCTCATCGCCTTCAAGCGCGCCGGCGCCGATGCGATCCTCACCTATTTCGCGCCGCGCGCGGCAAAAAGGCTCAAGGAAACCGCGTGAGGTGGACGGGCGCGGTTTGTCGGGGGGGCGGAGGGCAATGGTCGAGGGGGTCGCGGAACTGATAGACATTTCTCCGGCGCACGATCCGGCAGCTGGTTGTCCGGTGTCCAAACAGGTCTTTGACGCGCTCGCCTACGCGGTCGATGCGGTTGACCCATGTGAAGACGCCCATTTTCTCCAAGGCCGAAGGTGGGGGCAAGATGACTTTTGTGCGTCGAATGCTAGGTGCGATTTGCGTGGGGGCACTTACACTGTTCGCAAATATTCTAACGGCGCAAGCTGACGACGCTACTCAACAAGCAGCGGCTGAATCACTAATCAAAGCGTTCATTGGCCTATGCGTGCAGACTGTTCCTAATCTGGATCGCGTTGAGGCAGCGGCACGCATCTCATCATGGGAAGAGTTCAAAGGAGATTCGGCGAAACTCATCGCACCACAAAACACTTCGGCTGAGGCAAAATCGTGGATGGTGCAGGGTGTCGCCGTCACGCCTTTCATCATCGCTATCTCGCGTGGCATGTACAAGGGAAAATGGATTTCGGTCTGTGCAGTCATAAATCCCTATGCGCCTATGCTTCCAATACGCCTAGCACTAGAGAAATTCCTTGAGCTACGAAACCCCATCTCGCAGGATAGATCAGGGGGCAGCAGACCGTTGTTTGGAGCATACACTCCGGCACGAATGATATTCTGATCTCCCTTATTGATGCGACACCTATGAATGAAGATGGAATAACCATGAGCGCGGCGGTGCTCGAATGAGCCTATGAGATTTCGCCGAGAGCACGGCTAAAATTGATGCGACGAAGCTGAGAACGGCCGCAATACCTGCCCAGATCGCAGCCTGACCATTGAGCCATGACGATAGAGAAAGCTGAAGCTTTAAGCCAACAATATAGGCTTCAGTCCTGAAGGCGATGGCGTGAGGCGGTTGCGCCGCATGACCGACCCGAGCCAGCGCCGTGGCACTCGCTGAACGAGAGGAAACCCGACACAAATCGGGATCACTTTGCACCGGAATCATACACCAAAATAGTTCTTTTGAATCAAGCCTCTAATGCTCATGCAAAATTCTAGATTTCAGTACGTTACCCCGATTACCCAGGCAGTCGGGCAAGCTCTTCCAATAGCGGCCTTCCAGCTTAACCCATGTGCCCAAGTCGCGCTGGCGATGGCTGCTCGCACACAGGACGGCGGGCCGGGACGGGGGTGCTGAGGGGGCGTGGCTAGGACGTGGTGGCATGCCGATTCTGAGTGCGTTGCGAACTTCTTCCGAATCTCTGAATCTAGTGGCAGGGCAAAATTCAGAGGAGAACTACCATGTCATGGACTGAACGCCAACGCTGCCGCTTTCAACCCTACCCAGACGGCGACGGCCGCCCGTCCCGTCTGTATATCGACATTGCTGAGAGCCACCCGTCATTGTTGACTAAAAAGCAAATCGGAGCACTGTTTTTAACGATTGGAAATAACGTGAGTTGGATAGAGGCGAATGCGCTTGCGGATGAATTGAATGCAAAAATTGACCTGTTCTGCGTCAATCACTTGGCCGCTGGTGAAGGTTCTTAGCTATCGGCCAATTGGTCTAAATCATTAGGGCGCTTCCATGTGGAAGAGTTGGGCGGCAGGAATCGGGTCCGCGATCTTCTCGATCGTCGCGCTCGGCTACGTCCTTGGCCCCGCGACCTGTCGTGACGGCTGGGCCTCTAGCTCTATCGGCAGGAGTGGCGCGTGCTCGCATCATGGCGGCGTGTCCGGTCACATGGTTGGGTGACTTTCCTTGGCGTCGTCATCGGAATTTGCGTCGGACTGTGGGTTGAGAGCCGACAAAATCAACCGCCTACCGCCGGCAAGTAGGACGCGCGAAGAAGCCCGCAACGCGACCGCAGCCGATCAAGTTTGGCAAGCGCAAAGAGAGGTGATGAACGACAATGGTTGCCACCGAAGACCAGGAAAACCCGGCAATCGGACTGAGCGTAAAGCTCGCGTTTTTGATGGGACTCTTGGCCGTCGGACTTCATCGGGGCCAACGGACAAATGCTCCGCACTAAAAGGCCGGACATATGACCGCAGCCAACCAAATCGTTCGAACGCCAAAAAGTGCTTGCCACCAGAGGCCGTCCACATATGTCCGATTGAGCCCTGAAATCGGACAAAAAAATCGCGTGAGGACCGCTCTCAAAAGTTTTACCAAAACCCAAAAGCGCACTTGTCCAGCCATTTTTCCAAGATTTTTTGCCGTGTGGATAGCGGGAGCCAGCGCCGCCAGATCAAAAATTCCCTCCTTTTTGCCGCACCGGCGTGGCACAAAAGGGCTGGTCGCGAACTGATTCGGCGCCCGCCAGCAAGCCAGCAGCCGGTCGAGAAACTTATGCCAGCACTCCAAAATCTCACCGAAAGAGTCCGCCTCGCAGGCGGCGCCGAACCGACATTCCGGCTGGCGCCGCATAATATCGAGGCGGAACAGGCGCTCCTTGGCGCGATTCTCGTCAACAACGACGCCTTCGACCGGGTCTCCGATTTCCTCAAGGCGGAACATTTTTCCGAGGAAATTCACCGGCGGATCTTTGATGTCGCCGCGCAGTTAATCCGCGCGGGAAAACTTGCCTCGCCAATCACCCTAAAAACTTTTCTTGGCGACCACGATCTTGGCGGCGTCACCGTACCGCAATATCTCGCCCGCCTGGCGGTGGAAGCAACCACCGTCATCAACGCCGAGGACTATGGCCGCACCATCCACGATCTCGCTCTTCGCCGCGATCTCTCCTCGCCATGACCGGCGGGCCGGATCAGGCCGCGGCGGCAGCGGGCGCCGTGTCGCGCCAGGCGGGCAGGCTGGAGACGCGGGCGAACCAATCACTAATGTGCGGATAGGGCGTGAGCGGCAGCTCGGCTTTCTCGGCATAAAACAGCGGCGCCACAACCGAAAAATCGGCGAGCGTCACGCCCGTCCCGGCGAGATAGGGGTGTTTCGCGAGGTGAGTTTCGAGCACGCGCGCGTCTCGGTGGAAAGCCTCGATGGCCTTGGCCACGACCGCGGCATCGCAGGGCCCCAAATTGAAGAAAGCCTTGACGACGCGTTCAAAAAGCAGCGGCTGGCACGCTTCCTTGCCCCAATGCGCGAGTTGCCAGCTTTGCCACCGCGCGATATCCGCACGCGTCCTCGCATCGTCCGGCCACAGCGCATTGGGCTTACCACTCGCCAAATATTGCATGATCGCATTCGACTCCCAGAGGACGAAGTCGCCATCGACCAGCGTAGGCGTGCGCCCGGTGGGATTGAGCGCAAGGTAGTCCGGCGCGCGCTGTTCGCCTCGGCTCAAATCGACCAATTGATCGTCAAGGACAATTCCGATATGCGCGGCAACCGCGCGCACCTTCCAGGTGTTTGGTGAAAACGGAAATCCATATAGTTTCATTGCTGTGATCCTGCGTGAGAGGATATTGGGTCAACCGTCAAGCAGGTGCGTTCGAGCTTATCCATCGAGCCGTTCCAGCCGTGCTCGTGCTGCTGCCGCGCGGCGTCGTCGAAGATTTGATCGTGAATTAGCGTAAGCAAGGTGCGCCGCCGTCGGCTCCGAGCAGCACCGTCACGCGCGACTCGCGCTCAGGCGTCGACCGCCACGCCCAGGTGAAGACCAGCTTTTCGTTCGCCACCATCTCGCGGTACGTTCCGCTCACCTCATGCTGCTCGCCATCCGGCGATCGCGCGACGATACGGTAGCGGCCGCCGACGCGCGCATCGGTTTCCGCGTGCAGCACCTCCACCTGCCCGGGGCCGAACCAACGCGTTATTTTTTCCGGCTCCGTCCAGGCTCTGAAGATCTTTTCCGGCGGCGCGTCGATACGGCGCTTGATCGTAAGGCTAGGCTTGCTGCTGAACGGTGGTTGGCTCGGCATGATTCCTCCTCCACGTATGCCGCGAGGCGATTGAGTTGTTCGGACCAGAAGCGTTCGTGTCGCCGCAACCAGCCCATCGCCTGTTCCAACGGCGCCGCTGTGAGGCTGCCCGCCCATCCAGTTTCGGCGGACGCCCGAACAAAGGCTTCGCCTTCGAACCATTCCAGCGGCCACGCCGGTAGCGCGCCAGCCATCCATAAACCGTCGACCGGTTCAGCCCCAGAACCCGGGCAATAACTTCGGGGCTTTCGCCCTCCTGCACCTGCCGCACGACGCGTTCGCGCATCGTTTCCAGCGTCCGGAGATCCAACCGGCGCGCATTGTTGTCTCGCATGCACCAAGTGCATCACTCAACACCTCCATAGTCAAGAAAAATGTTGGTCTACTTATGTACTTATTAATATGGGTCGATTTTTTCAAGGCCTGATATTACAGCGGCGCGGCGTGGCTTTCGATCCGCGGCGGCGGCGGCGCTTCCGTCTTGGCGATCCCGGCCTTCACGGCGGACTGAATTTTTTCGAAGGCACGAACCTCGATCTGGCGCACCCGCTCCCGCGAAATGTCGAATTCATCGGACAGCGCCTCGAGTGTCATCGGTTCGTCGGCAAGCCGCCGCGCCTCGAAAATGCGTCGCTCGCGCGGGTTTAGCACGCCGAGCGCATTGCGAAGCGCAGCGAGACGATTGCCGGTTTCCTCGCGTTCGGCAAGAGTGTGCTCCTGGCTGGCGGCGCCATCGACGAGCCAATCCTGCCATTCGCCCTCGCTTTGCTCGCGCAACGGCGAATTCAGCGAGGCGTCCCCCGACATCCGCCGGTTCATGTCGATGACGTCCTTTTCGCTGACGCCGAGCCTGCGCGCGATCGTCTTGACTTGGTCGGGACGCAAGTCGCCGTCATCGAGCGCCGAAATCTGGCTCTTCGCCCGCCGCAAATTGAAGAAAAGCTTCTTTTGGCTCGCTGTCGTTCCCATTTTCACGAGCGACCAGGAGCGCAGGATATACTCTTGAATCGAGGCGCGGATCC
>JALZAY010000170.1 GCA_030948025.1 Pseudomonadota bacterium
TGGATCGGCTATCAGCTGTTGAAGATTCACGATCGCGGGGCGGGCGACGACAACGGCTTCAATAGCCGCCCTTATCGCGCGATCCGGGCTCTTGTCGCCTGGTGCGTTCGTTGGCGATGGCTGGTCGTGGTATTGACCTTTGGCGCGCTCATCGCCAGTATCGCGAGCTTTGCCCTCATCCCAAAGCAGTTCTTCCCGACCTCCAACCGTCCCGAGATCTTGGTGGACCTTTGGCTGCCCGAAGGCTCCTCTCTCGAGGAAGTCGAGCGCGAGGCCAACCGCCTCGAGCAGCAGCTTTCGAAGGATCCCGATCTTGCCTACGTTGCAACGTTCATCGGCGAAGGCGCGCCGCGCTTCTATCTGCCACTCGACCAGCAGCTCAGAAATCAGAACTTCGCCCAGCTGTTCCTGATGTCGAGATCGATCGAGGCGCGCGAGCGGGTCCTTGTCGCAGTACGCGAAATACTAGCACGCGATTTCCCAAACATCCGCTTCAAAGCCGATCGCCTGTTCAATGGCCCGCCCGTCGGCTGGCCGGTACAGGTGCGCGTGACGGGCCCCGATCGCAACGAGGTGCGCCGCCTGGCGGCTGAGGTCGGTGACGTGATGCGCGCAGCCGCAGAGGTCAGCAACGTGCACAACGACTGGCTCGAGCCGGTGCCGAGCCTGAAGCTCGAAATCGATCAGGATCGCGCCCGAGCCCTCGGCGTGACATCGCAGAGCGTGCGCCGCTCGCTGCAAGCGATGCTGTCGGGTTTCCAGATAGGCGAGTTCCGCGACAAAGACGAGACCGTCAAGGTGATGCTGCGAGAGCCTTCGGACACACGCAATCTCCTTTCCGCGTTGGAAAACGTCTATGTGAAGACGGCCGCTGGCGCATCGGTGCCGCTGCGCCAAGTGGCCAACTTCAACGTCATCGTCGAGCCCGGGATCCAATGGCGTAGAGACCGGCTCCCTTCCGTCACCGTTCGTGGAGTGGTGCCGGATGGCGTGCAGTCGCCGGATGTCACCACGGCAGTCTTTGCTAAACTGAAGCCGCTTCGCGACAGCCTGCCGGCCGACTATCGCATCGAAATGCAGGGTGCGGTCGAAGAGTCGGCTAAGAGCCAGACCTCGATCAATGAGAAGATGCCGGCGATGCTTCTCGTTATTCTTCTGTTGCTGATGGTCCAGCTCCAGCACTTCGGCAAGACCCTCATGGTGGTGGCCACGGGTCCACTAGGGTTGATCGGTGCGGCGACGGCACTGCTCGTGTTCCAGGCTCCATTTGGCTTCGTTGCGATCCTCGGCGTCATTGCACTCGCCGGCATCATCATGCGGAACAGCGTGATCCTGGTTGATCAGATCCAGCAAGACTTGGCGGCAGGGCACGATGCGTTCACCGCGATCGTCGAATCAGCGGTCCGTCGATTCCGGCCAATCACGCCCACAGCAGCGGCCGTGCTGGCCTTGATCCCGCTTGCTCGCGAGGTATTCTGGGCGCCGATGGCGCTTGCCATGATGGGCGGGCTGATCGCAGCGACCGTCCTGACGCTGACATTTCTGCCTGCACTCTACGCACTTGCGTTCCGAGTTGCTCCGCAGCCCGGGCGTTTAGCGCGATCCCTTGATGACTCGACTCTGGAACCAAGGGCTGAGCGAGCTTTGCAAGCGGCCGAATAGGCCTTCTGCTCCTTTCTTAAGTATTGGCTTGTCCGCGAGTGTGACGCGCTGGGCCGACCTACACATTGACGCAATCAACGCGTTGATTGGCACGCCTGCGGTGCTCAGTTCGATGTCAAATACCCCGGCCATCTTTTTCCCATTTTCCGCATTTAGGTTGACTATGCAAAACTGTATCCCTGATTGCGAATCCAACTCAGAGTCAACCCTTTCGGCCGTTGGTATTACAAGGTAGCTCATAGCTCAATAAACATGCGGAATTCCGAGTTACTGATCATCATCGGCGGCGGACACAACGGCCTTGTTTGCTCCGCCTATTTGGCGTCAGCGAGATGTGCAGGTCACTTGCGTGCGCTAGGTTTCATGTCGAGATGACACGGCTTCTCGATGCTGATGAAGGCGTCGCTCGAAAGAAAGTTGGCAAGAAAGAATGCATGGTCTCATCATCGCGATCAAGGAGTCGAGGCCATGAGAGACAATAATCTCCTCCCATACGACGGTGAAGTTTTTCTGATCGAAGATGACTGCGCCGAATTCGACTGGCCAGCTATCATGCGGAAGCTGAGGGACACTATTCCATGGCAAGTCGAAATAGCGCGGATTTTTGGCCGGGCGATGCCAGTTCCGAGGCTCGTCGCGTGGTTTGGCGACATCACGTACTCCTATAGTGGCATCTCTCACCCGCCCGCGCCATTCCCCGTAGTCATCGAGCGCCTTCGCCGACGCGCCGAGACGCTTTCGAGTGGAGCGTTCAATTCCGTGCTATGCAACCTTTATCGAAGCGGGCACGACGGCGTTGGATGGCACAGCGACGATGAGCCTGGGCTTGGGAGCTGTCCGACAATAGCCAGCTTGTCGCTCGGGGCAGCACGCCGGTTTCAGCTCCGGCACAGGCGAACAAAGCACACGATTACGGTTAACCTTAAGATGGGGGACTGGCTTATCATGGTCGGCCAGACCCAGCGCTTCTGGTTGCATCAGGTGCCGAAGATGGCCGCGACTGTGGCGCCGCGCGTCAATCTTACTTTCAGGCACATGATGCCGTCGCCGTCGTCATGAACGCGCTTCGCGGAACGCGATTGAATGGTTCGGCGATCTGATTTCGAGAGGAGCAGGCCCGCTTAGGTGAAAAGGGCGAAAACAGGCGTCGGGCCTTCGTGATCGTGAGAGGGTACGCCTCACACAGCAGATTAGAGTCTGTGCGGTGACTTCATATGGGATTATTAGGTTTGGCCAAACGAACATCAAGCCTCTGCCATTAACTATAGCTATATTCAGACTCTTGAGAGGGCTAGACCCTAGACCCAATGCAGCACCTCCCCGCCAGGGAAGCTATATCCCGAGCTGAAATGATAGGCGCCGAGGATCTCGAGGGGGGCGAGCGGCAGGTGCTCTTCGATCTCGGAGGGAAAGAATCTCAGCGTCCCCCTACCGGCCCAGAGGTCCTCACCATAGCGGACATTCTCCGCTCCAAGCCTTACTAACTCCAATACCGAAGGAGGTGCGCCTCGGACAATGCTAGGGAAATGACGGATGTGAAAAATGGGAAGACCCATCGGCCGAGGTAGCTCTTCACAGGCGATCTTTTTCTCGATCTCTAGCGTCCCCTCAATCAATCGCTCCCCATGGGCACAGACATAGCTTTCATCTTGGCCCCTGGGCCTAAAAGCGGCATCCGGGGATTCAGGGGATGATATTTCGTCAGATAGATCTGCCCCAACCTCTTGGCAAACCCCATAAACCAGCCCCGAGCCAGGGTGAAGTCGTTGCTCACCCAGATCTGCAGACAGACCTGCCCCGCTGTGCCTTGGAACGAACATCCAACCCAGATCGCACACTCCCGATACTGGGTGCGCTCTGGATTGGTGAAAGCCATCTCCGGCTGGTTGTCCCACAGGGACCACCATCGGCTGAAGGCGACATAGGCGAGGTCCGGCTCGGGGCCAGGCGCGAGGGGCTCAGGCAGATAAGCGGTAATCGCCGCTGGATCGGTGCGATAGGCAATAGTGAGGTATTCCGTCGCGTAGTGCCAGGGTAGATCGCCCACGAGGGACGATACCCCGCCCGGAGTCAGGGGATAACAAAAGCCTCTGAGGTCATTGATAGTGGTCATACACTCATCCTCTGCAGCGGCAGCTCAATTTGATCGCGCTCCAGAACCTCGATAGCCCCATCATCCGCAAGCTGCTTGGCGAGCATCAGGGTGACTTTCGCCAACTCGACGCCGAACGAGTCCTCCGGTTATGCGGAGACGAGCGCCCCCGCCGCCGCGCAACAGTACTATTTCAAGGCGATAATTGCCATTCTTATCGCCCATATTATTACGAGAGCTGCCCCTAGTGCGATCGCAACTTTCATCGTCTCATTCTCATCGTTGGTCATTGCGCTTCCCCTAATAGAGCTTCTGTCAGTGTCAACTCTGTAATGTACCCCGCGCCGTCGCGCGAATACACATGCGTTGCAGTTACGATTCCGTAGGATAACGTCAACGTTCCCCCGTTTATGGCATTGGGTTCGCCGATAATGTCTAAAGTTTCGCCGCCGCTCTGCAGCCGTCAAGACTTGCGGTCGCGGCACCTTCCTTCCGCGACGAGTCGATCCGAAATGAGCGATAGTCTGAAGCGAAATCACGCGCGCAACGGTTCGCGCCCGGCAGGAAATAGTTTTCGAGCAGGATGCGGTTCATGAGCGGTTGATGCCGCTCGATCTTGCCTTGGGTCGTAGGGTGATAGGGCGCGCCGCGGACATACTCCATGTTCTGGTCGACAGCCATATGGCCTGGTTAGCCAAGATTTAACTGGAGCCGGCGTCGGAGAGAAGCCTTGGCACTGGAGAGGTACGTCTTGATGCCAACAAAATCGGCATCGTCCGGCGCCCGACGCGCCGATGTCACCGGCTTTGATGTGCCGGAGCATCACGGCGATGGGTTCGGCCTTGCCAGTGCTCGTCCAAAGCGGCGGGTGGTGAGTTCGACCGGCGCACCTTGGTGGGTCACGCGATTGTACATGGGCGACCCGGTCCGCCGCCAGATTGCCCGCGGCATCAAGCCCCTTGTCAGCCGCAAGGCAAGTTTCCGGATGCTGACCCTATACGACATAGACCGAATGACCGAGCAGCGCGCCGGCGCCTTCCTCGACCGCCTCGAACAGGCTTTCCGGCGCTTCTGATCTGGCGGCCACGGCGTTTCCCCTGCTCCGCCCTTATGATCCAGCAAGCGATCTGCCGCGGCCGGCCGGATCTTTTCGCCGATTTTTTCTGCAAATTCGGACTGGACTTCGTCCGGCACGAGAGCAATGTCGTGTGCATGAAGGAGAGCCGACGCGGACGGCGATCCATCTGCCTCAAAAGAATCCCGCTGGCCAAATGGCTGGAGCGGGGTCGCGGTGGGTGGCAAGTCAATGGGGGGAAGCATCGCGTCGCAGGTTGCGGGCGCCAATGGCGATGACATCGCGGGCCTGGTATTCCTCGGATAATCCTCTGCATCCGCCAGGCCGGCCGGATATCCTTCGGACGAAACACTTACCTGACATCGATGCACCAATGCTGTTTGTCTAGGGTTCGCGAGATGCCTTCGGCACGCCTGACGAACTGACACCGATCATCAGGAACCTGACGGCTCCTGCCGAACTCTGCGTCGTCGAAGGCGGTGACCACTCGTTCAAAGTTCCGAAGAAGGCGGCTGTTTCGCCCTTTGCAACGACATCACCCTCAGCGGGTTCGATCAAGCGGCAGCATGCGGATGTGATCAAAAACCAGCGCGGGCGATTATAGATGTGTGATGGAGCCAATCTGCCGCGCCAACTCCATCTATCGGGGGAATCCATGTTTCTGCAGACGCTCTTGCGCACCAAGTCCATCGAGCAACTCCAATCCGAGATCGGCCGGGGGGGGCAGTTTCGCCGCGTGCTTGGCCTGTGGCAGCTCACCGCTATCGGCCTCGGCGGACTTATCGGGGCCGGCATCTTTGTGCTCACAGGGGTCGTCGCCGCCACACAAGCGGGGCCGGCCGTTTCTCTGTCATTCGTAATTGCAGGCATTGCCAGCACGGCTGCCGCCCTTTGCTACGCCGAGTTTGCCGGGATGATCCCCGTCGCCGGCAGCGCCTACACCTATGGATACGCCGTGCTGGGCGAACTCGTCGCGTGGGTTATCGGCTGGGATCTGCTGCTCGAATATGCGCTGGTCGTCGCCGTCGTATCGATCGGCTGGTCGGGCTATTTGCAAGCCCTGCTCAGCCAGCTTGGCCTGACGCTCCCCAGCTGGGCAATGGGCGCGTCGGGAACAGGCCCAGGCCACGTCTTGGACCTCCCCGCAATGCTGGGGAGCCTTGCGGTCGCAGGCCTCCTGACGCTGCGCATCGAATGGGGTGCGCGCTTCAATACGGCCATGGTGATCATCAAGATCGCGGCGGTCATCCTCGTCATCGCAGCCGGTCTGCCGCACGTGCACACCGCTAATTGGCATCCCTTTATGCCCTATGGCTTCGGGGGCGTGATCGAGGGGGCTGCCGTCGTTTTCTTTGCGGTCTTCGGCTACGATACTCTCACAACCGCCGCCGAAGAGGCTCGCGACCCGCAGCAACAGCTCCCCCGCGCTGTTTTGCTGTCGCTAGCCATCTCTCTCGCGCTCTACATCACGATGTCTTTGGTGCTCACGGGCCTCGTACGCTACGACACGCTGAACAATGCCGCTCCGGTCGCGGCCGCGTTCACCGCGATTGGCCTGCCCTGGGTGACGCTCATCGTATCGGCGGCGGCGGTGGCGGGTATCGCCAGCGTCATGCTCGCCTTCATGCTGGGCTGCGCCCGCATCTGGTTCGCCATGAGCCGTGACGGGCTGCTTCCCGCATGGTTCGCGCAAGTGCACCCGCGGTTCCGCACGCCGCACCGCCCGACGCTGATTGCGGGCGGACTCACGGCCCTCGTCGCCGGTTTCTTCCCGATCAAGGAGGTTGCCGAATTGGTGAACATCGGAACGCTCTCGGCTTTTGTGATCATCTGCCTCGCGGTCATCGTGCTACGCCGGACCCGGCCCGATGTCCGGCGCACCTTCCGGACGCCCCTCGTCCCCTGGATACCCCTAGCTGGCATCGGGTTCTCCTTGTGGTTGCTGTCAAAGCTCCCTGCCGTCGCCTGGGAACGGTTCGTCGTTTGGATGGCGCTCGGCCTTCTGCTCTACTTTGTATATGGCCGCTGGCACAGCGTTCTTGCAAAGAGGGGAAGCGTGCCTATCGAAGGCAAATCGGTGGGCGACGCCCAAAGCCAATAGGAAATGTTTTTTTCATGTCGGCAGGAGGAAGTCGACTTGCACATCACCTCGAACACTCTCCCGCAGGATGGCACTGACCAAGCCCACGATAGACATACACCCAACGCTGACCGGAAAGGTCGGCGTCGAGCTGTTGCGGCCGACGCCAAATGACCTTCTGCGCATGTGACCGGTCTCGAAACGGGTCAATGATCTGGGATGTATTCCAGGAAGAACGCGCGAGCCTGATGGAGTTGCACGTTCCCTTCGACGGCTTCGTCGAGAAGGTGGTGAGGGCCAGCACCACCTGCCTGATCATGGCCGATCACAATCGCTACAGCGTGGATGCGCGCGCCGCAGGTCGAATGGTGCTGGTGCGCGCCCATGCCGAGCGCATTGTCGTGCTGCTGGGCGACGAGATCGTCGCCGACCATTTGCGCCACTTCCGGCGTGACCAGATCATCTACGATCCCTGGCACTATCTGCCGGTTCTGGTGAAGAAGCCCGGCGCGTTGCGCAACGGCGCTCCCTTCAAGAACTGGGACCTGCCGCCGGCCTTGGCCCAGGTTCGCGCCAAGCTGAAAAGCCACGCCGACGGTGATCGTCATTTCGTCAAGGTGCTGGGCGCGGTGCTCGACCATGGCTTGGCCGCGGTCGAGGCGGCCTGTGCCGAAGCCCTGGAGGCCGGCATCGCCAGCGGCGACGTGATTCTGACCGTGCTGGCGCGCCAGCGACAGCCAGCGGCGCCGCCCAGCATCACCACGCCCGATGCGCTTCGCCTGAAGATCGAACCCAAGGCCGATTGTGGCCGCTGGCGGGGCCGAAATCATACAGCATCGCGATCCGATCTTTCGCGCTCTGGCCCCGGGAGTAGACGCCGCGCCCCGCACTCCAGGCCCTTTCCGTCGTTGACAGCAAGGCGTGTTTCGACGCCTCTATGGCTCAGCGACTGTCTTGTCTGTCAAGGGTGATCTGCTGATGGAAGTGTGGTCTGCACCGATTGGCCGCGTCAAGGCGAGCGCTTGCGCGCTCCCGCTGTCGCGGCTTGCGGCCTTGACCCGTCCAAC
>JALZAY010000171.1 GCA_030948025.1 Pseudomonadota bacterium
TACCTTTACCGATACCGAAATCTCGTCGAGCGCTTTTTCAACAAAATCAAACACTACCGCGCCGTAGCCACGCGCTACGACAAAACGCCCGATAACTTCCTCGCCGGCGTCAAACTCGCTTCACTTCAAATCTGGATGCGCTTTAATGAGTCGATGACCTAGTGCGTTATCCACTGTGACAGAATCGGGTGGGATTCCCAAGCGAGCTTTGTCGTGATTCAAGATTCTGGCTGGGAGGAGGCCAGGATGAATGACGAAGCCCTATTCGGAAGATCTTCGGACCCGCGTGGTGGCGGCTGTTGTGACGGGCGCAAGCTGCCGGGATGCGGCCAAACGGTTCAGCATCGGCGTGAGCAGTGTTGTGCGGTGGGCGCAACGGTTCCGGCGGACCGGGAGCGTCGCGGCCAAGCCGATGGGTGGGGAGCGCAATTCGCGTCTCAAAGACGAGCGAGAGAGATACATTTGATAATGAAGATGATCTCCCGGTCGCAATGGTGGCGCTTGAAGAGTTGATCGATGCTCGGCATATGAATCCACTGCCCTCAACGGGGCGTTGCCCGGCAATATGCCCCGCTTCCGCCATGCGCACCAGACTCGGCCAACGCACGGCATCCCCCAGCCTGTTTCGTAGCCGTCCTTTTGGATTCGTCAATCGGAAAATGTTTTCGTTCCGTTCCAATCCAGCCTTGTTCATGGCATAAGCAGCCACCAACGCGAATCATCCCGAATCATAAGGGCAGACCGGCGCATGGCAAGGAATGGCGATCTTTTCGGCAATGCGGCACGCAAGGACCCGGCCGCTCGGCCGGGCCGGCAAGCCGCGGCGTCGCAAAACGCCGGATCGCCAAACTACGAAACGTCCGGCGAACTGGGCTATACCGCCGCCTCGATCGAGGTGCTGGAGGGGCTGGAGCCGGTCCGGCGGCGGCCGGGCATGTACATCGGCGGCACCGGCGAGGCCGCGCTCCATCATCTTTTCGCGGAAGTTCTCGACAATGCGATGGACGAGGCGGTCGCCGGCCACGCTTCCTTCATCGATGTCCGCCTCGAGGCCTCGGGTTTTCTCACCGTGATCGACAATGGGCGCGGCTTTCCGGTCGATCCGCACAAGAAATTTCCGAAGAAATCGGCGCTCGAAGTCGTCATGACCATGCTGCACGCGGGCGGCAAATTCGATCAGAAATCCTATCAGACCTCGGGCGGCTTGCATGGGGTCGGCATTTCCGTAGTCAACGCGCTGTCGGAACGCCTCGAAGTGGAAGTCGCGCGGGGCCAAACTCTCTACCGGCAGATCTTCGAGCGGGGCCATCCAGTCACGCCCCTCGAAAAGCTGGGCAAGGTGCAAAACCGGCGCGGTTCGAGCGTGCGGTTCAAGCCCGACGAAAGGATTTTCGGCAAGGGCGCGAATTTCAAGCCGGAGCGCTTGTTCAAAATGGCCCGTGCGAAAGCCTATCTCTTCGGCGGTGTCGAGATCCGCTGGCATTGCGCGCCGGAATGGATCGGCCCGAATGCCAGGATTCCGCCAGAGGCTGTTTTCCGCTTCCCCGGCGGCCTCAAGGATTGTCTTCTCCAGGATATCGAGGGCAAGGACCTCGTCACCGACCAGATTTTCGCGGGCAAGGTCGAAAAACAAGGCGGCCACGGATCGCTCGAATGGGCGATGGCTTGGCTCGCCTTTGACGACGGCTTCGTGCATTCCTATTGCAACACCATTCCCACCCCGGACGGCGGCACGCATGAAACCGGCCTTCGCGCCGCGCTGGCGCGTGGCCTTAAGGATCACGCCGAGCGGGTCGGCCTGGCAAAACGCGCGGCCCCGGTGACCGGCGACGACGTAATGGCGTCCTGCGCCGCGATGGTTTCGGTCTTCCTTCACGAACCGGAGTTTCAGGGCCAAAACAAGGGCCGGCTCTTGAGCAATGAAGCCGCGCGGATCGTCGAAGGAACTTTGCGCGATGCCTTCGATCATTGGCTCGCGGCCTCCCCTTCGCACGCCGCGAAGCTGCTCGACTGGACGATCGAGCGGGCCGAGGAAAGACTGCGCCGGCGCGCCGAGAAAGATGTTGCGCGCAAGACCGCGACGCGCAAGCTCAGGCTTCCGGGAAAGCTCGCGGATTGCTCGAACAATTCATCGCAAGGATCGGAACTCTTTATCGTCGAAGGCGATTCTGCTGGCGGGTCCGCCAAACAGGCGCGCGATCGCGCGAACCAGGCGGTACTGCCGTTGCGCGGCAAAATCCTGAATGTCGCCAGCGCCACGCGCGACAAGCTTGCCGCCAATCAGCAGCTCAACGATCTTGTCCAGGCGCTCGGATGCGGCACCGGAGCGCATTACAAGGAACAAGACCTTCGCTACGAAAAGATCATCATCATGACCGACGCCGATGTCGATGGCGCCCATATCGCTTCCCTGCTGATTACGTTTTTCTTTCGCGAGATGCCGAAACTCGTCGAGGCCGGGCATCTTTATCTGGCGGTTCCACCGCTCTACCGGCTGACCCAGGGCGCTAAACAAGTCTATGCCCGCGACGATGTCCATCGCGATCAATTGATCGCCAAGACGCTCACGGGTAAGGCCAAGATAGAAATTAGCCGTTTTAAAGGGTTAGGCGAAATGCTCCCGGCCCAACTTAAAGAAACGACGATGGATCCCAAAAGGCGCGGCCTGCTCCGCGTGGTCGTTCTTGCCGAAGACCGGGAGGGCACGTCGAACGCGGTCGAGCGTTTGATGGGGAATAGGCCGGAGGCGCGCTTCGCCTTCATCCAGGAGCGCGCGGCTTTTGCCACCGCCGCCGAACTCGTCGTGGTTTGAAATGCGCGCTTGAGCAGCCCCACCAGGGAATTGAAGTTGGCGGGACTAAAGACGTGAAGGTGGCCGGCGGCAAATGGCGTTTCGAGGAGGCCACTCCTATAACCATTTGCGCGCCGGCCAACCCTACGGACCCAGGAGATGCGGCGGACCCGAGCACTCCGCAGGGTATCATAGTTCATCGCCGAATACGCATCACGATACGCACGGCCGCGGGCACGGCTTTCTTTCAAGGAGCCTGCTTCGCGCCGCCAGATAAAATCACGTCCGGCGCGGCTAGTTAACCCGCGAACGCGGCAAATTGCAATCGGCTTCTTGTCCTCCGGCGCCTAATTTTTCATTAGGGCCCGTTGACGCTCATTTAAGTGCCATGACGGCCGCGGTGAGATTGTGATCATGGCGGCAAAACTCCGAGCTGTCTTGTCGTATCGCGTTGCGATCCCGCGCCATTGTTTGAGCTGAGCAGGCTTGAGGTTCCAGCAAGCGCAGCTTGGGGGAAAAGCCTGCGGAGAGTTGCAAAAGACGTTTTCGATGAGGTGCCCCCAACGATATCTGGCGAAATCGCATGGGATGCCGGTCTTGCGATCCGCCTTGGGCAGGATCACGGCGATGGCGCCGCGATCGTCGAGTTCCGTGCGGACCCAATCGTTGTCGAGACCTGTGTCGCCAATCAGCGCGGCGTGCATGCCAGGCGCGCATACCAGGCGGCCATACACCGCGGCCAAGGCTGCATTCGACGCGGTCGCGTCCCCCGCCGATGCCGCGGTTTCCTCCTGAGCCCGCCGAAGGGGTGTTTGCGGTCGTCGTCGTCCTTCGACGCGCGGACGAGGGGCGCGAGCCCGGCCAGAGCCGCGGCCTGTTCCCGCAACAGCGTCAACGAACGAGAAGTTTCCGAATGTATCCCCGCGATGCGATGGAACTTTTTTGCCGGGCCGCCAATTCACATAGACGGCAAGGGAATCGCGTTTCCCTGGCGGCTGAACCTTTATTCGAGGAGGCAAGGCCTGAATAGACCGCTCCGGATCGTCTTCCCCGGGCAAATCCGGTTCGGGTCATCAGGAGAGGCAGTCCAGCCCGCCGCACGGTGAAACCGGCGCATCCCAGTGGAAGCAAGGAAGCACGCGGGGAGCAGGCACAATTGCCCGCGGCGTAACCATGAAAGCGCTCGTCCCGTATGCGCAACGGTCACGCCAAGACGCCGATCTTTCCGCCGCGCAATCGGGCGAACATCCTATTTGATGGCCGCGTCGTATCGTTCCGCGACATAGTCCCAATTCACGAGATTGTCGACAAAGGCCTTGAGATAATCGGGCCTCCGATTCCGGTAATCGATGTAATAGGTGTGCTCCCAAACATCGACCGTCAAAATCGGCGTTGCCCCTTGGAGCAGCGGATTTTCGGCATTTCCCGTCTTCGCGACGGCAATCTTGCCATCCTTGACCACAAGCCAAGCCCAGCCGGAACCGAACTGTGTCGTGCCGGCTTGGACCAACTCGTGCTTGACCTTTTCGACCGACCCAAAAGCGGCGATGAGCGCTTTTTCGAGAGCGCCGGGAACTTTGCCGCCGCCATTAGGCTTGATCGATTTCCAATATTCCGAATGGTTATAATGCTGCGCTGCATTATTGAACAGCGGCACATTTTTGCCGTAGGTTTTCTTGACGATTTCTTCCAAGGACTTGCCTTCGAGACCGCTGTCCTTCAAAAGATTATTGGCGTTCGTCACATAGCCGGCGTGATGCTTGTCGTGATGAAATTCTAGCGTTTCCTTGGAAAGGTAGGGCTGGAGCGCCTCGTAGGGGTAGGGAAGATCGGGCAGGGTAAATGACATGTCGGGCTCCTTGGTTTTGGCCGCCGGGCGAGGCTTTTGCGTCGTGGCCACGGAGCCTCATACGTAAAGAGCTTTGTCTGGCGCGGCAAGCGGTTAGCCGGGCCGACGGTCCGCCGGATTATCGGTTGTGTTTCGCGGCGCGGGGCCGGGCGGCGCCGGAATGGGGATGACTTGAGTGGCCGCGAACCGGGCGATCGGATTTTGGTTGGGGTGATTTTGTAAGCAGTCGGTTTATGCTCGAGGGCCGAAGGTGGAAAAAATGAGCTATTTGGTTTTTGCTCTGGGAACTCTTCTCTCGCTGTGCGGGGCCTTCGCGATCTACGCGGGCTATGGAATCATCCTGGTCGAGCGCGGCTGGGCCGGTGTCATCGCCGGTGCCACGGCGCTGTCCTGCGGGATCGTGACAATTGCGCTCGGGTGTATCTTGCACAGTCTTTCCGGCTTGCATGCTCTCCTCAAAACCGGGAAAGGTTTGACGCCGTTGCCGGGTGAGTTAGGCGAAGACGAGGCCAGCGAGTTGGGCCCGGAACCGGGGCTTGCGTTCAACCCCGAAGCTTCGACGGTGTCCGAAGCGGGGCTGCCTCCGGCAGCCGTGCCGCCCGCGGCCAGCTTGCGAACTTGGGCGCAGCGTCCGACGCGTCCCAATCTCACACCTGCGCGAAACTTCTTGAGGTCTCGCGGGACAGTGTCGCCCGCCGCGAGCGGAACGCCCGAGTCTGATTTTGCCTTGCCAAAACTCCCCTTCATTTCGCGCGCCGCTCCAAAAGTTTCCCAAGCCGCAATGGAGCCGCCGTCAGAACCGGGCTTCGCCATGCCGGGCGAGGTGGAGGCGGCCAACGCCGGGGACGAAGCGAAAACGCGGTCCGCTCCCGCTCCCGCAGTGGAGGCGCCCGCGGAACCTGCATGGAATGCCGATGACGAACCAGGACTCTTCGACGACGATAAAGCAAAAGAGCCGCCTGTCGAGGCGCGGCAAACGCACATCGACCCTGGCGAGCCCGCGACGGAAACCGGACCGCGCGCTGACTGGCCGACCGAAATGGCTTCGATCGATGCGATCTTCGGCGAGGACCATTTCATCGAGCCGGACCCGGCGCTGGATGCGCGGAAAGAGGGCGCGGAGCCTTCGCCCGAAGCGATCGAACCGGCAAGCGCCGATCCCGCGCCGCCCTTTGTAGCCGAAGCCCTACCGGCAGCGGATCCGCGCGAACCTTCGCCGCCGGTTGTTCCGGCTGCCAGCGAGGCGGCGCTCGCCATCGTTGGACGCTACGAATCCGAGGGAACCTCTTACGTGATGTATGCCGACGGTTCCATCGAAGCGCGGACGGAACACGCGGTGTTGCATTTTAAGTCCATGGTTGAACTGAAAACCTTCATGGAATCTCGAGCACAAACTCCACACGAGTAGGCCGGGCAGCTCAAGTGGCGGTCTCGAACCCGCCTTCGACGCAGGCCAGGGCGAAGGCATATTGCAGCGCCACCTCTTCCAGATGATCGAAGCGTCCCGGTGCGCCGCCGTGTCCCGCGCCCATGTTGGTCTTGAGGAGGATTGGACCGCCGCCCGTCGTCATGGCGCGAAGCTTAGCAACCCATTTCAGAGGCTCCCAATAGGTAACACGCGGATCGGTTAGGCCGCCCAGTGCCAGGATCGGCGGGTAAGGTTTGGCTTCGACATTGTCATAGGGGGAATAGGAGCGCATGACCGCGAAGGCTGCTGGGTCGGTGATCGGATTGCCCCATTCGAGCCATTCGGGCGGCGTTAGCGGCAGGCTCGCATCGAGCATCGTATTCAAGACATCGACAAAAGGCACGTCCGCAATGACGCCCGCAAATAATCCGGGAGCGAGATTGACCGCGGCGCCGATGAGCATTCCGCCCGCGCTGCCGCCCTGGGCTACGATCCGACCCGCGCCAGTATAGCCCGTGGCAATGAGATGTTTCGCCGCGCTGATGAAATCGCTGAACGTGTTCGGCTTTTTGCCAAGTTTCCCCTCGGTGTACCAGTGCCAGCCCTTATCGGTGCCGCCGCGAACATGGGCGATCGCACAGATGAAGCCGCGATCGGCGAGGCTGAAACGATTGGTGGAAAACGAAGCAGGCACATGCGAGCCGTAAGCGCCGTAGCCGTAAAGCAGCAAAGGGGCGGATCCATCGAGCCGCGTACCGGCACGATAAAGGATCGAGATGGGAACTTGTTCGCCGTCCGCGGCGACCGCGAACAGCCGCCGCGTCACATATTGCGAGGAATCGTGACCCGAGGGAATGATCTGACGCTTGCGTAGGACCCGTTCGCGGGTGGCGAGATTGTAGTCGTAGGTTTCCCAAGGCGTCGTCATCGATGAATAGGTGAATCTGAGCGTTTCCGTCTCATATTCGAGACGCTCCTCTAGGCCGAGCGAATAGGCTTCTTCGGGAAAAGCGATCGCATGTTCCTCGCCGCTTGCGAAATAGCGGATCATGATTCGCGGCAGGCCTGCTTCGCGCTCGATGCGCAAGAGATAATCCGGATAGACCGCCACTTTGATGATCATGCACCCCCGCCGGTGCGAAACCTCGTCGATCCAGAACGGTCGTCCGGGACTCGCCAAAGGTGCGCTCATGATCTTGAAATCCTCGGCTCCATCGGCGTTGGTCCGGATAAAAAGCCGGTCACCGCGATGTTCGACGTCATAGCGCAGACCCGGCGCGCGAGGCTCGACGAGGCGGGGTGTTGCGTTGCCATCGGCAAGATCGAGCAGATGGCATTCGGAAGAATCGTGATCGTCGACGCTTATGATTGCGAAGCGCGCCGATTGGCTGCGCCTGATATGAATGAACAAGCCAGGATCGTGCTCCTCGAAGACGCGGGCGTCGGCCGAGGGATCGCTGCCGATCCGGTGCCGAAAAACTTCGGCCGGGCGGTGATTTTCATCTGTCCGCACATAATAAAAGCCAAGCGAATCCGTCATCCATACAAGGTCGCCGCCGGTATCGGCGATCACCTCCGCGCTGTCCCTTGGGGTGCTCTTCTCGCTCGGTTGGCGGCAGCTCAAGTCGCGGATCCGAATCGCATAAAGTTCCGAACCCGTCTCGTCGGCACTCCAGGCTAGTTTACCGTGATCCGGGGAGTGGCAGGCAGCGCCCACTTCAAAAAAGCTCTTGCCGCGCCCCTGTGCGTCTCCGTCGAGCAGAACTTCCTCGGGTTCGCCGGAACGCTTGACGCGGCAAAAGACCGGGTGCTGGCCGCCCTTGTCGTGGCGGGCATAATAAAGCCACGGACCGTCTTGGCGGGGAACCTCGGAATCGTCTTCCTTGATCCGCCCGCGCATTTC
>JALZAY010000172.1 GCA_030948025.1 Pseudomonadota bacterium
CCGCCGGATCGCCGGAGACGATCTTGCCCGAAACGCGATCGGCCATTGTGTCGATCAAGGAAAATCGCATGGCGACCGTTGCATATTCGCCTTGCTGCTCGCGCCAGGCCTCGGAAAGATCTCCTTGCAGAAACGTCACGTCCGAGACCCTGTTGACCAGGCCTTTCTTGGCGTTGCCGGCGAGTTCCTCGGCAAAGTAGGACGCCATTTCCGGCGTCGCAAGGGTGCGCAGGCGATCAAAGTCTTCCGCCCCAAAAGCGGATTGGATCGCGACGAGGCGCTGCTCGAACACGCTGAAATCGGCCGGGGCGACTTCGAGCTTTGTCTCGCGCCGCGGGCTTCCCGTCCCGCCGCCAAAATCCGCGAAGCCTCCCGGCGCATTTGTTCCGGCTTGGCCTAATCCTTGGCCCGCGCTGGAATCAAAGGCCGCGCCTTGGACCGCCGGCCGGCGTCCGCGAACAAAGCCCATGACGAATTTGAACAGCAAGAACAAAAGCCCAATCTGAAGAGCCAAGCCGAGGATCGACAAGCCGCCGCCGAGACCGCCGAACAGGCCATGCCCGAACAACAGGCCGAACAATCCGGCGCCTATGAAGCCTCCCAGCAGGCCGCGGCCAAAACCGCCGGAAAAAAAGCCGCCCTGGGAAAAGGGCGCGGGACGGCGGAAAATACTGTCATTTGGAGAGGTCATCGACCGCTCCATTGGGGCCGCGCGCGGGGCCATCGGCGTCGCCGAAGGCGCGCTAAACGTGCGCGCGCCGCGGCTGCCAAACGAAAAGCCGCCGCCCGCGCGGGCGAAAGTGTCCCCGGCAAAGCCTAGCGCAAGCGTCGCCGCGAGGAGTGAAATCAAGGGTTTTTGCCGAAACGCCATGGCTTTTTATCCTAACGTTGCGCGGGCCATTCCGGCCCGTCCCGGCTATATGGGGGGGAAACACGAAAAGCGCAAAGGAAGTTACGTTCGAGCGATGCGGATGGCAGCGGAGTGTTTCCCGCCGATAGCTGCCGCGCGAGAAATTAATCGGCCTTTCACCGGCGCAGACCTTCGCTCGAATTTCTCACGATCGATATACTCGATGGATGGCGCGGTGGCGGCTTCCGGCTGGCCGATCCGCGTGTTAGAAGGCGCGCGAACTTCGCCGGAGAAAGCCCGCATGGCTGCCGGGCGGGAACGCGAGAGTGAAACGGACATGAACGAGCGGCGCGCCAATTTCGAATATGAGGACCTGATCGCCTGCGGGCGAGGAGAATTGTTTGGGCCGGGCAATCCCCAATTGCCGTTGCCGCCTCTTTTGATGTTCGATCGAATCACGAATATTTCCGAGCACGGCGGCGCCAATGGCAAGGGCGTGATTTTGGCCGAATTTTCGGTCAAGCCGGACTTGTGGTTTTTCGGCTGCCATTTCAAGGGCGATCCGGTGATGCCTGGCTGCCTCGGGCTCGACGCACTTTGGCAGCTTCTTGGCTTTTATCTCGGATGGCTTGGCCTCACCGGGCGCGGCCGGGCGCTCGGCGTGGGCGAGGTCAAATTTTCCGATCAGGTCTTGCCCACCGTCAAACATATCATTTACGGCGTTGATCTGAAACGCGTGTTCAAGACCAAGCTGGTGCTCGGCATCGCCGATGGCTGGCTCGAGGCCGATGGGACACGCATATATGAGGCCAAGGACATAAGGGTTGGCTTGTTCAAGGCCGCGACTCCATCCATGACCTGAACCTTCGGCCGGCCTTCTTTTGACGTTGAACGGAGACCCCCCGAATTCGGGCTCCGGGGCGGCGATGTCAAGCAGGAGTTTTGCAGCATGAGACGCGTCGTCGTCACCGGAATGGGGATTGTCTCCTCGATCGGGAACAACAGCCAGGAGGTGCTCGCCTCCTTGCGGGAGGCCAAATCCGGCATCGTCAAGGCGGAAAAATACGCCGAACTCGGCTTTCGCAGCCAGGTTCATGGCGCGCCAACGCTCGACCCCGGCGGCATCGTCGATCGCCGCGCGATGCGTTTCCATGCCGGCGGCACGGCCTGGAACCATGTCGCGATGGATCAGGCTATCCTGGATGCGGGCCTTGCGTCCGATGAAATATCGCATGAGCGCACCGGCATCATCATGGGTTCAGGCGGGCCTTCGACGCGGACTCTCATCGAGGTCGCCGATATCGCGCGCACCAAGGGACCGAAAAAAATCGGGCCTTTCGCCGTTCCGAAATCCATGTCCTCGACCGCTTCGGCGACGCTTGCCACCTGGTTCAAGATCAAGGGCGTCAATTACTCGATCTCGTCGGCCTGCGCGACCTCCAACCACTGCATCGGCAATGCCTATGAGATGATCCAATACGGCAAGCAGGACATGATGTTCGCGGGCGGCTGCGAAGAGCTCGATTGGACCCTCTCGGTTCTGTTCGATGGGATGGGCGCATTGTCCTCGGCATTCAACGACCATCCCGCGAGCGCCTCCCGCGCCTATGATAAGAACCGGGACGGGTTCGTCATCGCCGGCGGCGCGGGGGTATTGGTGCTGGAGGAATTGGAGCATGCCCGCGCGCGGGGGGCAAAAATTTACGCCGAGATCGCCGGATACGGCTTGACCTCGGACGGCCATGACATGGTCGCGCCTTCCGGCGAAGGAGCGGTGCGCTGCATGCGCATGGCACTTGAAAGCGTAAAGGCGCCGATTGATTACATCAATCCACATGCGACTTCGACCGAAATTGGCGATCTCAAGGAGATCGAGGCGATAAGAACCGTTTTCGGAGCGGCCGGAAAGTGTCCGCCGATCGCCGCGACAAAATCCTTGACCGGCCATTCCCTCGGCGCCACCGGGGTGCACGAAGCAATCTACTCGCTGTTGATGATGCAAAACGGATTCATTTGCGAAAGCGCGAATATCGAAGAGCTCGATCCGGCTTTCGCGGATATGGACATTGTGCGCAAGCGCCGCGACGGCGTGCGATTGGGTGCCGTCTTGTCGAATTCCTTCGGCTTCGGCGGCACCAACGCCAGCCTCGTTTTGAAACATGTCGATGCCTGAGGCGCCGGCGGCGGACAACGGAGGATTGATGCGCGGCAAGCGCGGTCTCGTCATGGGCGTCGCGAACGATCATTCGATTGCCTGGGGCATCGCCAAGGCTGTTTACGAACAAGGCGCGGAACTCGCCTTCACCTATCAGGGCGAGGCGCTCGGCAAGCGCGTCCGGCCGCTGGCCGAAAGCCTCGGCGCGGCGCTCGTCTTGCGTTGCGACGTCGAGGACGCCGCCTCGATCGACGCGGTTTTCGCGGCCATCGAGAAAAAGTGGAGCGGCCTCGATTTTGTGGTCCACAGCCTCGCTTATTCGGACCGCGCCGAACTGAAGGGCCGCTATGCCGATACGACGCGGGAAAATTTCTCCCGCACGATGCTGATTTCCGCCTTCTCCTTTACCGAAATCGCCAAGCGCGCGGCCGCCCTCATGCCCCAGGGCGGTGCCCTGTTGACCTTGACCTTCGCCGGCGCGAACCGGGTCATGCCCAACTACAATGTCATGGGCGTCGCCAAGGCGGCGCTGGAGGCGAGCGTGCGCTATCTCGCTGCCGATTACGGCCCGCAAGGCATAAGGGTGAACGCCATTTCGGCGGGGCTTATCCGGACCCTGGCGGGCGCTGGAATCGCCGACGGACGTGTCTTGTTCACTTTCCAGAAGGCACATTCGCCACTGCGCCGCGGCCTCGATCTTTCCGACATCGGCGGCGCGGCGCTTTATCTTCTGTCCAATCTTTCGAGCGGCGTCACCGGCGAAATCCATTGTGTGGACGCCGGCTACAACATCGTTCTCTTTCCGCATCCAGACAGCCTGAAGGCGGAAACCGCGCCGGGGTAGCGGGCGATGGTTTTTGGCGCGCGCTTGTAAAGCGAGGCGCGCCCATGTTATCTGCGCCGCGCCTGTTGCGACGCTGCGGAGAGGTGGCTGAGCGGTTGAAAGCACCGCACTCGAAATGCGGCATAGGCGCAAGCCTATCGGGGGTTCGAATCCCCCCCTCTCCGCCAGTTAATACGTACTTGATATTGCACATATTATTGTCTTTCTAGGAAGCCTATTTTCTCGCGAATTTGCGGGGTTTACCGGTCTCGTGTTCAAAGCGAATCGTGGCAGAGACGGTTGCACGCGCGATTTCGGCTGCGGCCGTTATGAAAATCTCTCCGGCGCCTTTTCGTGGTTGACTTTTTTCGCGGACGGAGCAGCTGACGTCAGGCGAAGCCGAAGTGATTGGACGCGGGAACTCGCAGAACCAACGATTTGTTCTCAGCGAAAACCGAGGAGCTCTCGCTGTTCAGCCCAGCCGGCCGGCAGCCGCGGCGTCAGGCGCATCAATATCTTGGCGGTAAGTTGCGGCGGTTTTCGGCCATTAACAATGGCCGTGGTGATGTCGGGCGCCAGCCAGGGAAGACGCAGGAGGGAATAGATGTAGGCTGCCGACACGCGCTCCTCGCGAGCGATATCATGCATGGTTAGCTTGGTGTTATGGATCAGGCGCGCCTGGATGTGGTGAGCGCGAGAAATGATCTTCAGCAAGCTGGGATCGGCTGCCGTCTGGTCATCGGCATTCTCGACCAGCATTCGCATTTCACAACCGACGCGCTTCAGGCCTACCGGCACCATCAACCTCAGGAGATCATCCGGTGCACTCGTAGGCGCTTGATGCCCAATCTTCAGATCAAGCGACCCGGCGAGCAGCTGGGTCAAGCGGCCTCGAGAGAGCGTGATGTCGACGCGATCGGATCTGATTTCCACGCGGCAAAACAGTGCCATGAGCGTCGCTTTGACTTTGTCAGGCGCGTGGGCTCCGAGTTCCTCCGCGATCTGACGGCTACGTTCAATCAGTTGGCTGCATCCTGAACCGTTGTGCGATTCATTGTCGAGTGCATCGAGGATCGCTCCGGGGTCGGCGAGAAATGTGCGAATCCTACTGATTACCAGGCCTTCCAAATTGCCGGCCGGTATCCGCCGGCCGCTTGAACGGGTCCTTCCCGCTCCGGTGATGAGGGAAGTCGAAACATAGTACCGGTAGCGCGTTCCCTTTTTGACCGCATAGGTTGGCGTCAGGCGCTCGCCGGTCTCGTCAAACACCATGCCGGTCAGCAGGCTGGGGTGGCTTGCGCGCGCTCCCATTGCCCGCTCCACCCGGTTTGCGGCCAGCACGGCCTGGACATCGTCCCACAGCGGCTTGTCGACAATCGCCGGCTGTTCTCCGGGATAGGAATTGCCCTTATGTGGTATCTCGCCGCGGTAAAGCCGGTTCTGAAGAATCAGATAAAGTGCCCCACGGGAGAACGTCTGACCCCCATATTCGGCGCCGTCGTGCCGCGTTCGGCGCTTGCTCTTGATCCCGGCGTCGGCAAGCTCGTCCCGCAGCGCGTGAACCGACTTGAGCGCGAGATAGCGCCGATAGATCTCGACAACGATGCTGGCCTCGGCGTCGTTGACGACCAGCCTGCGGTTTTTCACGTCATAACCGAGGGGCGGCATGCCGCCCATCCACATGCCCTTTTTCTTGGAGGCGGCGATCTTGTCGCGGATCCGTTCGCCAGTGACTTCCCGCTCGAACTGGGCGAAGGACAAAAGGACATTCAGGGTCAGCCGTCCCATGCTGGTGGTGGTGTTGAATTGCTGGGTGATCGACACGAACGAGACGCCGCGGCGGTCAAAGACGTCGACGAGCTTGGCAAAATCGGAGAGCGCGCGGGTCAGCCGGTCGACCTTATAGACGACGATCACATCGATCTGGCCTGCCTCGATATCGGCGATCAGCCTTTTCAGGCCTGGCCGCTCCATCGTGCCGCCGGAAAACCCGCCGTCATCATAGAGCGCCGGCAACACCGTCCAGCCTTCGTGCTTTTGCGAGAGAATGAAGGCGGCGCAGGCTTCCCGCTGGGCGTCGAGCGAGTTGAAGGCCTGCTCCAGCCCTTCCTCCGATGATTTTCGGGTGTAAATCGCACAGCGTGCCTTTTTGGCGGAGCGCCGCGGCGTCTTGTCCGATTCACCCATCGCGCCCCCCATTGCTCGGGCGCTCCGCACCTGCCGCTAATAGCCCAAAGAAGCGCGGACCCGACCAATGCGCTCCGGTGATCTTTTTGGCGATCTTGGTCAGCGACGGATAGCTCGTCCCGGCATACTCGAACCCATCTTCCGTGACCGTGACGGTGTGCGTGCGGCCACGCCATTCCCGAACCAGACGCGCGCCGGGCTTCAGACTGAGGCTCGGTGTGGGGCCAACCCGGCCCGTTGTCTGCAAGGCCTTTGCCATCGTTTGCAGCTTGCGCCGGGTCGCCTTGCCGAGCCCGCCATGCGCGATTTCCTGAAGTCTGTAACCGAGGGCAAGGACAAGCAGGTCGCGACTGATCCGCGGCGGTTCACCATGGTTGAGCCGCCGCCATTCGCGCCGCAAGTCCTCGAGGCCGAGCGAACGAATGCGATCGATCTCGCCCTCGATCGCTCGGGTATCCACCGAAGCCATGGCTAGGCGGCCGCCTGTGCGGCGATCTTCGGCTTCGATTTGGTCGGCCGGCCGGCAGCCACACGATAAACGCGATCGGCCCCGGCCTTCTCCGATATCAGTGTCAAGCCGAGCTTCTTGCGCACCACACCCGCAAAGAAGCCGCGGACCGAGTGCTGCTGCCAACCCGTCGCCTTCATAATGGCGGCGATCGTTGTCCCCTTGGGCTGTCTAAGCAGGGCGAGGACGGCCTCCTGCTTGGTCCCGCTGCGGGTCGAACCCAAGGGAATGGTCCCAAGCTTCGCAGGTGTGTTCGCGCGGCTCTTGGCGCGCGCAAACTTGTTCTTTGTCGGGATTTTGCTGTGCGACATGTGAGGATCCTTTTCGGTTGCGACGGCACCAGGCGCCGTCACCACCAAAGCCCCACAGTGGCACCATCGCCAGCGGGGCAGGATCCGGATAAGGCCACCGGCCCTTATCTCGGCACGACGACAGTGACGCTCTCTTCGCCGCAGAAGTCCACTCCTTTCTGCGATGAAAATTAAGCGCCAATCGCCCCAGCGTTTGCCACGCGTCTCTGGATTCAAAAGTTCGAATCTTTCCGTACTAGCCAGGCAGTCCAGTCTTGGGGGTGTCATGTCCGGGTGGGGGCGAATCGCCGACATTTCCGGGTCTTCCACCGCAGTGCGGAGGACCAAGGCTGGGATGACGCGGCGGCATGAACGCTCGATCCACGTGACCCGATGCTAGAGCCTGTGCAGACGCGCCGCCCCTTCGGCGTCGATGCTAAGGCGGCCGCGCGCAATCACTTGCCCGATGGGCTGATGCGGCCGATCCTCGCGGTCCCGGTCGGCGACCGCTTCCGCTGCTGGGCCCTTGCGCTCTATGGATCGCACGCGGCCGGCGATGACCTCAACCAGGATGAGCGCGCGATGCTGGCAGAGCTCGCTGATAAGGCGGCTGGCGTATTTATGAAGCTCGACCACGACCAGCTTTGCCAGCGCATTGCCGCGCTCGAATGCGAGCTCGAGACGATCGCCGCGAAACTCGCCGTTGCCGGTCCGCGCTGGTCGCTCCCGTCCGTGGAGGCCAAATCGACCGTTTCATGATGAATGTGATCGCAAAGACATTGTCCGCAACCAATGAGCAGTTCATGCTGTTTCCAATCAGGGCTAAAAATTATCTTTCCAAGAAGTGTTCCATGTTGGTCCGGGGCGAACCCTCGCAAGGAGCGGTACCTGTCTGGTTCGCCACGAAGGAAACATGGCCCGGGATCCGGGCGAGCCCTCCGGGGCCAGCGCAAGCTTTCGCCGCCGCCTGCGGTTTTGAGAGGGCAAGAATCTGTTCGTCAAAAGAAGGCGCCGCCATATCGCTGGAAAACGAGAATCTGCGCGCACATGAACAAAACGCCGACCCCGCCGTATAAAAGTCCGCCCCGAACAACGTCGACGGTTTTTGAGA
>JALZAY010000173.1 GCA_030948025.1 Pseudomonadota bacterium
CAGGCCGAGACGGTCGAAGGCGGTCTGAAACGGCAAATATTCGCCGAAAGGCACGAGATGCACCTTGTCGTAGCTGTCGAGAATATGTCCGCCGCTGGCAATGACTTGAATGGCGTTGAAGTACCGGACGCGGCCGGACGCGGACCACCGCGCCTCATCGTCTGCACGCGCGGCGCCGGTGACGAGAACCGTATCTTGCGGCAAAACCGCGCCGATTTCGGCAAGGGCTCCGGCATCGCGCGACAAGATGAAAGGGAATGCCGACTCCGGCCAGATGAGCACGGTGACATCGTCGAGGCCCGAACGATCTGATCCCGCCCCGCGCGCGGACAGGGTCAGATAGCGCGACAATATCCGGGCTTTGTTGTCGGGCCGGAATTTCGCGTCCTGGGCCAAATTGGGCTGCATGATGCGCAATTTTACTCCCGCGACCGGCTCCGGAGTTGTCGCCGCCAGACGCAGGGTGCCAAATGCGCAAATCCCGGCGAAGGCCAGGACAGCGGCGGCGATTGGCGGCGGCAACCGGCGCCTTGCCCCTTGCCTTGCGGATTTTTCGCCGAGAACCGCGGGAGCGGAAAAAATAAGGATGGCGATGACGGTCAGACCATAAAGGCCAACAATCGAGGCCAGTTGCGCGGTCACGAGATTGTCGCCAAGCGCCATGCCGAATGTGTTCCAGGGAAATCCGGTCAGGATATGCCCGCGCAGCCATTCCGCGAGGCTCAATCCGGCGGCAAGCGCAAAAACCCGTCCCGGGCCGGGCGCCCACATAAGCCGCGCCAGCAGGAAGCCGAGACCCGGAAAAATCGCGAGCGCGGCGGGGAGCCCGACAACGCCCAGCGGCAAGGCCCAGGCGAATTCGTCCGCCTCGACAAGAAACGCCGCGCCAAGCCACCAGAGCCCCGCCAGGAAATAACCAAAGCCCCACCACCAGCCGACGCCAAAGGCGCGCCGGGCCGCGACCGGCAAGCCCAAACGAAACCGGCGCCCGGGCGGCATTTGGCGCGTCTCCGCGCAACCGTCGATGAGCCAGACGGCAACGGTCATCGGGATCGCGAGCGCGGGGAAGAAGTTGAAAGGCGCCATCGCAAGCGCGCCGGTGGCGCCGGCGGCGAGCGCGATCAGGCGGCGCCGCCAGCGAGAGGCGAGAATGATCGAAGCGGCGATCGCGAGCATGGCGGCCTTTCTCGAACGCAATCATGATTTCCATAGAGATTGCGCGAAGGACTTTCGCGCATTTCCCATCCGTTGGACCAACCATGCGCGAAAGCGCGTTCCGGCGAAGGGTATTATCCGCCACCCTTCTCCGGAGGGTTGCCTTGTTTGGCAAGCTCGCGAGGAGCGGGGCTTTCCGCGATTTGCGTGGGGAGCGCACGCGCGCCGGCCATCCGGATCTTGACCCGCTTGACGCGGCGCGGGTCGGCGTCCACCACTTCGAATTCGATCCCGTCCTCGACAATGATTTCGCCGCGCGCCGGAACATGCCCCGCGAGGGCTGTGACGAGCCCCCCCAAGGTATCGACCTCCTCGGCGTCGCTGATCGCGGTGAGATCGGCGTCGATCGCGCGGAAAACCTCGCTAAGACCGGCGCGCGCGTCCACGATGAAATTTCCGTCCGCGGCGGCTTCGATCTTCGGGTTTTCGCCAGAATCGTGTTCGTCCTCGATATCGCCGACAATCATTTCCACGATGTCCTCGATCGACGCTAGACCTTCGGTGCCGCCATATTCGTCGATGACGAGCGCCATGTGGGTTCTCGTGGCTTGCATTTTCACCAGGAGATCGAGGGCCGGCATGGACGCGGGAACGAACAGAACCGGGCGCAGAATATTGGCCTGCGATAAAGACATATCCAAGCCGCGGCGTGGCCAGCGGCAGCTTGCGGCAGCTTCGTCCTCCTGCTCCGCGGGCAGCGAGCCGGCCGCGCGCTCCTTCCGATACGGGGGGGTCGCGGCGGCGGAGAGATAGACGACAAAATCGCGGATATGCACCATGCCGCGCGGATCGTCGAGGGTTTCCCCGTGCACGGGCAGGCGCGAATGGCCGGCGGTGCGAAACACCTCAAGCACATCGGCGAGCTTGGTTTGAAGCGACGCGGCGACGATGTCGGCGCGGGGAACCATCACGTCGCCGACTTGCACTTCATGCAAGGCGAGGACGTTTTTCAACAAAGCGCGCTCTTGCGGGGAAATATCGTCCTCGATCGTTGGATCCGCGAGAGCATCCTCGATGTCGTCGCGAATCGACAGTCCGCCGAGGCCGAACAAAGCGCGCAACCGGTCGACCAGGCTTGGCTTCCCGCCGGAACCTGTTTTGCCTGCCTCGCTCGTGGGGTCATGCTCAGTCATTGGCGCCGGTTGCTTCCTCGATCAACGATTCCCGGAAGGGGTCGGCAATCCCAAGCCTGCCGAGAATCGCGCGTTCGAGCGCCTCCATGGTCTCGGCTTCGGCCGCCCCGATATGGTCGTGGCCGATAAGATGCAAAAAACCATGCACCAGAAGATGGGCGACGTGATCGCGCAAAGGCCTTCCTCCTTCGGAGGCTTCCCGCGAGGCGGTCTCGAACGCGATGACGATATCACCGAGGAGCGGCGCAAAAGCCGTATCACCCTGGGCTGGAAAAGAAAGAACATTGGACGGTTGATCGATTCCACGCCATTTGCGGTTGAGGTCGCGGATGAAGCCGTCGGCGCAGAAAAGGACGCTGATTTCGGCGTTCGCTGCCAGCGAGACGCCGGTTTCCCCGATCGCCGCGTGGATCGCGGCCTCGGCAAGTTGCGAAGGGGCCTCGAGGGACGCCCAATCTTCAGCTTCGATCGCAACTTCGATCACGGAATTCATGGCCGCCGTCCCTCGCCCTTGCCAGGCCGCGCCGCCGCCTCATAGGCGCCGACGATTCGCCGCACGAGATCGTGGCGGACGACGTCGCCTTCCCTGAAGACGACGTGGCCTATTCCCTCAAGCCTGGAGAGAAGTTCGATCGCCTCGCTGAGCCCGGACTTCTGGCCGAGCGGTAGATCGGTTTGCGACGGATCTCCCGTGACAATCATGTGCGATCCTTCGCCGAGCCGCGTTAAAAACATTTTCATTTGCATCGAAGTCGCATTTTGCGCCTCGTCGAGCAGGACACAGGCATTGCTCAAGGTTCGCCCACGCATGAACGCGAGGGGAGCGACCTCGATCATCCCAATTTGCATGCCGCGTTCGAGCATACGGGCATCCATGAAATCGGCGAGCGCGTCGTAGATCGGCCGCAAATAAGGATCGACCTTGTCGCGCATGTCGCCGGGCAGGAAACCTAGCCTCTCGCCCGCTTCCAGCGCGGGCCGCGAAAGGATCAGACGTTCGACGGCGCCTTGTTCCAGCAAAAGAACCGCGAAGCCGACAGCAAGCCAAGTCTTGCCGGTGCCGGCGGGCCCCTCGGCGAAAACCAGCTCGTGGCGCTTCATCGCGCGGAGGTAGAGGTCTTGCGCCATGTTGCGCGCGCGTACCATACCGCGCCGGCGGGTGCCGATTTGTTCGAAACCGGCGCGCCCGGCCTCGTCCTCCTTGGGGAACAGAGTGCCTTGCATGGCGCCTTCCTCGATCGCGCCATCGACATCGCCGAGCCCGACCGGCTGGCCAAGCTCCACCCGCGCATAGAGGTTTTCCAAAACCAGCCGCGCACGTTCGCACGCCGCCGCCGGCCCCTTGATCGTCACGTGATTGCCGTTCGCATTGGCGATTACGCCGAGCCTGCGTTCGAGCTTTGCAAGGTTCTGGTCGTATTGTCCGAAGACGAGCGAGGCGTGGCGATTGTCGTCGAAGGCCAAGGTTATCTCGGCGGCGGCGTCCTCGCCCGGAGTTGGCTTGAATTCTTGCCGCATAAACGGTGCTGAACGATCCGGAGGTTTCAACGAGGCGCCTCGCGCGCGGCCCGGTCCGGCACGAGCCGCCCAAAGAGCGAATTGACGCCCGCCGAGACGATCTCGGCACGCACGATTTCGCCGATGCGATCGAGGCTCCCTTCGATCTGAACCGCCTGGAGATAGGGCGACTTGCCGGCGATTTGGCCCGCGTGCCGGCCCGGTTTTTCAATCAGCACGTCGAGCGTACGCCCGGCCATTTCGCGATTGAATGTCCGCCGGTGCCGGTCGAGGAGGGTCTGAAGCCGCGCGAGCCGTTCCGACTTTACGGATTCGGGGATCTGATCTCGCAACTCGGCCGCGGGGGTACCGGGGCGGGGCGAATATTTGAACGAAAAGGCGTTCGCGAACCCGACTTTTCCGACCAAATCCAAGGTCGCCGCGAAATCCTCTTCGTTTTCGCCAGGAAAGCCAACGATGAAATCGGAGGACAAAGCGATGTCCGGCCGCGCGCCGCGGATTTCCGCGATGAGCGCGAGGTAGCCGGCGCGCGTGTGCCCGCGGTTCATCACGGCGAGGATTTTGTCGGAACCGGATTGAACCGGCAGATGCAGGAAGGGCATTAAACGTGCTTGATCGCGATGCGCCTGGATGAGGCTCGCGTCCATATCGCCTGGATGGCTCGTCGTGTAGCGGATGCGGGCGATGCCCGGCACTTCGGCAACACGCGAAATCAGCGAGGCGAGCGAAGCGAAGGCGCCTTCCGGCGTGCGGCCATGATAGGCATTGACGTTTTGGCCGATCAGGCTCACCTCGCGGACGCCCGCGGCGGCCAGCATTTCGACTTCCGCAACGATGCCTTCGACCGGCCGCGAGGCTTCCGCGCCGCGCGTGTAGGGCACCACACAGAACGTACAGAATTTATCGCAGCCTTCTTGCACGGTCACGAAAGCGCTGACGCCGCGCTTGCGAATTTGGTGCGGCGAAGGCGCGGCGAGGTGATCGAACTTGCTTTCAGCGGGAAAATCCGTGGCAAGGACCTCGCGTGAGGTTCCGGCGCGGCGCAAAAGCTCGGGCAAGCGGTGATAGCTTTGTGGTCCAACGACGATATCCACCGCTTTTTGGCGGCGGAAAATTTCCTTCCCTTCGGCCTGCGCGACGCAGCCCGCGACAATGATTTTGATCTCCCGCCCGGCCGACGCGCGCGCGGCCTTAAGATCGCGCAGCTTGCCCAATTCGGAAAAAACCTTCTCGGCGGCGCGCTCCCTTATGTGGCAGGTATTCAAGATGATAAGGTCGGCATCCTCCACAAGCGCGGTTCCGGCATAGCCTTCCGGCGCCAGAACATCGGCCATCCTTTGCGCGTCATAGACGTTCATCTGACAGCCGTAAGACTTCACGAACAGCCGGCGGGGTGGCGGGCCTTGTCCGGTTTCGCCGGAAACGCCTCGGGCGGCACGCGATTGATCAATACCCGACATTGTTACCTATGGTCCACGCGGCGCTAGCCTCTTGCGCTTGCCCCAATGTTCAACTTGTCCAAGACAAAGCACATTATAGCAGGTCACGCCGCAGAACGAGAGCCCCTGCCATTTCGGCTCCGGCGGTGCGGTAATAGGCCTTGCGTTCGCCCACCTCCGCGAAGCCGAAATTCGCATAAAGGGCGCGGGCGGCGGTATTTTCGGCGCCGACTTCGAGAAACAACCGGGTGACCTGGATCGCGGCGAGCCCGGAAAGATGTGGCGCGAGAAGACTACGGGCGATCCCGCGCCGGCGCCACTCGGGCGCGACGGCAAGCGTCAGGATTTCGGCCTCGCCGGCGGCGACGCGGGACAGGACAAAGCCCGCCAGATGCTCCTCCTTGGCTTCGATCGCGCCGTCCGCGAACGTCCCGGCCGCGGTAAAAAGCTGTTCAAAATCGGCTTCCTGCCAGGCATAGGCGAAGCACGTAGCGTGAATGGCGGCGCATTCCGCGCTCCACTCGACAGCGATGGGGCGGATGCAAGGCGCGGGATTGGACGGCCAACTGATCATTCCGGTTCACGGTGCCGCCGGTTGAGACGGTGCCGCCTCTGGCACCTTGGCGCCCGGCGGCGCCAAGTAGAAGGGTCGCGGTGGGGTCAGGACGGGGTCGGCGAGAAGACCAAGTTTAGCAACAAAAACAATGTCTAATCCAGCATTTTCGCGGGCGATCCAGGTCTCTGTCCCAGCCGCTAGAGCCTCGATTGCGAGCAGCGGCGCACCCGATCCGGCGAGCCGCATCGGACCCGCGCCAAGCGAGCGCACGGCCTCGCGCGCCGGTGCGATCCGAGGCGCCAGGACAGCCCTTCCGTCCGGTCCGAAAGCGGCAAAGAAAACATTGCCCCGGCGCGCATCGATCGCGGCGGCGATGAGACCTGGCTTTTGCTCCAGGATCAAAGGCGCTGCCAGGGCCGCTAGGGTCGAAACCCCGGTGACCGGAATCTTGCAAGCGATCCCGATCGCGCGCGCGGCGGCGATACCGACCCGAAGCCCGGTGAAGGACCCAGGGCCTACCGTCACCGCCACCCGCCCGAGCGATGCAAAACCGCCTTCGACGCGGGCCATGACCCGGTCGATCAACGGCAATAGAGCTTCCACGTGGCCCCGCTCCATCGCAATCGTCTCGATCGCTTCCGGACTATCCGCGCCATCGTCAAGGACGCAGGCCGAAATCGCGGGAAGCGCCGTGTCGATCGCCAATATTTTCATGCGTCAATGCTCAAATCTTGCCCCAACTTCGGCCAAAGGCGCGGACCGGACCAGACGAAGCCATAAGATTAGATTTGTTCGACCGCGCGCACATCGGGGACATAATGCTTGAGCAAATTCTCGATCCCGTGCCGGAGCGTCGCGGACGACGACGGACAGCCGGAACACGACCCCTTCAGGGCGAGAAAGACGGTCCCATCGCGGTAACCGCGAAATTTGATATCGCCGCCATCGTTGGCGACCGCCGGACGGACATGCGTTTCTATCAGTTTCTTGATCGTGACGACGGTCTCGGCATCGTCGCCCGCGAAGAACTCCTCGCCGTCGCCTTGGGCGGCGCCATCGAATTCGCCGATGAGCAAGGGTTCGCCCGAAACAAAATGCTCCATGATGGCGCCGAGGACCACGGGTTTGAGGTTCGGCCAGTCGCCGCCGGATTTCGTGACGGAGATGAAGTCCGAGCCAAAAAACACGCCGGAGACGCCGTCGATCGCGAACAGCGCCTGCGCAAGCGGCGATTGTCCGGCGCCTTCGGCGTCTCTGATGTCGAGCGTGCCTTGCGGTAAGACGGGGCGGCCAGGCAGAAATTTCAAGGTTGCGGGATTGGGTGTGGCTTCGGTCTCGATAAACATGGAATTCTCCCAAACGTCCGGTTCAAAGCCAGAGCTGGATAGAGGGATAGGAATTATCCTAAAATATGATGGAGAGACCGCCAATGGGCAAGCGGTAAGCTTGGTGCGGGAATTTTTAAGGATGGCGGCCGCCAGAAACGGTTTCCGGTCACGTGGGATCGAGTCGTGCTCGGAGCTGGTTGATTTTACAAGATCTTCGCCATGATCGTTACGGTGAGACCGGGTTCCATTGGCGCCGATCAAGCGCCAAAAAACAATTAGCCTCGGCGCGCACGCGCCTTGCCGCGGGGAACCAGCCACGCCAGACAATCGTTTAACGGCAGGGCTTGGTGGGGCGGCGACGCGAAGATCCGGCCGGCGGGGCAAGATGTTTTTCTCCTTCGCGGCGGACTGAACCGCAAAGCCGCGGGGCATTGCGCGGGACGCGGCGCTTTTGAACGCGATGGGCGACGATCATGGCTCAATTAGCTGAGGTAGGCGAACATCTCCTCGCCGCGGCGGTCGCCGCTCCTTATCTTGAGCGCGACGAAGAACATGCGCTTGCCTTGCGGTGGAAAAATCAGGCCGATGAAAAGGCCATGCATACGCTCGCGCGGGCGCATATGCGGCTCGTGATCGCGCTTGCGGTGC
>JALZAY010000174.1:0-3255 GCA_030948025.1 Pseudomonadota bacterium
CGCTCCGAAAGGTCAATACTGATTGTAGTAGTGGTGATGCTTGTAATGGCCATACGCGTAATGGTGACCCCGATTAACACGGTACCATTGGCGCCGCGGAGATGCGTACTGGGGTTCGTAGCCCCGGTTGTATTCGGGTTCGTAGCCCTGGTTGTATCCCTGGTTGTACCCCGGGGTTGGGACGGTGAAGCTGAACCCCTGCGCCGCAGCGGGTGTCGCCGCCACTACAATCGCAGCGATCGGAACTAGAATTTTAATCATCATCTACTCCTTTTCGGTCTCCAAAATTCACAGGTATGGACCGGACAAAACCCGTGACAAAGTCCTGATTGACGTGGCTGCCAGGTGTCTGTCCTGAACGCCTCGGCGTACTGTTTTTAAGTCCGGCATGAACTCATGCCAGAGTTCTGGAATCTTACTGCGCCTAAAACGTGCGTGTTAGTTGTCTTTGGGATTGAGCGATCAGTAACGCAACATGACCCTGCCTTGGCAAAGCCTACATCATAAATCCTCAAATTTCTGCTTTTGAAAATGGGAAAAATTTATAAAATTCTGAGCGCAATCTTTGTATGCGCGTGTGGGTCACCGATATCTTTTCATCTGGTTTTATCGGGTTTCCGCAAATGCGGTTTGCTCCGCGTGGCTTGCCATCCGCGCCAGCCAGCTTGTCTTGGCGCGGTCGGAAGGGTACCGCGTATGTCCTGACGGACTGTCCCGTCATGCAAGCGCTCACGCGGGGCGCCGATCACGGCGTTGTGATCCGCATCTATCCTAATCCGGGTTTTTGCACGTCTCGCGGAATCTACGGCAATTGCCCTCGCCTTCCTCGCCTAACTCATCCTTGTGGAGGCATGCCCTCCGCAATTCCTAAATGGTAGAGTTTGCCGAGAAGATTGGTAATCTTCAAATTGACGCCGTATAAGCCATAAAGAACAAATGGACTATCAGCTGTTTCTAGTTAAGGTGATTGCGCTCTCTTTAGGCGCTGACTTGCAGACGTCTCCGAGCCGCGTGACCCGTGATGCAACTGGCGCTATTTGGGCTTCTTTGCGAGACCGCAAAATGCGATAGACGCTTACGAGGACTGATCCCACTATAGCCGCGTGTCTACAATTCAATGAAAAAACCGCTCTAGTGATACTGTTCTCGAGGGGCAACGCTCAAACTTTGGACTCTGAGCTGCACTGGTGTCGAGAAGCCGTGTTGCTCGTCCATGTGACAGAAAGTCTCCGCATGGTGCGGAAGGCGCAGCTGGACGCCTCCACTGGATCCGAGAGTCCGATGTAAAAGGCGAAGCGAGCTTCGCACAATGTTTGTCGCGTAAGATACAGTGACTGGAACAAGGCAATTGCAAGGTTGAGTATGGCACTATCAAGCGCCGCGATTCGCTGTGGAGATGGCGGCATGAACGAGAAGGCGAACCCCGGGCGAACGATGACGCGGCGTGATCGGTGCATGCGCATAATCACGACGATCTCACGCGCCGGCCGTGATCACGAAATTCACAAGGCACTGACGAGGGTTTTGGCGTGGCGCGGCTTGTCCGCTTTGACAGACGCGGCGATAGAGGACTTGGCGACACGAGTGGTTGCGACGAGCATGCCCGGCGTTTTTTGGCTACAAAGCGTGAGTCCGGGCCCGAAGATTATGTCATTTACCTTGATCAGTATCGCACTAAGGGCAAGAATTGAGGGCGGTAAAAGAAGTGTCGGTCCCGGATTGTTGGCGGTTATCGAGGGTTGAAATATGAAACGCCACCGGTTTCATCCGCGGGATGGATTACTGATCAAGGCGGCGCGCGTTCTCAATTAAAGGGATAGCAAATGCGAATAGCACTCGTCGCTCCCCTTGCGGAAGCCGTACCGCCCAAGTTGTATGGCGGAACGGAGCGAGTGGTTTCCTGGTTGGCGGAAGAACTCGTCCGGCAAGGGCATCAGGTCACCTTGTTCGCGAGCGGCGACTCCGAGACCACCGCGAACCTTGTCGCTTGCGCGCCGCAAGCCTTGAGACTTGGCGGAATTCGCGATCATGTTGCAAGTACACTCAGCATGTTACGCGAGGTACGCTGCCGTGCCGATGAATTCGATATCATCCATTTTCATATCGACCTTTTGCCACACGCGTTCTTCCACGATCTGGCGTATAAATGTCTGACGACACAGCACGGCCGCCTGGATCAGCCGGATTTCATGCCGCTTTACAAAGCCTATCCGGAAATGCCTCTCGTTTCGATTTCCAATGCTCAGCGCAGGCCCATGCCGGCAAGCGCCAATTGGCTCGCCACGATCCCGCACGGCATCGCTCCGCATGTCTGCCCATTCGATCCAAAAGGCGCCGGCGATTATCTAGCTTTCCTGGGTCGTATATCGCCGGAAAAGCGGCCAGATAGGGCCATAGAGATCGCCAAACGGGCCGGCGTCTCTTTGAAAATAGCGGCCAAGGTCGACCATGTGGACCTAGAGTATTTCAAGGCCGAGATCGAGCCCTTGCTTGATCATCCGCTCGTCGAGTTCATTGGGGAAATCAATGACAGCCAGAAATGCCAATTCCTCGGCCAAGCACGGGCGCTGTTGTTTCCGATCGACTGGCCGGAGCCTTTCGGGTTGGTGACTATTGAAGCTATGTCGGCCGGAACTCCGGTCATCGCCTGGCGCAATGGGTCGGTTCCGGAGATTATCAGGGATCGCGTCAGCGGCATCATCGTCGATTCGATCGACAGTGCCGTAGCTGCCGTGCAAGAGGTCTCGAAGCTGAACCGTCGCGCGGTTCGAGCAGAATTCGAAGCCCGTTTTACTGCGGCCCGGATGGCACGCAACTATGTCGCCGCCTATCGTTCATTGCTCGCGCGTGCCTCGGCAAAAACCGAAACTATTTTTTCGGCAACCCCACGCGCGGCCGTGATGGAGCTCACGCCGGGAACGCCGGCGCAAGTGAAGATCGCGTCCTAGACAGGATCGATTCCGCTCGCCAAACTCGCCGCCAAGAGATGAATGGCTCCTTCGGTGGAGAAGTGGAGGCGTTGGACACCCCCACGATACGCCGCCTTACCCTTTCATGCCGTCACCAACTTTCGGCCTAAGCTCGACATGCGCGCGTGCCAGCTCAATCGCATAGGAACTGAAGTAGTGGCTAAAGGCACTATCTATCCGGTCAGACAGCCAGTGCGCCTGAGGAACCGTCATGACCTCTAAGCGTTCGTCCAGCTCAGCCGCTGGCTCAGCTACCTTCTCAACGTCAAGCCCAAGAAACGTATGG
>JALZAY010000174.1:3265-7834 GCA_030948025.1 Pseudomonadota bacterium
GCGCCGGGTTGCACTCCCATGTCCCGAGGTGAATTAGATTCCCGGCCGCATATCCCGTCTCCTCCAACAACTCACGGCGAGCCGCGTCGGCGGGCACCTCGTTCTCCTTCACCGAACCAGCCGGTATCTCCAATGTAACGCCGCGGGTCGCATGCCGATATTGCCTGACCATCACCAGCTCCCGCTCCGATGTCACGGGCACCACATTCACCCAGTCCGCTAACTCCAATACAAAATACTCGAGAGCGCCCCCACTGGCGGGAATGACGCAGGTGTCCTGGCGAACCTTCAAAACACGATTTGCTAGTACGGTCCGCGAGGAAGCCACACTCCAATGACGAGGATAGCCAGCCGACATCTGCACCCCCTGTTTACCCCTGCTTTTTTAAAAACCGGGGTATTTTCTCGTTTTTCCGGGACCATCTTCGCGCGACGCACACGTTTGGCGGCGACGCAAGGGCGTGCCGACGATCGGTTTATAACGTTTCCCGCGCGGACATCGTGATGAATGATCGTGCCGTCGGCATCGACGATCGGGCCTGCCAACAGGCTCGGCGCCTCCGCGCCCACCGCCAACGAGTGCTCCTGCCGATTGGCCGCGAACTTGTCCAACATCCATTAACAAATGGACTGAATCAACAAACGACTTGAGCGTCCCTTTGGTGACGCGAGGAGCCCCTGTTGTCAGCCAGCCATTTTTATGTAAGTGCGGATGACGAGGATTTTGAACGAGACGGTTATGAAAAGCACAAAAACGTGCTTTAGCTTCCGCGCGCAAAAGGACATGGAGGGACGCATGGGCGTACGCTTTGTTGATAAGCTAGTAATCGCCGGCTTGGCTGGGTCGGTGGTCGGACTGATTCCCTTGCCGACCGGCGCGGCACCGGCGCCGGCCAACACGGGACCCGGCGCGCCCATTTTCAAGCAATTGTCGGAGGTCCAATGGAAAAAGATGCTGCCTGAGTTGGGCGACGCTTCACCGGAAATGGCGATTTTGCACGAGGATTCCAAAACGCACGCGACTCAATTGCTGATCCGTTCGCCGAAAGCTCTTCACGTTCGCAAGCACTGGCATTCGGCGAATGAAACGCATACTGTGATTGTCGGCAGCGCCACCTTTGAGTGCGATGGAAAAAAGGCGGAGTTCGGCCCTGGCGGCTATAACTACATGCCGGCGCGAATGGTACATGAGGCGTGGGTCGCGGCCGGTGCTGTGGCTTTCATCACTGTAGATGGGCCGTGGGACGTGAATTGGGTCGAAGGTGCCCCAACTGCCGCCGACGTGACGCCGTAGCTCGAATGTTCGTCTAACGCCGCGCTCCAATCGTGAAAGCCACCGGCGAAGCAAAAAGGCCGTTACAGCAGCTCCCGCAAAACTGTGTGCTTCTCCACCTCGTCACGCTTGTGAAAAGTGGGCCGGAGCTTCTTAGCCTCGAAGAACGGCAGCTGGTCGGTCACGTGGGGTGAACCAGGCCGCGACACATTCCCATAGCCAGCAGAGCGCTTGCGTTTGATACGAAGCGAGTGCCCGGCAGTCGATTTTGCACATTTCACCGCGCGTGGCCGAAAGTGCCACCATACAACTCGCTGAAATCGTATTTGAAGCACCGCGAAAGTCGATGACAAACTCGATGTGCTCGCACCGAGCGGATCATATGGAGCGTATCACGATGATCGAGAGCATCAGCGCTGTCACACTGGCCACCCACAATATGTCGCATGCCGTTCGGTTCTACCGCGTGTTGGGATTTGAGATCGTTCATGGAGACGACAACGCAGCGTTTACCAGCTTTCGGGTGGGAGCCAGCTATCTCAATCTAACAGTTCAGCCGGCCGGGCGCCATTGGTCCTGGTGGGGAAGAGTGATCTTCTACGATTCGGAGGTTGACGCGCTCTACAGGCGCGTAATCGCGGCGGGGTACCAGCCGGACACCGCCCCGCGAGATGCCGAATGGGGCGAGCGATTCTTTCACCTGACCGACCCTGATGGTCACGAGCTCAGTTTTGCTTGGCCGCGGCGTTCCTAGTGAAGTGACGCCGATATATCCGCCTTAAGTATGGATCGACATTTAAGGCTTTGAAGCCGTACCGTCCGGTATCGTTTGTCGCTTCTACGTCACGATTTGACCCCAAGTTGGCATTCGCGAACGGCAGCAAGTGGGCGGCCCCCGTTGGTCGTTACGCGGCTTTATGCGAGGTGCGGTAAGGTGTTCAGCACGTCAGTCAAGTTCTCTCGGGTCAGCGTGAGAGTCGGTGTAGGCCCGCCGCCCGCTCTCTGTCTTCAGACGATTGAAGAAGTTAGTCTCCCAACCGGCAGTGTTCCTCAATGAGCGTTTTCGGAAAGCCCATGCGATGGGTGACGTGCATCGCCGCGCCGATTTTGTTGGCGGACGTAGGTGATCACTGCTTCGGGGTATTCAGTCTTGACCTTAAGCGCGGCGATGAGCGCATCTTCGGCGTCCACGGCGATGTGGTCCGTCTTCCCTTTCAATTTAAGCCCGACGGTGAATTGCACCCGCACGCCTCCTCTTCTCATTACTTTGGGGCAGACATTCGTCGGAGTCCAGCCCCTGCGTAGCCAAGGGTTGCGAACCAGGTTTGTTGCGCTGTGAATGCTGCCAGCGTCTTCAAAGAGGTTGTCGGACAAACGCGATTCGAAAGAGGAGGAAAATAAAATTAGGAGTTGTTGCGGCCCTGCAAATTGCCCAGCAATTTGTCGGCGATGGGTGACTCCCGACGATGCCCCAGCGCCAGTGCTCGCGAAAGATGTTTGCCGCGCGTGCCTTTCGTGGGCGGCTTCCAGCGGGCAGCCTGCAAAACGTCGCCGGTGGCGAGATCAACTAAACTATGGATGCCGTCGCCGTTTACAGGTCATGCCGCCACCGGCGCCATAGGGTTTTGAGCATCAACGTCCGCTTGGGTCGCCCGCGTCCGAGAAATGAAGAGAACCGCGACCCGGTCGATCCAATCCCAGTGCTGCCGCACTTCGGCGACTGTCTCCTGCCAGAGCCGTTCTCGAATGATTTCGATCTCAGCCTGTTCCGCCACTGTAGGGGTAAACGATTGACCCACGCTTTGCGGCGCGGCGATCAATCGATCGGGGGCCACCATTGAGCAAATACCATCGAGAGCCCTATGCAAATCCTCCTGTTGGGCATCTATTTCCGGAGCTTTTCGAATTTCGTCTACCGCACACCCCGCCAATGATATTTTCACATCGACTGCTAATGCCTCCAGGAGACCTTCCCGATCAGAGTCTGCTGTTAGGGCAGTCCAAGTTGCCGAACTTGTCTTGACCTCGGGCCGATAAGCTTCCAGATCGATATCTACGATATCCAAATCGTGCACGCGTGCAATAACCGCGTGCCCCGCTTCATGATAAGCGACTCTACGTTTAAATTTGGCTTGACCCATAATGAAAAATCCAAAGAGGCATCCTTTCCCATATCTATAATTCAAAACAGTTGAGGAGAGATTTAAAATCGCCCTCATGAAGGCGGAAGGACCCGCGTCGCCGTCCGGAAAAGCCGTATGAGTCGCCGCTCGTCATCTAATGAAATACTGGCGATCTCCAAGTTTGAGTGCAGGCGCAGAAGCTTAGCAGCCCAAAGCCGATCGACGTCGTCAAGCCGAGATGGCGCGGCCACGGCTTGCGCCTGCTTCACGCTCAGTTCAACGCTGGAAAACACTCCGATACTATGCTTCCAACATTTGATGTCACTCAGGTTTATCATAACACCAAGCAGAGCATCTTCCCTAGCCCGCAGTGCACGCTGTCGCATTCGCCGGCTTTTTCCTGATTTCGCGTCCCTACTTCCTTATGAGATTGTCCGGATAAAACCCATGCAAGTTGTAAAATTCGATCGGGTCGTCGTGGCACGCCGGATGCAGGACCATGCAGTTCGCTGCCGAGCGCGCCTCTTTGTCGCTGACATTGGGGTCGCTCACGAGACGGATATGGTGATAGACGGCTCGCCGCCAGTCCGTGCCGTCCCCAATCAGTTCGCCACAGGCTTCGCAGCGCCCCCCGACTTCTTGGAAGCGCTGTTGTTTCGTGGCCAGTGAGAATGATCGCGCCGCCGTCCGTCGTAACGGTTTCGGGCGCCCCGCCCGGTTGAGGTCTTGTTTCATCTGGGGCGTCCTCCTCAGCGCATAGGTTCCGTGCTAACCTTTCCGTCCGGGCATTCGTTGTCGTTTCCCACGTTCCGGTCATAAGGAACCCGCGCCAAGATTAGACCTCTTGCATAACCCCTTTCGGGGCCTCACCGCTGTCTTGGGGACGCCGCTGAGATTGGAGTTCCTCAAGAGGAGGTTATGCAAGAGGTCTATTCCACTCCGCCCGGGAAGACCCGGTTGGCAGCTCGCCGTGACAGCGTTCCGCGCTATGGCCAGACGGAGCCAATCGAAGCATTGCGCGTGTTCGCGATCATTTGGCCGGATTGAGCAGACAGCACCCACCTACGTGCAGGCCGTCTAATTTTTGGATGTATTGTTCCAGATCAAGGTCCGCATTTTCCGCCGTGCGTTCCTCATTAAAGAGGTGCCGCGCTAGTATCTCCGCCCGGCCCG
>JALZAY010000175.1 GCA_030948025.1 Pseudomonadota bacterium
CCTGCATGATCCCGCTCAAAATCAACCGGTCGTCTTTGCGGAGAGGCCCCGGCTGGTTTGTCGGCAAATGCGGCGCGATCTTCGCCCATTGCTCATCGTTGAACCAAAACAATGCGATTCCATCGGGCCTCCAAATCGGTTGACCAAGCCCTTGAATCATAACATGGTCAATCAGGTCTTAACCCTAGGGAGCGCCAAAAGTTTTCCATCGCACGGCGCGTTCCGGCATAAGCGCGCCGGCGTGGCGAAAAGAATACGCGAGCAACCGGACTCTCCCCATATGATATGGATCAGAGCGAGCTGCCGCCACGCCTTGACCAGGACACAGTTTAACCTCGCCGCGGCGCCCGGGCGATCAACATGAATTGATCGTGCTGCGGGACTCCCGAGCAAGCGCAAGTGTTGCCGAGCGAGACCATTTCGTGTTTATTGCGGCCGCGACAATCAAATGATGCCGGACCGATAAAACGGGAGGAAGTGCCTATGAAGGTTTCGATTTCCGCCGTTACTTTGGGGGCCGCCCTCGCGATCGGCCTTGCCTTGCCGGGATCGGCGCACCAAGAAGTCGCCGGCAAGTTAAAGATCGGGCATCCGTGGATTCGCGAGGCGGCGGCGGGCGCTCCCAGCACTTATGCCTGCATCATCGAGATCGAAAACGATGGCGACGAGCCGGAGACTCTCCTCGGTGCGACCGTGGACGGAGCCGGCTCTGGCGTCCTTTATCAAATTATCGAAAAAGACGGCAAATTCAGTTCAAAGATCGTCGAGCATGGGCTGCTCATTAAACCGCATGGCAGCATCGAACTGCCCCCGGCCATGTATCAGTTCAAGTTCGGCAAGGTCACCAAGGCCTTGATCGCCGACTCGATGGTCGATGGCACGCTTGTGTTCGAGAAATTGCACAGCGTGCCGATCCACTTCATGGTCGAACAGGATGACACGGCGCCCAAGGAAGACGCGGCGCCGGCGCAAGACTCCATGCATGGCGATCATGCGATGTGACGAGGTTCGAAGTTTTCGACGGCGCTGGATGCGGACAAGCACGGCCATGGCGGGACAATTTGACGTGGCTTCATCGTCCATGTCCCCAGACGGATTGCGCTTGCCACGGCCGCTCTCACCGCTCCGGCGATTCGTGGATTTGCAGGACGATCGCGAGATATTCGTCACGCAACTCGTCCGCCTTGGACTCGAATTGACGCTCCAGCTCGCGTAGCTTCGTCTCGTAGGAATATCCGGCTTCCGATAACCAGGCGACCTTGTCCGAAGGTTCAACAAGCTCCAGCACAGCTTGTGAAGACACGCCAAAAGTTTGCCTTGTGAGTGATTTTGCCATGTTTGTTCCTCGACGCCTCCATCTCCTGCGATGTGCAGCCCATACCGCTATCGCCGCTGGCGTGGAACCAACGCCCACGAACATCGTGTTTGACCACGGACATGAAAATCAAAAACATGGTTAATCAGGTCTTAACCCGCAGTCCCCAGAGGCGCGCGCTTGTGTCTCAATTTGAAATTTAATTGTCCCCAAGAATCGCGGTTGGCGGCGACTCTGTTCGCTCATGGAACGAAGAGCGATCTTCAGCGTTGATGCTGCGAGTTTGCAACGGAGACGGCTGATGAAAGCTGTGTTACTGCTGTTTTTTATAGGATTGTCGGGACTAGGGGCCGCGGGCGCGTCGGCGCAGGCCGCGCCAGGAGATCCTGCCGGCAACCAGACGATTCCAGAGAAGGATTTGTCGCGGCCGGATGCGTCGCGCCCCGGTGGTGCGCAAGGCGGAAGCGCAGTCGATAACCATGAAAAAAATCTAAGCGACAAATTGGACGCAAGCGGGGGCGTGATCAAGCCTCCGCCTGGTGTCGACCCCGAAATTGTGAAACCTGCACCAGTTCTAGAGCCTAATTCGACGCCGGTCATTCCGCCTCCTGGGGTGCCCGGCGGTCCGCCCGGTCCCGAGCCAAAATAGTGATATGCGTCGGCGCGGGCTTTTGGCGGATCCCGCCGGGAGAAGCATTTGAACGAGAGAACGGCCTACCGGACTAGGCTTTTCGGGAAGGCCTACACGGCAGCGATCGCTCCCGCGTCCTGGCCCGGTAGGTCGGCAATAACTTGCACCATCATTGGGCCGCGGCCTTCGCCAGAGACAGGCTGAAGCACTTGCCATATGCGCGATCCAAGAGTCCCTTGATCGCCGCGACGCGCGTCGGAAGTTCGTGCCCGGGGCGCGTAGCCTCTCCGGCAAGGCCATTGCCGGAGCCAGCCCCGCATAAGCCCGACCACCTCTGGCAAAATCATCGCCTCGCATATACACTCTTCCAGTTCCAACCAACGCGCGCTAATCAAACATGGGTCGCCAATCGTTCCATGCCCCGCCTGAAGCGGGCGGCTTGGCGTAAATGCGCCGTGGCAAGCCGGACGCCGTGCGAGAAAGCCGAATGCCGGCTCGCGAGGACCACGCATGAACAAGATTTTTCCGGACGCGCGCTCGGCCCTGGCAGATATCCTCAAAGACGGGATGACCGTTATGTCTGGGGGATTTGGTCTTTGCGGCATCCCGCAAATCCTGATCGCGGCCATTCGCGATCTAGGGGTCAAGGATTTGACCGTGATCTCGAACAACGCGGGCGTCGATGGCGCGGGCCTGGGACTCCTCCTCGAGACCCGCCAGATCAGGAAGATGATCTCGTCCTATGTCGGCGAGAACAAGCTTTTCGAGCGGCAGTATCTTTCCGGCGAACTCGAACTCGAATTTAATCCGCAAGGCACGCTGGCGGAACGAATCAGGGCAGGCGGCGCGGGCATCCCGGCGTTTTTTACCAAGACGGGCGTTGGGAGTATCATTGCCGAGGGGAAGGAACTGCGCGAGTTCGAGGGCGCGACCTATGTCATGGAGCGCGGACTCGTCGCCGACGTCTCGATCGTTCATGCGTATAAAGGCGATACCGAAGGAAATCTTCTCTATCGCAAGACGGCGCGCAACTTCAATCCGATGATGGCGAGCGCCGGGAAGGTGACGGTCGCGGAGGTCGAGCATCTCGTCGCGGCGGGAGACATCGAGCCAGATGCGATCCATACGCCGGGCATTTTCGTCCAGCGTGTCGTGCATACGCCGAATATCGTCAAACCGGTCGAACAGCGGACAACCCGTCCGCGCATCGCCGCGTGAGGAGACATTCGCAATGGCCTGGACCAGGGATCAGATGGCGGCGCGCGCGGCCAAGGAATTGCGCGATGGATTTTATGTCAATCTCGGGATCGGCATTCCAACGCTCGTGTCGAATTTCATTCCGCCCGGCATGAATGTACAATTGCAGAGCGAGAATGGCATGCTCGGCATGGGACCGTTTCCCTTCGAGGGGGAGGAAGACGCCGACCTCATCAATGCCGGCAAGCAGACGATCACCGAACTCCCGACAACAAGCTATTTCTCGTCCGCCGATAGTTTCGGCATGATTCGCGGCGGCCATATCGATCTCGCGATTCTCGGCGCGATGGAAGTCACCGAACGTGGCGACCTCGCCAATTGGATGATCCCCGGCAAGATGGTAAAAGGCATGGGCGGAGCGATGGACCTCGTCGCCGGCGTCAAGCGAGTCGTGGTGGTCATGGAACACACGGCGAAGGGACAACCAAAGCTCCTCCATCATTGCACTTTGCCGCTGACCGGCACGGCTGTGATAGACCTAGTGATCACCGACCTCGCGGTTTTCTCGATCGACAAGGCGGGAGGCACGGACATGACCCTCATCGAACTCGCCGATGGCGTTACGCTCGACGAGATCAAGGACAAGACCGAAGCGAGATTTAAGGTGGCGCCGGACCTCAAGACCAAGGCGGCGTGAAACCTTGCGCGATTCCGATTGAAGCGATCATGGCAAAAGAACTCATGGTTCCGAGGACTTCTCGCCGGTGAACGGACCCTCCAATCCGTCGCTCAGCGTTGGCTGATGTCTCCGCTGAGAATCGGCTTGACGTCGATGATCGGCGTCCCATCCAACACTTCGAGATTGCTCGCCCGCACTCGTCGACCGTCGATGGCGGTGATCTCTACCCTATGCAGACTGATCGGATTCGGGCGGTGAGGGGAACGCGTGCTGAAGACGCCCTCCTGCGCTCTGGAGGTGTCCCCCCGCGGGTGCACGCTCAAAACGTCGCGACGGGCGCGATCGAGCCAGGTGATGACCTCATCGCCGGGCCGGATGTTCCGGAGACCTTCAAGACCCGAGCGAGCGCCTCGCCCCGCCAACCACTCAGCTCCTTGATTCTCGCATCTATCAGCTGAGAGGGAGAGTCTCCTCCTTTTCCTTCCTTCGAGCCGCTCTTCCTCTTCTTCATGGTTGTTGTCGCTCGCCCGTCACTTGAGTATCGCTAGTCAGCACTTGGTACTATCGCATCTCGTTTCCATCAGGGTCTTCGATGTCGAACCAGCTTATTACGTTGGGTCTCGTCTCGATTTCGGGTACATCGACCCTAGTTCCTCGGCCGCGATTCCGAACAATTCGTCCCCTGAACCGACAGCCACAAAATGACCGGCTCCCTCAACTGAATGCCATACCGCTCCAGGCATTCGGTCAGCCACCGTTTTGTTGATGGAAGCCGGTACAAGTCGATCATCCATTCCTTGCCACATGTGGACTCGCCGTTCGATTGTTGTCACGTCGAAAGCCCAACTCCGATAGAGGAGTTCACTGTCGCGAACTAGCCCGTCGCTACCTTGAGCGAAGCATTCGGCGCATGCTTCGGAGAAGGCGGTTTCGAAATCCGGTTGAAGCAAAATCTGTCGATCGTAATCGTTGACGGCTTTCCGCAATTGTTTGACGAAGGTCCCGCGGAAGTGTTTGGCGGCTATGCCAAGGGTCCGTACATGAGGCGGAAGCCAGGTTTAAAACGCAGTGCGAGGGATCCCCCCAGCGCGTCGGCTTTAGAAAGGTAATCCGCTGCCCAGTTGTCACCAAATGTTCCGTAGCTTCCACCCGCGATGCTGCTGACATGGCGCAGTCGAAGGGGATCAATGTAAGCAGCTGCCGCAAGTGCCCATGGGCCACCTTCCGACCAGCCTGTCACTCCGAATTCGTGGTATCCCAACGCGTCGGCGATCGTTATCAAGTCGTCAGCCCAGCCAGAGTAGGTGCGTGTTTTTTGGGGACTGGACTGTCCTATACCCGGTCGGTCTACGCATATGAGTCGTAACCGATTCTTCGATGCTGAATTTGCGAAGAGGCGTGCCTCAAATCGGCTACTGGGTCCACCATGATTATGGATAACGAGCGGCCCGTCCGGATCTCCAACTTCGAGATATGTGAGATTACGGCCGTCTTGGGTTGCTACCGTCTTTGTTGCTCCGATGGGGGGTTTTGCGGATCGCGAGGCGGAAACTGGGTCGTCAGTTCGCGATTCACTTTGGGTGTCATCCATTGTTCCGCTCCGATGATGCTTAGTGCGCAAGCGTCATAGTTTGATCGTTGATACACCTGGTCATGGCGAGGATTGAATAACCATCTCCGACGTGATCTATCTCCATGCGCTCCGGTATCCCGTTCAACACGCGCCGGTCATCCACCCCGCGATGCCGCGCGGCTTGTTCGGTAGCAGCGGCGAAATCACCGACCACTCGACATCCGTCAAATCAAAACGAGCCATTCCAACCTCCATGATCTGAAGGTTGAATCATTCTCTTGCCGATTCGGGAATTCCCTTTATGAGATCATGACCTAGACAACGCTCCGATGGAAAGCTGCTTCGGCACTCTGAAAACGGAACGCGTGCACCAGGCTTGCTCCAATACCCGGGATATCGCCCAGCGCGACCTGTTCGCCTCCATCGAAGGATACGACAATCGTCAGCGACTTCATTCCGCCCTCTTGTACATCACCCCCGAACAGGCAGAGCGCCAAGCCACTTAATGGTGTCCACCAAATCGCGGGAAGGTCTATTTGAATTTCGCACATTTCCAAAAGACACCAACTCTCTTTGTGCGGATAGTCCGCTTCGGTCGGAAGGCGACATACAAACTGAGCCGCTACCGATGAAGTTCAATGGTTAGAACCTGCGCCGCCGGCTATTTTCAGAGCCCGGCCTCCTCGCCGTCTTGGCGCCGTGCCAAGCGGCTGTGGTTACGGCCGTACAAGAAATAAATGGCGAGACCGATCACCAGCCAAACGACAAGCCGAAGCCAAGTATCGCCCGGCAGGCCGAACATTAAAAAAACCGCCGAAGCCGCGCCGAGCGGCGCCACGGCAAACACCGCCGGCGTCTTGAACGGGCGGTGGATCTCCGGAAGGGTGATCCGTAAAACGAGAACGCCGAGGCAGACCATGGCAAATGCGAACAAGGTACCGATGCTCACCAGTTCGCCGACAAGACCGATCGGCAAAAGACCCGCGAGGATCGCAACGATCGCGCCGGTGATCAGCGTCGTGACATAGGGGGTGCGAAACCTTGGATGAACGATCGCCGCGAATGGCGGCAGCAGGCCGTCGCGCGCCATCGAATACAAGATCCGCGGCTGGCCTAGCAACAGCACCAGAATGACCGAACTCAGTCCAAGGACCGCGCCGAGCTTGATGATGGCGGCGAGCCAGCCAAACCCGATGGCATCGGCGCCGACCGCGATCGGGTCGGGCACGTTCAGTCTGTCGAACGGCACGATGCCGGTAATAACGACGCTGACCAGCACATAGAGGAGTGTGCAGATCGCGAGCGATCCCAGGATGGCGAGCGGCATGTCCTTTTGCGGGTCGCGGGCTTCCTGCGCGGCGGTCGATACGGCGTCGAAGCCGATATAGGCAAAGAAAACCACCCCCGCGCCGCGAATAATCCCGCTCCAGCCATATTGGCCGGGTCCAACATTAGGCGGAATGAAGGCGCCCGTGGGATTGCCCGGGGTCACCCAATTCGAGGTCTTGACGAACCAGACTCCGGCAAGGATGAAAAGGACGACAATCGCCAGCTTGATGGCGACAATGATATTGTTGACCTTGGCCGATTCCCTGATTCCCACGACGAGCAGGAGGGTAACCGCCACGATGATGACGATCGCCGGAAGGTTGACCAGCGCACCAGTCGGCGACCAGCTTCTGCTCGCCGGATCATAGGCGAGCGGGCCTGAGGCAAATTCCGCGGGGATCACCACACCAAGATCGCGCAAGAAGCTTGTGACATAGCCGGACCAGCCAATCGCGACAGTTGTCGCGCCAAAAGCATATTCGAGGATCAGGTTCCAGCCGGTGACCCAGGCGATGAATTCACCCATCGTCGCATAGGTATAGGTATAGGCGCTGCCCGCTATCGGCACTGTCGAAGCCATTTCGGCATAGCAGAGGCCCGCGAAGGCGCAGACGATTCCGGCGAGTACGAAAGAGAGACTGATTGCTGGCCCGGCATTCGCGGCGGCGGCATGGCCGGTAAGGACAAAGATGCCGGCGCCGATGATGGCACCGATGCCAAGCGCGACAAGGCTCCACAGCGAGAGCGTCCGGCGCAATTGCGCTTCGCCGGGGCCCGATCCGAATTCGTCTTCTTTTGCCTCGGCCTGAAGTACTGCTATCGGCTTGCGCACCCAAATACTCGCCATTCCCCTAGTCTCCCACCGGCCGCGTGTTGCGCCATAGGCCGCTCGTCATGATCGCACGTGCCAGAAGCTTTGTCGCACGCTTTCACACAAGTGAATTTCTTGCAAGGCGCCGCTTGCATACGGGTCGTGTCGCAGTTCTCTAATCGCGGCCTTTGTGGCAAACGATTCTGTATGCCTCTCGTGTGTCGGGCATCTGCCGGGTCATGGTTCTCTCCGCGGTCGGCGCATGGCCGCCGCATGATGGGCAGA
>JALZAY010000331.1 GCA_030948025.1 Pseudomonadota bacterium
CATGGTAAGCTTGTCGTAATCGAGGATTTGCCCTTCCCGCGTATTCTCGATCCGGTAGCTTACTTTCTTGACCGGCGAGTAGAGACTATCGATCGGGATCAAGCCGATCGGCGCGTCTTCCGTCCGGTTGCGGTCGGCCACGACATAGCCCTTGCCGGTGTTGATCGTGAATTCCATGCGGATTTCGGCCGCTTCGTCGAGCGTACAAATGACAAGCTCGGGATTGAGGATCGAAATATCGCCGGTCGTGCCGATGTCGGCGGCGGTGACCTTGCCGGGACCCTGCTTCTTCAAAACCATGCGTTTCGGGCCATCGCCCGGCATCCTGAGGGCGATGTCCTTGATATTGAGCACGATGTCGGTCACGTCCTCGCGCACCCCGGGGATCGACGAGAACTCGTGCAAGACACCGTCGATATGGACCGAGGTAATCGCCGCGCCTTGCAGCGACGACAATAGAACGCGGCGCAGCGAATTGCCGAGGGTTAGGCCAAAGCCGCGCTCGAGCGGCTCCGCCACGATCGTGGCCACGCGGTTTGGATCGTCGCCCGGGACCACTTCGAGTTTGCTTGGCTTGATAAGCTCCTGCCAGTTCTTCTGAATCACGACCGGACCTTTCCTTGATGCAAAGATGCAAATCGCCTGACGCAACGGTGTCGAAAATGCCGTTTTAAACGCGCCGCCGCTTGGGCGGCCGGCAGCCATTGTGCGGAATAGGCGTGACATCGCGGATCGAGGTCACCGTGAAGCCCGCGGCTTGAAGAGCCCGCAACGCCGATTCCCGGCCTGAACCCGGCCCCGAAACCTCGACATCGAGCGTCCGCATGCCGTGTTCGGCCGCCTTTCTGGCGCAGTCCTCGGCCGCCATCTGGGCCGCATAAGGCGTCGATTTGCGCGACCCCTTGAACCCCATGGTCCCCGCCGACGACCACGAGATTGTGTTGCCCTGCGCGTCGGTGATCGTAATCATTGTATTATTAAAGGTCGAATTGACGTGCGCGACGCCGGACGCAATGTTCTTGCGCTCGCGGCGGCGAACGCGGGTAGCCTCTTTTGCCATATTCCAATTCCTTCAAATGCACCCGTCATGCCAGGCGCTCGGGACCATCTTCGATGTTTGGCGGCTATTGCTTGGCCGGTCACTTGGCGGCGAACGCCATAAACACCACAATTCTTGGATTTACTTCTTCTTGCCGGCGATGGGCTTGGCCTTACCTTTGCGAGTCCGCGCGTTGGTGTGGGTGCGCTGGCCGCGCACGGGCAATTGGCGCCGGTGGCGAAGCCCACGGTAGCAGCCAAGATCCATCAGGCGCTTGATGTGAATCGCAACCTCGCGGCGAAGATCGCCCTCGACCATGTAATCGCGGTCGATCGCCTCGCGAATCTGCAAGACTTCCGCGTCGGTTAACTCGGCGACGCGCCGCCCGGAGGGAATATTCACTCTTTCGCAAATTTCCTTGGCCTTCGTCGGGCCAATGCCGTGAATATATTGAAGCGAGATGATGACGCGCTTGTTGGTTGGAATATTGACTCCGGCGATACGAGCCAAGACCTCTGTCTCCATGCGGGCCGCGCGGGGCGAAAGCTTCGCGGCGGAAGAGTTTGCCCCGCGTCCGGTGGCGGCCGGCCCTTGCGGGATACCTGGCAAGGCAGCGCTTGGGCAACAAAACGGCCCCGGGAACCTTGTCTCAGGCCGGGAAAAAGCGTGCTTAGCCGATCGCGCGCGCGGCGTCAACCGGCCGTTTCTCTCACCGCGGCGCCGGTCGGCGGCTTCGCTATCGTCCTTCGCCAAGCTCGGCATGAGGGGCAGCACACCGCGGCGCTCCTCCAGAAGAAGGATGCGCGCCCCCATTGCTTCTCGCCCGGCTCCAAAGCGCCGGTTATCGTGGTATCGTCGTCTAGGTCATCGACTCATTAAAGCGCATCCAGATTCGAAGTGAAGCGAGTTTGACGCCGGCGAGGAAGTTATCGGGCGTTTTGTCGTAGCGCGTGGCTACGGCGCGGTAGTGTTTGATTTTGTTGA
>JALZAY010000332.1 GCA_030948025.1 Pseudomonadota bacterium
CCAACATCGCCTTCAACATCGCTAGTTCTCACGAGGACAAGCCCAAACCCGACGGCACCAGGGAAACCGTCAATGGCGGCATCGTCGGCTTTTTCTCGCTCGAAATGTCGGCCGAGCAATTGGCGACTCGCATCATCGCCGAACAGGCGGCCGTTCCTTCCTCCAAGATCCGCAGGGGCGACATCGGCGAGCCGGAATTTCATCGGATCGCCCAGGCCGCCCGGAAGATTCATATGCTCCCCTTCTATATCGACCAGAGCGGCGGGCTTTCGATCGCCCAACTGGCGGCGCGGGCGCGGCGGCTCAAACGTCAGCGCGGCCTCGATGTCCTCGTGATCGATTATCTGCAATTGCTCGGCGGCTCGAAAACGCGGAGCGACTCGCGCGTGCAGGAAGTGACCGAAATCACCACCGGGCTAAAAGCCCTGGCCAAGGACTTGAACGTTCCGGTGATCGCGCTCTCGCAATTGTCGCGGCAGGTGGAAAGCCGCGACGACAAGCGCCCGCAGCTTTCCGATTTACGCGAATCCGGCTCGATCGAGCAAGACGCCGATGTCGTCCTTTTTGTTTTCCGCGAGGAATATTATTTGAAAAGCCGGCAGCCGCGCGAGGGAAGCGAGGAATTCATCGCCTGGCAGGCCGACATGGAGAAGGCGCATGGCAAGGCCGAAATCATCATCGGCAAACAGCGGCACGGACCGACAGGAACCATCGAACTCGCGTTCGAGGCCGAGATGACACGGTTTTCCAATCTGGCGCGCGAGGAAAGCCTGCCGGAGCATTTTTAGCTGGCGTCCCGCGCTTTGCGGGCTTATCGCCAAATTCCCGATTTAAGGCATTTTCTCAACGCGAAGCTCCAGCCGCTGGAAAGCGGTCCAGAGACCGGCGATGGCCAAATCTCACGCTTCCTTCGTCTGCCAAAATTGCGGCGCGGTCAGCCAGCGCTGGCAAGGCCGCTGCGAGGCTTGCGGCGGATGGAACACCATCGCCGAGGAAAGCGCGGCATCGGGTATAGGCGCGAGAGCCACGCAAGGGGGGCGAAAAGGCCGCGTTTTTGGCCTTTCGAGCCTAACCGAGAAAGATCACACAACCGCCCCCCGCGTCACAACCGGCATCGCCGAGCTCGACCGGGTAACCGGCGGCGGTTTCGTGCCGGGCTCGGTTATTTTACTTGGCGGCGAACCCGGCATCGGCAAATCGACGCTGGTCATTCAGGCCTGCGCCGCGCTCGCCGCATCGGGCCGGCGCGTCGTCTATATTTCCGGCGAGGAGGCGGTCGATCAGGTCCGCCTGCGCGCGGTGCGGCTAGGCCTTGCGGCGGCGCCGGTCGAACTCGCCGCCGAGACGGGCGTCGAGGATATTGTCGCGACACTCTCCCATGGCAAACGGCCTTCCCTTGTCGTGATCGATTCCATTCAGACGATGTGGACGGAGCTTATCGAATCGACCCCGGGCACGGTCGGCCAGGTGCGCGGCGCGGCGCAAGCGCTGATCCGCTTCGCGAAGACAACCGGCGCGGCGGTGATCCTTGTCGGGCATGTCACCAAGGACGGCCAAATCGCCGGTCCCCGCGTCGTCGAACATATGGTCGATGCGGTCGTTTCCTTCGAAGGCGAGGGCGGCCGGAACTTCCGCATACTTCGCGCGGTAAAAAACCGCTTTGGCCCGACCGACGAGATCGGCGTTTTCGAAATGACTGGGCGCGGGCTCGCCGAGGTTGCGAACCCTTCCGCATTGTTTCTATCTTCACGGGACGCCACGACACCCGGCGCCGCCGTGTTCGCCGGGATGGAGGGAACAAGGCCGCTGCTCGTCGAGATCCAGGCTCTTGTCGCGCCGAGTCCGCTCGGCACGCCGCGCCGCGCGGTTGTCGGCTGGGACAATGCGCGCCTCGCCATGGTTCTCGCCGTTCTCGAAGCGCACGCCGGCGTCAAGCTCGGGCAATACGACATTTATCTCAATGTCGCGGGGGGCTTGCGTGTCGGCGAACCGGCCGCCGATCTCGCCGCCGCGGCGGC
>JALZAY010000028.1 GCA_030948025.1 Pseudomonadota bacterium
TCTTGCGCACAAGCTCGGCAAAACGCTCGCCTATGAATATTACCCCGGCGCCACCGGCTTCGTGCGCAATACGCTGAATGCACATCGTTGCGACGTGATCATGGGGATGCCGCAAGGAGACGAAATCGTTCAAGGAACAAATCCCTATTACCGGACAAGTTATGCCCTGGTTTCGAAGCAGGGAGCCGGTCTCGACACGATTGACCACCTTGAAGATCCACGTTTGCAAGCCAAGCGCATCGGCATCGTGGCCGGCACACCTCCCGCGACCAATCTCGCGGTCAATGGGCTTTTGGAGATGGTCAAATCCTATCCGCTCGTGGTCGACACGCGGTTTGACGCGCCGGCCGCGGCGATGATCGCGGATCTCGAAGGCGACCGCATCGATGCCGCCATCCTTTGGGGCCCTATCGCCGGCTATCTCGCGAAGCACTCCAAAATCCAGATGAAGGTCACGCCGCTCGTCAAGGAAGCGTCCGGACCGCGCATGATCTATCGTATCGGAATGGGGGTGCGCCATTCCGATCAGGACTGGAAACGTCTCTTGAACAAGCTCATCGCCGAGAATCAGGCGGAGATCATCCGGATTTTGGCATCCTACGGCATGCCTCTTCTCGACGAGAACAACGCCCTCCTCGCCCATCAATGAGAGAGTACATCGCTGATACCATTCTTCGCGCCAGATCGACATCCCCGGTTTTGACCGAAATTCGCGCATGAGTCTGCGAGCGACGAGACTCCATCCGACCTTCGCGGCTGCGGCTTTGTTCATCCCACGTGGCGCAACGGCCACGCTTCCTCGCGGGCGGCCGCCTTCGAGAGCATCATCGGTTGACGGTCGGTAAGTTTCCGCATCTTTTCCTCCTTCGCCAACGACAGCATCCGCTGCCACCGGTGCGACCCCGCCTATCGCCCATGGCCGGCAGGGTGTCGGAGAAAAAAAGCGTTTTATAGACCGTCAAGGTCGTCGCCTGACACCTAGCAATGCTCTGTTCAGCGACGAAGTTCAATGGCAAAGCACGACGTCTTGTCGGCGCTGTGCGCATTGTGCCGCAAGACCGGGAACAGGGCGTGCTCATGAGCCCTGATCCACCTGCCGGGCCACATTAATTTGATGCCCGGCTCGTTTTGCGGGTTGGGGATCACGAGGAAATCTTGCCATTCCGAATGGTCGAACCAGAGGGCCACCATCATTGATGTCTTGAACCTCCTGGTTCGTCTCCAGGGCTGGATGCACGGCCTGCTGGCCGCGCGCGTGACAGGATTTGCAACCGCACCGAGCCTTCAGGGCATCGGCCCTGGACGTGGCGTGAAGGTGTCGTTGCGGCGTGAGCCCGACGTGCCAGGCGAGTTGTTACGTGCTCTATTTAGCAGTGTGACAGAGCCCGCGACGCACAGGTGCTATTCGCGAGGTCCGGATTGATCTTGTCGAGGTCGTAATATTGCTCGCCATTCGGCAGCGTCGTAGGTTGCGGTCACGATCAGAGTTCATTTCCGAACGACGGAGTCGTCGACGACCACGGGTTTCACCCGATCTCCGTCCCGCAAAAATGCCCCCGCGCGTGCAACGACCATGTCGCCTTCTACGATGCCTTGGCGGATCTCAACATTTCCTTCGGACTGCAGACCGGTCGTGACAATTCGGGATTCAATTCTCTCGTCGCGGACCACTTGCACAACGGAGCCTTCCTGGCCGTACAGCAACGCCGAGAGAGGAACGGCGACTCTGTCGCATCTTTGTCCGGAGTTGATGAAGGCGCGGCCAAACATGCCGACTTTCAGCCGCTCATCGAAGCTGATCGAGACACGTACTTCGCCCAATTGAGTCGTCGAATCGACCGTCCTGGAAACAAATCGCGCCCGGCCCGGCAATTCGCCCACCCCGACGACCCTGATCTTCGCCGGCAGGCCAGAAGACAGCCTGGAAAGGCTCTTTGTCGAGATCTGTGCCGACAATTCCAACTCGCCGCCGGCAATAATTTGGAATAGTGGCTCCGCTCTCGCCGATGCCATGGTTCCGATAACGGCGCTCGCCTTGCCGATAATTCCGGCGACCGGAGCTTGAACCGAAACTGGGTCTCCCGAGCCTTGTTGAGCTTCAGGATTCGCGAGTTGCGCGAGCGCCTGGCCCACGTTCACCTTAGCTCCGGCCTCGACGAGAACCTTCGATATCTGTAAGCCTTCCCGGTCCGGCCGCACCTGAACTTCGTGTTTCGGAACGAGCACGCCGGTGATCTCTGTCATGTCGTCGAAGCAGGTCTTCTTCACCTTTGTCACACTCACTGCCGCGCCCGTGGATACCTTTGGTCCTTGCGGGTCGGCGGCAAATAATTGCGACGTTGCAGCCAAAAAAAGGCTCGTTGGCACGAATAATGCGGCCAAACCGAACTTGACGATCCGAAATCGGATAAACATTGTCATGTCTCTCGACCCAAACTGCATTTCTTCAGGCCGCTCATTTCATTCACTGCCGTTGTCATGCCCATACTGAGGACATTGGCGGAAATTTATGGGGTGGCACATCCGCAGCCAAACCCCGAACTGTCTCAGATGCATCATCCCACCCATTCGGCATTTCACTACCTCGACTCAGCCAAAGTTAAGATGTCTCCGACTTCGGCTGAGGTGGAGACGGATCCACTGAACCCCTCACCCGATTAGCGCCTTTGGCGCTCGCGAGCTCTCGCAATGGGGCAGGCGAAAGAGGTGCTGCCGGCTCATAAGTCATTGGCTGCCGATGGAGGCGCAGAGACCGGCCCTTGGCATTGTAAATCGTCCCGCCAGGCCAGGACCTCGAAGGCCGACATAGGTCTATGGAAACCCTTCAGGTTCAGTGCGCCAATGTGCGCGGCGTCGACACATCGTTCAATTGGGCCGAACGCCCGTTGGCTGATCAGTATCTGGCCCGCCTTTGCCTCGTCGCAGAGCCGCGACGCGAGATTGGTAACGCTCCCCACTGCCGCGTATTCCAGGCGACGGTCAAAGCCGACTTGTCCAAGAGTAGCGTAACCGAGAGAAATTCCAATTCCGAGCCCCAGAACGTGTCCGCGGCTGCGCCAGGTCTCGGAAAGCTTGCCAACACAGTCGCGCATCTCCACCGCCATTCGGACGGCGCGCTGGGTATGGTCCGGATAGGGGATCGGATCGTTGAACAGGATCAATATGCCGTCCCCAGCGAACCGATCCAAGGTGCCTTCATAATGGAAAATGAGTTCTCCCAGTGCGGCGTGGTACTCGCGAAGCACCCTCATGACCTCTTCGGGCTCGGCACTCTCCGTGAAGGCAGTGAATCCTCTCAGGTCGCAGAACACTACAGTAACCTCGCGGCGGTGGCTCGCCAGCAGCGACGCATTCTCGTCGGAGGACGCAATTACTTGGGCCACCTGGGGCGCCAGGAACCGTTGCAGACGGCCGATCCGCGCGATTTCCGTCAATTGCGTCGCCACCCGTTCTTCCAGCAAAAGGTTCCAAGACCCCAGTTGCTCGGTCTGTTCCTTGAGCTTTGTTGCTTGCTGTTGGACGGTATCGTGCGCTTTCGCTAGCTCGCGGCCTTTCTGATCGATTTCGCGGAACAGCCGGGCGTTCTGCATGGCGAGAACCGACTGGTAAGCAAAGGTCTGCATCAATCCGATCGTATTCGATGGCAACGCCCCGGTCGCTTTGCGCTGCACGACCAGTGCGCCGAGAATCTCGTCCTGACCCACCAGTGGAACAACGAGAATGGAGTTTATCCCAGCGACCAGCGGGAGGCTCTTCAACGGATAGCCGGGCGCATTCAACAAATCCGGGATGCATATGGGTTCTCGCTTTCTGGCGGCGACACCCATGAGGCAGTCGTTTTCGTCGATCCGAACGGAGCGTAGGCCATCCACCAAGGACTGCTCGATACCAGAAGCTTTCGCGAGTTCGAAGGCACCAAAGGAGCTGTTGTAGCAGTAAATGGCTCCGGCATCGGCTTGCGTGATGTCGACCGCGTTGGTGACGATCGTAGCCAGCACCGCATCTAGGTCGAGCGAGGAGTTGATGGCACGCCCGGTCTCCTCGAGCACCTTCAATTCACTCACCGATTGGGCGAGGTCGCGCGTGCGCTCCTCGACTTTCTGCTCCAGGCGCGAATAGGATTCCTGGAGCTGACCGGCCATTCGGTTGAACTGGTCGGCGAGTTCCTCCACCTCATCTCCTGTTCGCACGTCGATGCGGTTACCGAATTCGTTCGCCCCGAGTTCGCGCGCACCGGCTTGAAGCTGGCGAATCGGAACGACCATTCGGCGCGCCAGCAGCATTCCGGCGCTGATTGCAAGCATAAGACCCAGCGTTAGCAGCAAGCCAATACGCGCCAACATATCGTAGATCGGAGCGAATGCCTTGCTCAGGGGCTGTTCGTAGAAGACGAACCAGTTTAATTGTGGGATCGGCGCGGATGCGGTCAGCACCGAGCGTCCGTTGAGGTCTTTGCCGATGGTGATGGGACTTGCGTTGGCTTTCAGCATGTTGGCGACCTGGGGAAGCCCGGACAGATCGGTAGCGGGATTTTGGCTCGTATCCGAATGAACGAGCAGTCGGCCCTCTCGTTCGACCAAATAAGCATAATTTGCCTTTCCGACCTGACCCGCGTTCACGAAATCCGAGAGAAATTTCAGATTGATCTTCGCAACCGTGACACCGGCATTTCGGCCCGAATGCGCCATGGCGATCAACATGAACGGCTCGCGCGCGCGGAAATACACCGGCGACCACCAGACGCCCCTGGCGATCGCTTCGGCGAATCTCGGATCGTGCGAGTAATCGGTGCCTGTCGCAACCGCGAAGGTGTGACGCACGGATCTCAGCTGCTCATGACCGCCGCCGTCAAGCTGTACGAGTTCGTCGATGGCCGGCATCTGTTCCAGCAGCACCGCATAGTCCGACCGCCGCTGTTCGATCATGACGACGCTGGCCCGCGTCACCCAGCTGATGTGCCGTTCGATGTCGGACATGAACTGCTCGATGCGACGCGCCGTCGCCACGGCCTTTTCGGACTGCACACCCACCAGCGTCGTCGTAGTCTCGCGGTACATGAACCAAGTTTCGACCGCGCCGTTCACGGCGAGCACGAATACGACCAGTCCGACGAACGAGACGACGAATTTGCCGAACAAACCTCCCCGACGTAACCATCCCCCGCGTAGCGCCCTATACATTCAATTCACCGTATCGGCGCGCGAAGGAGATCGTCTCGATCACAATCAGCCGGCTGTTGACGGCCGCGGGACCAAAAAATTGGGCCAGGCTGAATAGGATATAGTTTTGGCAGGTTAAGGAGATGCTATTGTCGGCCGCGTAGGTCTTGTCCGGCGCGCCGCAGAGCAGCGTCTTCCAATCGGCCACAACCGCCATCCAGTGGGCGACTTGGATTTGCGCCGCCCAGGCAATAGTCATCTTCAGATAGGGCGCTTGTTTCTGGGAGAAGTCCTGCAAGGTTGTGAATGATATGGCGGCCTTCGCCGGGCCTTCGTCGGTGAATGCGCTGTTGTTCTGGAGAATGCCGCGATTGTTCGCCCGCCAGTCCTCCTGCGTGTCCGTGGCGTCCAGGCCGGCCTGAGCTGATTGCAATTTGCTACGATAGGCGAGCATCAGACCGCCCCAGGACTGGTCGTCAAGGTTGTTCAGATGCGGACCAATTACCTCCGCCAATGCCATCGTGCTATGGTCGCCAGATTTCGGCGGCTGATCGACGACCGGGAAGGGGGGCGCCTCAAGCGGCGCTATGCTCGGACGGTGGAGAATGAACCGCCCGCCCGCTCCCGAGAAAAGCGCGAAGATAACCAGTGCGGCGTCGCGATACGGCCCGAACATACCTGTATTTAGTGCCAGGACCTTTGTCGTCGCGATTTCACCTGCGCTGGACCACGAGGCACCGACCGTCATGGCATGCGATACCAAGCCTAGCCCGAATACAGCCGAAGCCGATAGAGTCGCGCAGGCATAGTGCGTCATGAAAGAAGCGGGTTCACGAATGATCATCCCAAGAAAGGCATTTTGCGCAAGTTGTCAACGGCGGCGTAAAACCCACCATCGGGGCGGATGCGGCCTTGAGAAAGCGCTGATGTTTTTGGTGGTTTCGAGATCGGCGGGTCGGAGTTGATGCCGCCGCCTTGCCTTCGATTGCTTGCGCCGGTAGCTCTCGCCGTCCAATGCGCCCCGATGGCGCGTATCGCCAGTGGAGGAGGGTTCCACCCAGATAGTTGACGATAGGGCTGGTAGCTGACGAGCGGTTGGATTTGGCTCGCGTGAATCGCGGGGCACCGGAGGTGGACAGGATAACGTTCGCGATGATCGAGGCGTCGGGGCTGGAGACGTGGTTATCGGACTTGCGGATGGACCTCGCGGCGAAGACGTACACGGCAGCACCGGTGCGCAGCGTGATGATCCCGAAGCCCGAGGGGAGAAAGGCCACTCGACATACCGACAATCCGGGACCGGGTGGTACAGACAGCCTCTCAGTGGCCGAATAAATCGCGCAGGAAATCGAGATTGGGGACCTGCGTGTCGCGAGAATCGGATCCTTTTGCGCCTCCCGTCGAATTCGGGCCAACGTCCTTGCGATCGTGGGTCGAAGGACCGAAAAGATTTCCCAAGCCCTGGGTGAGCGTGTCAACCCCGGCACCCGATTGCGCGTTGCTGCTGCCGAATAACCCCTTGCCGAGAGCATGTAGCTTGGCATAAGCGGCATTCGGATCGTCCAGGATTCCGGCAATATCGGGATAGATACGCGGCTCGCCCCAGGTCCCCTGCACGACGACCGGCATCCAGAGACCGACCGGGTCCGCAGGGCCGCCCTGGCCTTCGAGGCTCATGATGAGTTTCGGATCGAGTTTGAACCACAGTGTTTTTGCGGCGATATTGACGGAACCCGCACCGTTCACGCGCACGAGGGGTCCCATCAATTGAAGATTATCCGTCGTCGCTCGACCGTTGCTGATCCGGAAGAGCGCGCTGAGTTGGGAGAGATCCGTCTTTTCAGCCTTGTTCTCTTGCCAACCGGTGAGCGGGTTTGCCGCCAAGGCGCGGATCATCTTGGCGACGTTGATGTCGCGGATCTCCCCATCCTGGACAATGATGTCCGCTGATCCGCCGAGCGTCGACATGACAGTGCGGAGGCTTGCCCCCGTCGCGTGCACGTCGATTTTCGCCTGCAAGTGCCCGTCGAGGGCATCGAAATGAGCCACGTCGATCAGCAGTGGCAGCGCACGCAGTCCCCTCAGGTTGATTCGCATGGCCTGATTTGGCATCGCCTCGGAGGTATCGACGAGCAGTACACCATCGCCTTGGCCGCCATAGAGCCCGATATGCGGAAACTCAGCTTTCAGCACCCCGTTGGCGACCGTCCCTTGAACCGACATAGGTGCGAAGCGGAACTTATCGACTCTAAACTCGGCGGCCGAGATTTGCACATCCGCATCGAAGTAATTCAATGCGTCGATATTGACCTCTCGATCGCTCCACGGCTGGTTCGAATCTGAACGAGGTCCGGTGCTGCCAAAGCCAAATCCGGTACCGCCGGCATCTGATGCTTTGGCAGGCCCAAGCCCCAGCGTTGGACGTTGGAAGTCGAGGTCCACTTTTACCACCGGTTTGCTGGCGAATTCGACCGAGGCCCAACCGGTGAATGGACTTTGGCCGATTGTTCCTTTCAGCCCGTTAATTGTCAGCGTCGAGCCGGCCACCTTGATGTCGGCCGCGCCGGACAGCGGATCTTGCAGCAAACCGGGGGCCTCGAAAGACCATTGGACCGGGACAGCCTGTCCCGTCCAGGTGTCGGCCGACCCATCCGCTTTGACCTGAAACCGAAGTGTCCGATCGCCCCACTGTCCTAGCGCCCTGATGCCGGGCGGGCCATCCCGCCCGGACAGCGAAGCGGTCAGAGCGATCCCGTTGATTCGACTCTCGAAGTGGTCCCTTGCGCTGGAGAGCACGACGGTGCCGTCTTCGATGGTTACTCGGTCGACTGGAAAGTTCTTTGCAGAGACGGAGGGATCGCTCCCCGGTCGCAACGATGCGTTCCCCGTGGGGTTCGATCGCTGGCGCACGAGCGGAACGCGCAGAACCGGGCGCGCAATGGCGATCTCGCTGATCTGCGGATAGACTGCGAACAGGCTCGAAAACGTAATTGAGAACCGCATGCTTTCGGCTGTGAGCTTGCCCAGCGAATCCGCGTCGTTTGCGTCGAACAGGGTGATGTCGCGAACTGTTAAGGTCAGTGACGGCCAGAACGCCACCGTCGAATTGCCGACGATCCGCAATCGATATCCGGTATCGGCTTCGACTCTGTTTTGTAGCGCACCCACCACGAGGCCGGCGGGAACCCCCAGCACCAGGGCAAGCAAAGCTGTCACCAAAACAACGCCAATACCTATGGCCGCGATCTTCAATGTCTTCATGTCGATTTCCCGTGTTAATGAATACCGGCTAGAGAGCGACAGCGATGCGCCGAATGGCACATCTTGCCTCGCCGGGAGATGTGGCCGCGGTTGGCAGCCGGCCTTTCTCGTAAATTCAAATCCGGCCGTTGCGATCGAGCAATTATGTGACTAGCATCGCACTTTGTCGATATGCCTTTTGCTGTCCCCCGCGTGAATTACCCGTGGATCATGGCGATGAGCAAGCAATCTGAATTTGCGGTGCTCCTCGGGTTGAATCCCCTTTTCTCCGGCTTGGGCGCCGATTCGATTAACAAGATTGCCGCATTGTGCCACACGCAGTATGCCGCCACCGGCGAGCTACTGTTCCAGAAGGGCGACAGCGGGGACGCGTTGTTCGGGATTCGACGAGGACAGATTCGCATCGAAACCGGTTCGGCCAATGGAGGACGGCTGACGCTGAATTTTCTCGGTGCCGGTGATCTGTTCGGAGAAATTGCGGTGCTCGATGGTCAACCCCGCACCGCTGATGCGACGGCTGGGGAACCCAGCGAACTCTTCGTTCTCCGGCGGAATGATTTCCTGTCCTATCTCGAGAGCGAGCCGCGGGTCGCGGTGAAACTCATCGCGTTGCTCTGCCAGCGGATCAGGTGGGTTAGCGACCGCATCGAAGAGTCCGTCTTGTTGCCCCTCCAGGTCCGGCTAGCGCGGCGACTCTGTGCCCTCGCCACCGATTTCGGATCGGAGGTTCACATTTCCCAGGAACAGCTGGGAATCTATGTGGGGGCGTCGCGCGAAAGCGTAAACCGTCAATTGCAGCAATGGCGGCAGCAAGGTATTCTCGAAATACGCCGCGGACGTATCTTGCTGTTGAATGGCAGCCGGCTCAGGGCCGAGGCGCGCGAGAGCTGAATTCCACGCTAGTCGGCAGCAGGATATGTAGGTGCGCCTTTCGATTGCTCGATCTCGTGCCCCGAGCTGACGAAGCGCTTGCCGAGCCGCCACGCGAAGCGCGCAACATCGTCCATCAACGAGAACACGGCCGGAACGAAGACCAACGACAGCACGGTCGAAACGAGCAGTCCGCCGATCACGGCGATCGCCATGGGCGATCGAAATTCACCTCCAGCGCCAAATGCCAGGGCGCTCGGGACCATGCCGGCGACCATGGCGACCGTCGTCATGATGATCGGTCGCGCCCGCTTCTGGCCGGCATCGATGATGGCGGCGTCGCGATTCATGCCATGGCGGATCGATTCAATTGCAAAGTCGACCAGCATGATCGCATTTTTCGTGACGATGCCCATCAGCATCAGGATCCCGATGTAGACCGGTATGGTGAGTTGCTTGCCGGTGAGCAGGAGCGCAATGATCGCCCCACCGATCGAGAGCGGCAGCGAAAACAAGATTGTGATTGGTTGCAGGAAACTTCCGAACAGAAGGACAAGCACCGCATAGACCATCATCAGCCCGCCGCGCATGGCATCGGCAAAGCCGTCGGCCAGCTCATTCAGGCTTTCCGCGTCGCCCGACGGATTGACGCTGATCTCCTTGGGATGGTTCTTCATTACGGGCAGCGCAGAGATATCCTGCATCGCATCGCCGAGCGCGGAGATGCCTGCGAGATCCGCCGCGACCGTTGCCTCACGCTCGCGGTCGTAACGATTGATGCTCGTCGGTCCCTGATAAAATTGGATATCGGCGATCGTTGCGAGGGGAACACCGCCTCCGCGCCCCATGGGCGCCCGCAACTGCTCGATCACCTGTTGGTCGGCCCGAGCGCTGGCCTCGAGCTGTACGCGAATGGGGACCAGGCGATCGCCCGCGTCGAACCTGGCAAGCGCCGGGCCGACGTCACCGATCGTTGCCACCCGGATCGTCTCAGCCAAACTCTCAGTCGACACGCCGAGACGGACTGACAGGTCCGTTCGCGGACGGATGCGAAGCTCCGGCCGGTCAAGCGAGATTTCCGAAGTGACGTTGGCGACCAGCGGTATTCGTTTCATCTCGTTCGCAAGCTCGCTGCCGACATTCGCGACAATCACGCTGTCTTCGCCGGTCACGACCAGCGAAATCGCGCGGAGCCCGTTCTCGTCGGTAAACCAGTACCGAATGTCTGGAATGTCATCGAGCTCGCGGCCAATGGCCAATTCCAGTTCACCCTGTGTGATCGCGCGCTCGGATTTCGGTGTGTAATTGATGATCAGCCCGGCCCTGCGGACCTCATTTGCTCTCTTCGGTATCCTTCCGCCGTCGACAAAGACGCTTTTTACTTCCGGTCGATTGCGCAAGCGGGTGACGATACCCTCCGTCGCTTTTTCGGTTTCGGACAATTGCGATCCGGGCGGCAGTTCGATCGCCAGCACCGACCGAGCCGTGTCCTGCGCCGGCAGGAATCCCTTAGACAGAAGTCCCATGCTCCAAATCGAGGTTGCAAACAGCAGCAAACCGACGAATACGGTAACGAAGTAGTGCCGGACCGACCAGGTCACGAGGCGAACATAAGTCCTTAGCAGGCGCCCCGGCGGTTTCTCCGCCTGATGATGAGGCCGGAGGAAATAGGCAGCCAGCATCGGAGTGACGAGGCGCGCCGCGAGCAGTGAGAACAATACCAGCGCCGAGACGGTGATGCCGAACTGCTTGAAGAACTGACCTGCAATGCCGGACATAAAGCTTGCGGGCGCAAAAATCGCGACAATCGTCAGGCTGATGGCGATGACCGCGAGGCCAATCTCGTCGGCCGCTTCGAGTGCCGCCTGATAGGGCGATTTTCCCATCCGCATGTGGCGCACGATGTTCTCGATCTCAACAATCGCGTCATCGACGAGAATGCCCGTGCTGAGCGTAATCGCGAGAAAGCTCACGAGGTTAAGCGAAAAGCCCAGAACATCCATCACCCAGAATGCGGGGAATATCGAAAGCGGCAAGGAGATTGCCGCGATAACCGTGGCCCGAAAATCGCGCAAGAACAGGAACACGACGATGACCGCCAACGCGGCGCCTTCGAACAGCGTATGTATGGCGGCCTCGTAATTGCCCCGAGTGACGTCGACTGAAGTGTCAATCAGCCTGAGGTCGACGTCCGGATGGTCTCGCTTGAGTTCATCGACGCGTTTTTGCACCGCCTCTCCGACGATGACGTCGCTTGCCCCCTTCGAGCGTTTGATTCCAAACGCAACGACAGGCTCGCCGTTGAGCCGGGCGAAGGTTCGCCGTTCGGCAATCGTGTCGGTCACGATGCCAAGATTATCGAGACGAACCTCGCCGCCCATCGGCATGCTAATCATTGTCGCCGTCAGTTCATTGAGCGTCCGCGCTGCGGCGAGCGTGCGGATCGCCTGATCGCGGCCGCCGATTTCGGCGCGACCACCGGCCAGATCCACATTGGTGCCGCGCAATCGATGGCTCACGTCGACCGACGTCAAGCCAACCGCCTGCAGCCGATCCGGGTCGAGCGAAACAAGGATCTCCCGTTCTACGCCACCGATGCGTTCGACCTGCGCAACACCCCGGACCCCCTGCAGGGAGCGCGTGACGATATCGTCCACGAACCAGGAGAGCTGTTCTGGAGTCTTGCCCGGCGCGATCGCGGCATAGGTGACGATGGGCAGGCCTACCACGTCGACACGCTGAATCAGCGGTTCCTCGACATTTCGCGGAAGCTTGGCTCGAATGCGCGTGACGGCATCCTTGACGTCGTTGAGGGCGCGATCCGTATTGGTCTCGAGCCTGAAGGCAACCGTCGTCACCGAAATCCCGTCGGTGATTGATGAGGCGATGTGGCGGACGCCCTCGACGCCCGAGACGCCATCTTCGATCGTCTTCGTGACTTGGGCCTCGAGCTCTGCTGGCGCCGCCCCGAACTGGGTGACGACCACGGATACGACCGGGATATCGGCGTTCGGCAGGCGGGTAATCGGCAGTTTGCTGAAGCTCGTCCAGCCGAGCAGCAACAGGATGATCGACATGACGATCGAGGGTAGTGGTCGACGGATCGACCAAGCCGAAATGTTCAGCGCCATCGCCGCATTCTCAGTTGTCCGGTTCGTCGGCGAAAATTGTTTGCACCTGATCGCCATCGTGCAGCGAAGTGCCGGCGTGGGCGACGATGATGTCGCCCTCCTTGAGCCCTTCACTGATTTCAAAACTGGTATCCGACGAGAGCCCGACACGAACCCGCCGCGTCTCGACTGTCCGATTGCGCACCACCTGCACGCTTGTTCCCTCGGTCTGACGTAAGATCGCGTCACGGGGGACGGCGACGCCGCAGCTCTCGCTGGCATCGATCGTTGCCCGGGTGAACATTCCGACCCGAAGCGATGGATCCTGAGCGACCGACAGCCGGGCCCGGCCGAGCTGTGTGGTTCGATCGATTTGGGCCGGCACCAGGCGGAGCCGTCCGATCAGTTCGGTGCCGTCTTCGAGCTTGATCCGCGCCGGTTCCCCGGATTTGAGCTTCGGCACATGGATGCTCGGCACATCGGCTTCAAGTTCGATTTCGTTGTCGATCATGATGCGAAACAGCGGCTCGCCGCGGGGCGATGCCACCGCCCCGACGCTTGCCGTCGAGTTCGTCACGAGGCCAGCGGCGGGAGCCTTCAACGCGATCGTGTTGGAGGTCGGCTTCGCGGATGCGGGCGTGCCGGCGGCGGACGGGCCTTCCGAGGACTGCCTTGTCGCCCGCGCGAGCACCTGCCCAACGTTCACCTGATCGCCTTCCGTGGCCAATACTTCGGTGACCCTGAATCCCAAGTCGAGGGTCACGACGGCCTCTTGTCTGGGCACAAGGATACCGGTGACGTAAATGGTGCCGGAGAAACATTCCTTGGTGGCGCGAACGAGCTTCACCACGGCGCCGCCCGATGAATTCGGCTGCGCCGCAACCGCACTTCCGCGCTGAGGCCCGGAAAAATTCGTTGCGATCAGACAAGTTGCCGTCGCGGCACCGATCGTAAAAAGGACGGAGGATTTCATCGCAAAATCATGCCACAGCCCGAAACACGTTGCTATCTCGCCCGCAAGATTCCCCCGGTTCCCGCGCAGCAACCGCATTTGGTCGTGAGCGAGCCGCCGACGACTCCCGGGAGGTGCTTCGCTTGCTAACGCTCGCTCTCGACTCCTATTTATTCGCCATATTATTCGCCATGTTGACAACCCGGACGCGGCGGTTTTCTGGTCCAAAAGGATTGTCTTTGTTCTTGAGCTTGGTCTTGCCGTAGCCAACAGGTCTCAAATTCGCGGCCGGTATCCTATAATCCTCCACGAGGAAGCGCTTGACCGCGTCCGCGCGCCGCTCGGAGAGCCTCTGATTAAATTCCGTGCCACCCTTGGCATCCGTGTGACCTTCGACGATAAAGGTGCCGCCCTTCAACTCCGCACTCGAAAGCGCCTCGCCGAGGGTCCTGGCCGTGGACATCGCCGAGGGCGCGAGCTTGGCCGAGTTGTATTCGAAGTTTATGTCGATATCGATGCTCGGCTTGTCCTGGGCAATCGTTGCTATCTTCTCGCGCTCATTGAGCGTGAGCGAACGTGTCGTTCTGTTCCTCAAGCTGTCGAGGAACTGCGTTTCGTCCACGTTCCGCGCAGACTCGGCGGGCGATGTTGTGAGGCTGCGTGTCAGATTGGGCGTCAACGCCTTGATGATTTGATCGACCGAAGGCTTCTCGGCCGTGAGCGCCGATCCGATGCCCGTGGCCAGAGCCAATCCTGTGGCAAGCAACGAACAGGCAAGAGCGCGCTTTAATTTGGCAAGATCTACTGACATGGCTGTTCTCCCAGTTTCATTTGCATCATGTGCGGAAAGTCCGCGGATTGCTGCCGCTCGCTCCTAGCGGATGCCCCACCTGTCGAACTCCGCGGCAATTTCCGGATCGAGAGCTTTCGCCGCGGCAATATCGCTGTCCCCTTGCGCGGTATCACCGGTCTGTTTCTTGGCTATGCCACGCCCATACAGGGACGATGCTTGTTGCTTGATTTGCAGCGCCGCGTCATAGTCGGCGATAGCGCTCGAAGGCAGGCCAATTTTCAGTTTGACAAGTCCGCGGCTGTCCAAGGCATCGGCGTAACGGGGCAAAATCTGCAGCGCCTCGTTGCAGTCTTTCAGAGCTGTCTGGAAATCGCCGACCATTGCGCGTGCCCAGCAGCGGTTGTTCAGCGTATCGGCATCCTTGGGGTGGAGCCGAAGCGCCTCGTCGAAATCCTTTATGGCGTGGGAAAAATCAGCGGTCTTGGCATAAAGTTGCCCGCGCCTATAGAAAGCGGCGGCGTCACTCGGATTGTTCTGAAGCTTCCTATCGAGGTCCTTGATGGCATCGAGGTCCTTGACGTCAGGAATTCGCTGGCTGTCTCGGCCCATCGAGGGTTCCTTGACGTCAGGGCCCGCCGCCGGGGGTTCCTTGACGTCAGGAATTGGCTTGCTCTCTGGGCCCACCGGGGGCTGCTCGACCTTTCCCAATTGTTCCCGCGCCCGAACCTGCGGGCCGAAGGTAAAATCCTCGTTCAGCGAGGAATAATTCGAGGGATTCTGCTCGCCCAGGGTTGCTCGCAAGACGCCCATGCGCATGCGGTTGAAAACTTCTTCGGCCGGCACTCCCGGCGCACGCATTTCCTTAAGTAACTCGCTCACAAACAGGCTGCGGTCATTCGCGGCATCACGGACCACGCTGCCCGACGCCGCGGCGTACACGACCAACGTTCCGCTCGGGGGGTTCGCCGGAAGGGCGAGCCCAAGGGGAGCTACACGGAAATTACCCTCATATCGATTGCGCCGCGAAGCGTCGAGAACGGCGATCTTGACGCCGGCGCCTCGGTTGTTCATCTCGAACAAAACATTGTCCACACTAATTCCGTCATGCCGCACGTCGTCTTCTTTGTAGATCTGCGCGTCGACCGGGATCATGTAGCTCTGTCTGTTCGACTGAATTCCGTAACCGCTGAAAAAGATCAGGGCGACCGTGCCCGGCTTGATCCTGTCGTAAAGACGACCGAAGGCGCGTTGCATCGCCTCTTTGGTAAGGTTTTCTCCTACGTCGACCTGGAATCCGTCGCGCGTTAGTTCTTCGCCCAAGGTGCGGGCGTTGCCGATGGGTTGCGTCAATTGGGGGTCGGCGTTGGGATAACTGGCGTTGCCGATGACCAAAGCCACCCGCGAGCCCGAACTCCTTACATCGGCCTGCTGCGCGCAAGCATGGCGAGCGGCTGGCCCCACAATAAGGCTCAAAATAAGAAAGACAAAGACTGCGCGCATGTTCGTGTTACGCCATTGTCACATGCCAAAAATTTACCGCTGGATGAGACTGGGCTTAAGCATTAGCATGGTTTGGGGGGTCTCACCAGCTGAAGTCGAGTCGGGGCGGCCTGCCGCGATCATCCCGTCCGTACCTCGGAAGCCCGCCCAATCGTGGTGCCGCCGACGTCCCGACCGGGACTTCCTGACGGATGCGCCCAACCCTTCCAAGGACGACGGCGGCTGAATTGGCTCGTTCTCGATAATCCGCCATTTTAAAACCTCCGGTCGCAAATTTTGTGTGATCCAAGTCACAGTCGCCGGTGAGCTTTGGTGCCAATAATGCGCAGACATTGGGAACGCCAGTCATCCCGATGGATCACCAAAGTTCCAGCATGGGAGAGCGTCATGAAAGCGGGTCAGGCCAAATTCCGTACCATTCTGCGCGCTGCGGTCCCCATGGTCGTCGGGCTTGCGCTGTCCACCTACGCAACCGCGAGCTTCGCCCTCGGCACCGCCGAGCAGCGGGTCGCCTGCACCCCCGACGTATTCCGGCTCTGCAGCTCGGAAATTCCCAATGTCGGGCTGATCATTTCGTGCATGAAGGCCAACAAGGCCAGCCTGAGCCAGGCTTGCAGATCCGTGTTCGACACGCCCACGTATAATAAGACCGCATCAAGCGAGTAACGAACCGACCATTATCCGTCCCCACCAAATCGCACTAGATCGACCGGAGGTTCATATGAAAACGCTCAGCATTGCTATGGCCCTCGCCCTGACGAGCGGCGCTGCCCAAGCTGGTTCAGTGTTCGAAGTCCCGATCAATGGCGGGATCGCCCGAATTCTGCTTGACGAAAACTGTCCGGAGTCGGTGTGCGCGTCGGTATCTTGGACCGAAATCGATAGGCGCCATGATCGTAAGGAACAATATCGCAAGGAACCCGCCAAGCCGTCCACAAGGTTGAAAGGAGCGCCGGCGGCCAAGCTAACGCCGTCCGCTCCCGCCCCTGCTTCGGGCAGCGCCACTGGGCCTGGCGTCAGCTTTGGCGCGACGTCAGCTCCCGCGCCGACCCCGATCGGCGCGAGCCCTGCTGGCAGCGGATCGAACGCTGAGCCGCCAGCGATGGCCAGTCGCGAGCCCGGCGCGTACGTTGCGCCTCCGGCCCCTGTTTTGGAACCCGACGCCGTGGCGACCATCGCGCCTCCGCGGCCGGCAGTTTCCGCCATCGGGCCATCGGAGCCCAGCCCGGTCGGTGAGTGGCTGGTCGAAGACGGCGAGGCGAGCATCCGCATCGAGGAATGCGGGAACAATCTGTGCGGTGTCGTTGCCGGCGCGAAGAATTGGAACGAGACGGATCGCAAGAATCCCAATCCTGAGCTGCGCAATCGCCCCATCATCGGCATGCCTATCCTGCTCGACATGAAGCCGACCAAGAGCAATCGCTGGGAGGGCCGGGCCTACAACTCGAAGAATGGCCAGACCTACACCGCCAATATCTCCCTGAACAATCCGCAAAACCTGCGGGTCGAAGGATGCGTGTTCGGTGGGCTCGTCTGCGGTGGCCAGAATTGGACCCGCGTGAACTGATCCAAACGCGCGGATGCGACCTCTAGGTCCCCCCGCACAAGAGGAACAGCGGCAGACCAGATACCAGGACGGAAGTTTTGCTCGTAGCAGAGGAAAGGTCATGATGAGCAACGGAAAGTCGATATCTGCTTGGATTGGGTAAGGGGTCGTAGATAAAATCGCCGGCGGACAATCGCAACCCGGTCGACATACCCTTCGCCGGAACATCTTGATGGCCGTAGCGCGGCGGCGCCGAGCAATCGTTATTCTGGTAGCGCAAGCGGCAGGGATGAGACGCGGGTGGCGCGTTTGTCACCGGCATCGAAGGGCGCCGGTGGCAACGCCATGAACGCCGCTACGTCTGCCTGCATCCGCTAGCAAAATATGCGATTCCCGTGGTAAGTTTGCCCGCCCTGTCTTGCCTTGGTGGTGCAATGAGAGTAACCTAGATTTTCTTTAGCCGCTTGTCGAAATTAGCGGGAGGCTCCGGCAGTTGGAATTGCGAGCATGGTGAAGATCATTTCACCCATTGCGGTGCGGTTTCTGAGCGTTTTGATTTTGACCTTTTGGGTCGGGACCGCGCTGGCGGATAAGCGCGTCGCTCTCATCGTCGGGAATGGCCAATATACACGCATCACGCCTAAGCTCGTTAATCCCGCTAATGATGCACATGATTTGGCGCAGGCGTTGGCGAGCATGGGATTTGACGTTATACTCCGCACCGATGTTGGAAAAGGCGAGTTCGACCAAGCGCTTGTCGAATTCTCGCGAAGAGCAAAGAATGCAGACACCGCGCTCTTTTACTACGCCGGTCACGGTCTCCAGCATAATGGAAAGAACTATTTTCTTCCGACCGACATCGAAGTTCAGGATGAGTTCGACTTCAACTACCGGGCAATAAGCCAGGACGGCATTTTGTACGCAGTTGGCCAGGCGAAGAGCGTAAAGATCGTGGTTCTCGATGCCTGCCGCGATAATCCCCTTGCAAGGCAATTCATCGCGTCTCGCAGTTGGGGCGGAGGCGGGCTGGCGCGCATCGATAGCGCGGAAGAGACAATCATCGCCTATGCAACGGCGCCCGACCATGTCGCCAACGACGGGGAAGGCCGCAACAGTCCATTCACGGCAGCCCTCATTAGCCGCATCAAGGAACCTGGCCTTGAGATCACAACGATGTTCCGGCGCGTAGCTAATGATGTTTACGCTCGGACCGGCGGCAAGCAACAGCCAGAGATCACAAGCTCGCTGCGCACCGACTATTTTCTCAATCCGGCTGAAAGTGACAGCGCTGCGTGGAGCCGGGTTCGCGAATCGACCAATCCGGCCGATTTTAAAGAGTTCATCCAGAAATTTCCGGCATCGCCTTTTGCGCGCGAAGCGCAATTCCGCATCGACCTTTTTGACCGCATCCGTCGTGAGAACGAGGAAGCCAAGAAGGAGAACGAGCGGCTCGCTCTAGCGGCCGAACAGCGCCGCCATGAGGAAGAAGCCAAGAAGGAGGCCGAACGGCTCGCTCTAGCGGCCGAAAAGCAGCGCCATGAGGTGGAAGCCAAGAAGGAGGCCGAACGGCTCGCTCTAGCGGCCGAAAAGCAGCGCCATGAGGTGGAAGCCAAGAAGGCGGCCGAACGGCTCGCTCTAGCGGCCGAAAAGCAGCGCCATGAGGTGGAAGCCAAGAAGGAGGCCGAACGGCTCGCTCTAGCGGCCGAAAAGAACGGCCATGAGGAAGAAGCCAAGAAAGAGTCCGAACGGCTTCAAGCAGAAAAGCGCGCCGCCGAGGAGCGAGCGAAGGTCGCGGCGCTCGAGGAGGACCGCAAGAAGCACGACGTCGAACTGGAAAAACAACGTACAGCCGAAATATGCGATCGTGACCTGGCGAAACTGAAAGATCTAACTACTACGCTGCAAACGGTCGTCATCCAGAATTTAGCTAAGGAGACGGCTTGCCCGACAATCAAGCCCGCCATCGAGCACGCTTTGAGAGAGGTGGCGCGCGGGGTCAAACACGCTTGCGACGCGGATCGCAAAACCCTCGCCTCGCTCAAAGACAATGATATCGGATCGCTCAAAACTGCGCTCGATCACGTGACCTGCGAAACGGTTCGCGCCGAAACGCAGCAGCGCCTCGCGAAGCTTGAGGACGAAATGCAGCGCAAGCAATCGGTTTGCGCGGATGAAAAGACAAAACTGGACGCTATCGACGCAACTGTGGCTGGGGCGCGCCAACAATATGTAGAGTTTTCGGCTCATGCCGCGTGCCCATCACTTCGCGTGGAAGTCAACGGTAACATCAAAAAAATCGATTCGCGGGTGAAGGAGGCACAGACAGAGCTGGCTCGACTAGGCTGTTATAATGCATCAATCAACGGTAAATTTGACGAAGCATCCAAGAAATCCTTGGCACTCTATAACTCCAAGAAAGGTTCTTTGGCAGATAGCGATCATCTTACTGACGACCTCCTATCCGAATTGAAGCAGCAAAACCTTGGCGTATGTCCGCCAAATCCACCCGCCGCGCCTATCGTCGCAACGCCGGGCAATGGTAAGCCACCCTCAGAGGCGGGGCCTCCTAAGCAGAAGATCGAGACAGGCGGGAGGGAAGAAGAGCCAGTCTCTAGGCCTTCGAGACGACATAGAATTCAGAGCGCCAAACATGAAGAGGAGCCCGTCTCAAGGCCGCCAAGACACAGAACTCAGAGCGCCGCACGTGAAGAAGAGCGGGCGCCGAGGTCACGTCAAAGGGCGCATCCGTCATATGCGCTCGATCGGCTCGTAAGGCGCGCACCGAGCATGCCAATGAGTTCGTCGGCGACGGCCGGTTCAGCACATAACACAGCCATTGGCGTGGGTTTCTAAGATGCACGGATTCGCGATCGCATGTGCCCAGCATGAGGTTGGAGTCTCGTGATGTTTGAGCGCGCGCGATAGCACGATTGTCACGTGCCCTGCAAAACCATGTCCGCGTGCGCGAATGGGCTATCGATCATTGCGAATTCCTAACAGCGAAACGCTTTACAAGTTCGTGAGCCGTTCGGCGCGGATCAAATCATTGCGGTGTCGGCGACCCGGAGACAAGTAGAGCGCGAGCAAGCGATTCTACAGCTCGACCGGCAGCGTGACCCTTTGAAAATATCGGAACTTGTCGAACGATACGGCGGCGCCGACGTATGGGTGGGGTTGACCGGTTTGTCTGGCGCTCCTTGAGCGGAGGCATTGTACTATGCGGAGGTCTTTTCAGTGAGCCACCGGCCCGAAATGGCGAGCGTTCCGGGCCGATGTTGCTATCGATCTTAAGCCTAATATTTGGCGACGACCGCTGGCGCTTCGCCGAATCCGGTGAAGCGATAGTTCAATCCGATCGTTGAGATCCAGCCGCTGCGGCGGACGTCCACCCCACGTCCGCTTGGGTCGAAGTTCGGGCCCTGCGTGTAATGGCCGGTTCCTAAGTTGAAGTAGCTTGTTTCTGCTTTCACCGACCAATTGTTAGTCAGGGCAAGCTCTGAGCCACCGCCGACCGTCCAGCCCGCATCGGTACGGGTCGTGCCTTGCGCCGGGCAACCTGGGTTCAAGAGGCCTCCTCCTAAGAAGGGGATTACCTGTTGGGAATCGGTGTTGCAGCGGGCTTGCGCCCTGACCTCGCCGATCGCCAAGCCGCCCTTGGCATACCAAAGGACCCGGTCCGGCCAGACGTAACCGATCCGGCCTGTCACGGTGTACAGAGAATTCACGTTGATTTCGCAGTTAAAGAAGAATCCATTCGGGCAGGCGCGGGCGCCATGCGCATTGGTCCAGCCGGCATCGCCTTCGACCCCAAAGACCCATTTCCCGTATTGATAATTATATCCAACCTGGCCGCCTGGCAGGACGCCGGCGAAGCGGGGATAGGTCTTGTTGCCGTTAACTAAGAACGTCCAGTTGGTATAGCCCCAGTCGACGCCGAGCGAGGGGCCGAGATAGAAGCCGGTCCAATTATAGGCGGCGACGGGCAGAGGGGCGCCTGGAACGTCGGCGCTGCGGCCGGTGACGACGGGATGATCAGGATTCAACTGGTAGCGAAGGCCACCGTTCATGGCCCAGCCGTTGATCTTCTCACCGGTCCGGTAGTCGGTGCGAACATAGGCGAGCCATCCCGTGTTCGGGAGGATGGCCACGAGGCCGAGGCCGAATTGGCCATAGTTCCCGATGTTGGTGGCGGAGAGATTGCCTCCCAAAAAGCCGCCAACGCCTACTTGACCGAACTGGCTCGCGAGTGTTGCGCTGTTATTGCCCCGGAATTCCCGAAAGCCGCTGATCGTGGCGAAAGGCTGCAGAATCCAATCGCTCGTGCTGATACTTGTTCCCATCCGCAAGCTCACGCGTCCGAGAGCGCTGTAGATAGGGTTGATATCAACCGTGGCGGGCGGTGCCAAGCCCGGAATATTCGCCAACGCAAATGTGCCGGACGTGTTTAAGGGATCGACGGAGACCTTCGACCACAGGAACCCCGCGGACGGCTCAATGAACCAATTGCCCGAAAATCCGTAATTATAGCCGATATTGCCATTCGCCGAAAAACCGCGCGCGTCGAGATTCTGGCCGAACAAGCCATTTGACGTGTCGGCAATCTTGTTTTGATAGTAATTCCACCGCACCTGGCCGTCGACGAAAAAGCCGCCCTTGGTGGCCGCGCCATAAAGTCCGACGAAGGGGACCTGCAAAGTATCGTTGAAGCTTCCGCCGGAGGCAAAATCATTGGCGTTGGCGCCCAGGTAACCGAGAGTCGAGCCCCCATGCAGGTTCCACCCGTCCCAGTTCAGTTGAGCGACGTCCGTGCCGATCTGGACGCCGGAGAAATTCAGTTGTGTCTTTGTGTTGCAGCTGATGTTGCCGGAAAGCGGCGATCCGTTCAACGCATAGGTCGATGTCGACGTGCTTTTGAAGTCGGATTGGCCGCCGATGCCGCGGGCCCAGACGCCGCCACCCAATTGGTCTGGCTCGGGATTGGGCGGGGCTCCGATAAATGCCGTCGACTGGCTCAGGAAGGCGGTATTCGCGGTGTTGATCGCGGAGACGAGGGAATTGATCGACCCGCCGGACGCAAAGGGCACCAGAGCGGCGGCCGGTATCGGGGTGCGCCCGAGGAAAATTGTGGGTAAAGTCGAGGTGCAGGGAGACTGCGCGGCCGCTGAAGTCGACAGAGTCGCCGCGACGGCGAAGCCACCCAGGATCGCGACGATGCGCATTGCTGGGGCCAATCGCCTGTAACTGGACTCGCTCGCGGGAGCGGACTTGGCGCCGATAATTTGCTTAACCATTTTTTCACCCCCTAAATGGTGAATTCGCGAGTTCCGCTCGCCTCGCCTCGCCTGAAAAGCGGCAGGTTCGAAAAACCTATCAGCGCGCGACTCAGAAGTCTGTGTCTCCTTTGCAACAGTGCACGGAGAAACACATCCGCCGGCGGCGGCCGCAGACTCTCTCGCAAACGTTCGGGGGCAGCCTGTGGAAAGGCTCAGCTCCAACAATTTGATTGGGCTATTGCGTCAGGGTAACGGCTCACATATGTTGTTGGACGATAAGCCGTGGGCTCACCAATCACTAAAAACAGAATATCCTCTCGGAATGAGATTATGAGAGAACGTTGTATTTTCGCAACAGTGGAACACTTAAGGCCCTGCAGGGCTCCCCATTTTGCCTCGCCAGGAACGTTGTCGAGTGTCGAAACCAAGTTGCCGCAAGGTCCCCAATGTACCAGACTTGAGACTCAACATCCGGAGCCCTATCCGCCTTTTCATTGCGTTCCCGTCGATGGCTTTTAGAAACGGTTCTGGATAAACGATTGCTTTGGGTCTTTCGGCCTCGGCTTGCACAAGAGGTATCGCGCCATGCATCACGCCAAACTTTTTCTCGCCGCCGCAACGGTCTTGTTCGGGTCCGTCACGGCGCTTTGGGCAGAGCCCCTCCCGGCGTCGAATTCCACGGAGATCTCCACGCCCGACCTCGGCCCTTCGCCGATCACCGTGCCGGCGGATTCCACGGCGGCGCCCGCGGTTGTGCCTCCGAACCCCGTTGCCGAGATCGCGGCGCAGCCTCAAGTGGTGGAGTCTGGCCCAATTCGGCGTGTCGCGCATGCGGTTGTGCCGCCGCACCGGCCGGTCACTTATCGGGCACGGCTTGGTTGTTTTTGCTCGCATCCCTCGGCACGCATGGTGAAACACGCCATACCTCCGCGCGTTGCGGCGCGTCGGGCCGCAGTGTGGCTTACTGCGTCGCGCGAGCCGCAGTACGTGCTGCTCGGGGTCGGCTTTTAGGGGGTGATTTCGCCGGTTTCGGGATCGGCGGCCGCGGCTGCAGGATCGGGCCGGCCGCTTCTCGACGGAACTGTTCGAGCGCTACCCACGCGCGGAGAAGGCGCTGGTGGCGGCGCTGGCCGGGATGGATGTGCAAGGGTCTCGACCCGGAAGGTCAAGACGG
>JALZAY010000029.1 GCA_030948025.1 Pseudomonadota bacterium
CTTCCTATCGTTTGTTCATTGAGCCTTATCTTCAGAAGGCTACTCACGAAGACGTGGAACTCTATATCAGGATCGTGCTCGCCGCCGTGAATCTCGCCAAGGAGAAATACGGCGTCGCGACTCTTATACCTTATATCCGGTATATCCCGGAAAACGGCTATCTCAAGGGAACGGGTTTCAGCGATGACGAGATCGTCCAGAGGTTGCGGGATGGCGGCGCCATGGTCGTGGATGTTTCCCTCGCGAAAGAGGAAGCCGCCGGCGCCAAACTCAGCATCGAGGGCGACGGTCATCCTACGCCATTGGCGAACCGCCTCAGGGCCTCGTTGCTTGAGGATTGCATCGAAACCCACATGCCTGGGATTCTGGTTGCGGGAGTGCACTGACAGGCGCAAAAGCCGTCAGTCTGGTTCGAAAGCGTTCTTATAATCGCGCCGCGATCTGCGGGAGCCGATTGTCCCAGCTCCACCTGGCTCGACAAATATCCGCAAATCATCGTATTTGCTCTTTTCCAACGAATGCAAACAAGCAAGGCAGGGCTCCGCCCATGAGTCGCGATCTCTCCCGCAAGGCGCCCTATGCGGTTATATTGATCCTTCTGTGCCTCATCGCGCTTGTGGAGGCGGGCCATCCCTTCCCGTCTTTCCGGCTGGCCACTTTCATCCTTGCCTTCTTGACTTTGGCCGGCATGGCTTCGCTGCTGCGCGGCAAGTTGCGCGACGGCCTTGTCGTTTTGGCCTCGCTTGCCTTCGGCCTATCCATGATCGAAGCCACGGCCATTATTTCAGAGACCAAGGTGTCGCCGCCTGACGTCGTTACGAAGGGCTTGTGGGTTTCCCAGCCTGTCATCGGCTGGGGGCCGGAGCATTCGGGACGCTTCCACGCCGATAGAACAGATCCGAAATCCGGCGTCCCAATTTACAGCGCGGATTACACGATCGATTCGAATCTTTTGCGTGAGACCCACTCGGTCGAGACCGGCCCAACGATCGTTTTTTTTGGCGATTCCTATACCTTCGGAGAAGGTCTGAACGATGCCGAGACGCTGCCGCAAGTCTTCGCGGATTTGCTAGGACGCAAGCAAAGAGTGCTCAATATTGCCTTTGGCGGCTATGGACCGCAGCAATTTTTGGCGGAATTGCAGACCGGCCGTTTCGACGGCGTGATCGGCGCGCAGCCCCGACTTTTCATTTTTATGACAGGGCCCTGGCATGCCGCGCGAACAGCGTGTAAATGCTCTTGGGGGGCGCGCTTGCCTCGATATGCGCTGGAAAACGGCCAGTTCGTGTTCAAGGGCGACTGCTACGAAGGCTTGAACCTGTGGTTGCGGAAATGGCTCGAGAACACGGCTTCGTATCGTTTGTTCATCGAGCCCTATCGTAACAAGGTTAGTCACGATGACGTCGATTTCTATATCAGGATCGTGCTCGCGGCGGTGAATCTCGCCAAGGAGAAATACGGCGTCGCGACTCTCATCCCTTATATCGCGGACCATGACTGGCTCAAGGGAACGGGGTTCAGCGATGACGAGATCGTCCAGAGGTTCCGGGATGGCGGCGCCATGGTCGTGGACGTTTCTCTCGCGAAAGAGAAAGCCGCCGGCGCCAAACTCCGCATCGAGGGCGACGTCCATCCAACGCCATTGGCGAACCGCCTCAGGGCCTCGATGCTTAGGGATTACATCGAAAACCGCATGCCTGGGATTCTGGTTGCGGGACTGCACTGACTTGCGCAAAAGCCGTCAGTCTGGTTCGAAAGCGTTCTTAGTAATCGCGCCGCGATCTACGGGACCCGATTGTCCCAGCTCTACCTGGCTGGACAAATATCCGCAAATCATCGTATTTGCTCTTTTCCAACGCATGCAAACAAGCAAGCCAGGGTTCCGCCCATGAGTCGCAAGCTCTCCCGCAAGGCGCCCTATGCGGTTATATTGATCCTTCTGGGCCTCATCGCGCTTATGGAGGCGGGCCAACCTTTCCCGTCTTTCCGGCTAGCCACTTTTATCCTTGCCTTCTTGGCTTTGGCAGGCTTGGCTTCGCGGCTGCGAGGCAAGTTGCGCGACGGCTTTGTCGTTTTGGCCTCGCTTGCCTTCGGCCTATGCATGATCGAAGCCACGGCCACTATTTTGGAGACCAAGGTGGCGCCGCCTGCCGTCGTTACGAACGGCTTGAAGGTTCCCCAGCCCATCATCGGCTGGGGGCCGGAGCATCCAGGACGCTTCCATGCCGAGAGAACAACTCTGAAATCCGGCGTCTTGATGTTCAGCGCGGATTACACGATCGATTCGAATCTTTTGCGTGAGACCCACTCGGTCGAGACCGGCCCAACGATCGTTTTTTTTGGCGATTCCTATACCTTCGGAGAAGGGTTGAACGATGCCGAGACGCTGCCGCAAATCTTCGCGGATTTGCTCGGACGCAAGCAAAGAGTGCTCAATCTTGCCTTTTCCGCCTATGGACCGCAGCAATTTTTGGCGGAATTGCGGACGGGCCGTTTCGACGGCGTGATCGGCGCACAGCCGCAGCTTTTCATTTTTATGACAGGGGCCTGGCATACCTCGCGAACAGCGTGTAAACTCTCTTGGGCGGCGCCGTTGCCTCGATATGCGCTTGAGAACGGCCAGCTCGCGTTGAAGGGCGACTGCTACGAAGGCTTGAACATGTGGTTGCGGGCATGGCTCGAGAAGGCGGCTTCGTATCGTTTGTTCATCGAGCCCTATCGTAACAAGATCAGTCACGATGACGTCGATCTCTATATCAGGATCGTGCTCGCGGCGGTGAATCTCGCCAAGGAAAAATACGGCGTCGTGACTCTCATCCCTTATGTCGCGTGGCCTGAATATCTCAAGGGAACGGGGTTCAGCGATGACGAGATCGTCCAGCGCTTGCGGGATGGCGGCGCCATAGTCGTGGACGTTTCCCTCGCGAAAGAGGAAGCCGCCGGCGCCAAACTCCACTTCGAGGGCGACCCCCATCCAACGGCATTGGCGAACCGCCTCAGGGCCTCGATGCTTAGGGATTACATCGAAAACCGCATGCCTGGGATTCTGGTTGAGGGAACGCAATGACTGGCGCAAAAGCCGTCAGTCTGGCTCGAAAGCGTTCTTATAATCGCGGGCGAGCGCGGGGTTCTGTTCGGCTTTGTGAAGAATGCAGTTTCCGGCCGCGAGAAACTCGATCCCGGTCCCCATGAAACAGCGAAAAGCGTCCTCCGGCGTGCAGACGATCGGCTCGCCGCGCACGTTAAAACTCGTATTCACCAGCACTGGACAACCTGTCAATTGCTCGAACCTCGCAATCAAGGCGTGGTAGCGCGGGTTCGTCTCCTGATGAACGGTCTGGACGCGGGCCGAATAATCGACATGGGTGACGGCCGGAATATCGGAGCGTACGACGTTCAATTTGTCGATGCCGAACAGCGCTTGTTCCTCGACCGACATCTTGCGGCAGCGCTCGGGTTTCACATTGGCGACGAGCAGCATATAAGGCGAATCCGCGTCGATCTCGAACCAGCCGGCGATGCGCTCGCGCAGCACCGACGGCGCGAAGGGGCGAAAACTTTCGCGGTATTTGACCTTGAGGTTCAGCCCTTTCTGCATGGCCGGGGAACGTGGATCGCCGAGAATCGAACGATTGCCGAGCGCGCGCGGGCCAAATTCCATCCGGCCCTGATGCCAGCCAACCGCCTGCCCATTGGCGAGCGCCGCCGCCGTCTGTTCGATCAGCTCGGAATCGTCGACGACACCGAAGACGGCGCCGCTTTCCGAAAGCCGCCGCTCGATATCGGTTTGTTCGTAAGCCGGCCCTAGATAGGCGCCTTGCATGGCGTCCAGCTGTTGTGTGACGCCCTTGCGAGCGCTCCCCTGATTTTCGGCGTGATGAACGGCAAGCGCCGCGCCGAGAGCGCCGCCCGCGTCGCCGGCCGCCGGTTGAATGAAAATCCGGTCGAAGCAGCCGTCGCGAAAAACCTTGCCGTTGGCGACGCAATTTAGAGCTACGCCTCCGGCGAGGCAAAGATTTCGAAGCCCGGTTTGGACCGCGAGCGAGCGCGTCAGGCGCAACACGACTTCTTCGGTCACCGCCTGGACCGAGGCCGCGAGATCCATGTGGCGCTGCTCCAGCGGCTGACCGGCGCGGCGCGGCGCGCCCCCGAACATCGCGTCGAAGCGGCGATTGGTCATCGTCAGGCCGGTGCAGAAGGCAAAATAATCGAGGTTCAGTCTAAATGAACCGTCCGGCTTCACATCGATCAGGTGATCGAGGATTGCCTTTGCATATTTCGGTTCGCCATAGGGGGCGAGGCCCATGGCTTTATATTCGCCGGAATTGACCTTGAACCCCGTGTAATAGGTAAATGCCGAATAGAGCAACCCGAGCGAATGGGGAAAATGAATTTCCTTGATGATCCGCAAGTCGCTGCCTTGGCCGAGCGCGGCCGAGGTCGTCGCCCATTCGCCGACGCCGTCCATCGTCAAGACGGCCGCCGATTGAAACGGAGACGGATAATAAGCCGAAGCGGCATGCGAAAAATGATGTTCGCAAAAGCGTAATTTGGCCTTATCGCCGAGTTCCGGAGCGATTCCCGCGAGTTCGCGGAGCAGAAGATCGCGCTGAAACAGTTTTTCGCTAATCCACAGCGGCATGGCTTTGCGAAACGAAGCAAAACCGCGCGGCGCGAATGCGAGATAAGTTTCGATCAGCCGTTCGAATTTCAGGAACGGCTTTTCGTAAAAGACGACGCGATCGACGCCGCCAGCGCCGGTCTTGGTCTCCTTTAGGCAGTAGGCTATCGCGTTGGCGGGAAAACCAGGGTCATGTTTCTTGCGGGTGAAGCGCTCTTCCTGCGCCGCGGCGACGATCCCGCCGTCGCGGACGAGCGCGGCGGCGCTATCGTGATAGAATGCGGAAACGCCAAGGACGAGCATCTCCGGTCCGTCAAAACAGCGTATAGATAAAAGGCGCGACGACCGAGCCTTGGCTCAGCACGAACAAGCCGCCGAAGATCAGGAAAAGCACCAGTAGGGGCAGCAGCCAGAATTTTTTCCGCGCGCCCAGGAACTCGAAAAGCTCGGCAAGAATCGACATGGGTTTTTTCTCCTCAAAACTGTTTCTTCATGGAGTCTGGCGCGGGACTTGGCGGTTCACGCTCGATCCAATAGGTCCTGGCATGGGAATTCATTCTAAGACGCAGAAGATCCTCGCCCTTCCTGCGCAGATACCAGCCAAGCGGAACGACTGCCCCGAAAAACAAAATCGCCATGACGACGGGGCCGGCGATTCGGTTCAAGGCGAGACCCAGCTTGAACCATCCGCGGTTCAACGGCATCAGCCAATGGGGGCGAAGGAGTGCGACAGCCAGGATGGCGGTGGACAGAGCGATCAGCCCCCATTTAGGCGAACCGGCCTGGCGAAACAATGGCCAAAGGCCCAGGATCGCGAAAAGAACGCCGAACGCGAGGCCAAACTTCCGATTCGACCCGAGGCTTATCTTACGGAAGCTCGTAACCGTTTCATGTGTTTGCATCAGGCACCGATCGTTGAGGTTGCCGCCCGGAGCGCGGACCGCCGCAAGCCAAACATAAATCTTCCCAAGCGCGGACAAACTTGCCTCACGGGCTAACTTCCCACCTGGTGCAACAAGTCAAGGCCCGCCTCTGGCCGGGTCGAGATGTTCGCGCAAGGCGAATCACTTATGCGAGGTTGCAAGGAGGACACGATTTTGTTGGAGAGACCGCAAGTTGACACAAACAGGGTGGCCTTGATTCAGCGCTGGTGCATGGGCATGCGAATCGTTGTAAGCGTCGTTTGCGCCGCGTTTCGGGCGATTGTGGAACCCAGGAGTGACCGGCCGGGGCGGATGACGAGGGCGGAGCGGGATCGCAAGATAGCCCTGCGGTACTCCACAGACAATCGCCATTTGTCTCATTACTGGCGCTTTTACGGTGTAATATCGCGGGCAATCCGCAAAAAAACGGTGACCATCATGCGAACAATCGCCCTTTTCCTAACCCTCCTCGCCCTATCAATGGTGCCAGCGAGCGCCAATAATGCCGCGGCCAAGATCCATAAGGTCTTCGACATCGTCCGCGGAGGTGACAAAATCGGCACCGACACGATCGACATCGAGCGTCAGAACGATACGACGACGGTCAAGATCAAGACCGACCTTTCCGTCAAGGTAATGTTCATCGAGGCCTATCGTTACGAACATTCCTGCAACGAAACCTGGAAAAACGGTCAACTCATCGCCTTTAAATCGCGGACCAACGATAATGGCACGAAGCATTCCATTGACGTCACGGCCGCGCCGGGCAAGCTGAGCATGGATGCCGACGGCAAGCATAGCGATCTGCCCAAGACGGCCGCGCCGGCAAGCTTATGGGGCAAGGACGCGATCCATCAATTGGACGCTTTCGATCCGGACACCGGCAAACCTCTGTCGATCGAGGTTACCGATCTAGGCAACGAAACCTTGACTATTCATGGCGTAACGCACGAGGCCCATCACTACAAAATCGCCGACACGCTGACCGGAGACTTCGCGCGCGAGGTTTGGTTCGACGGCGACGTGCTTGTGCGGATCAAGGTTATCGGCTCCGACAATTCGGTGATTCTTTCGGATTTGCGTTAGAACTGGCCGCCCCTTCCGCCCGGGGACCAAAGTTACAACCTTGGATGGGCCGGCTCTGTAGGCTCGCGCCAGCGCTCGGGCTCTCAAGCATCATCCGATTCGCAATACGCGAATCAGCCGGATCTACTATCCGGCCGGCGCCGCGGGAATTTTCGGATGGTAAACGCCGCTGTGGCTCTAGCCGCTCCCGCGATTGCCTGCTGGCGCGGCGTCCAATTTCATGGCGGCCATTCGTCGCCCCGCTTCGCGGGACGATCCCACGGCGTCACGAGAACGTGGGCGAGCCACGCCGGTGGATCGGCGTCGATTCATTCGCCGATCTCGAGCGGCGTGGGAACCACGGCCGCCCCTGCCCTCCGGCGTCCGAGCCGGCGAACGTCCAATTGCCCCGGCCGATGGTGACGCCGCGCACTGCCCGTTCGGCGGCGGCGTTGGTGCGACAGATGCAGTCGTCGTCGAGCAACCGGGCGAAGGCGGCCCAGCGCTTCAAGCTGTATTAATCCGTTCATCCAACTACGAAGCAGGTCATAAGTAAATGCTGTGCCGTCCGTAAAATTGCCGGACCACGGTGATATTATGACATTCTGCTTGTCTAGCTCCTGCCCCCTTATTTTGCGCGATGGACGCGCCCTCCGCGCTCGCCTACAAACACAGGCGGCGGCATGGCCGTGGTGGCACTCCTCGATCTGCGTGCCGCTGTTCCGGGGCCTTGGATGTTCAAAAAAATCCTCATCGCGAACCGGGGCGAGATCGCCTGCCGGGTGATTGCGACGGCGCGCCGAATGGGAATTGCGACCGTCGCCGTCTATTCCGATGCCGACAAGGATGCGCCGCATGTGGATATGGCGGACGAGGCCGTGCGGATCGGTCCGCCGCCTGCGGCGGAAAGCTATCTCGTCATCGAAAACATTGTCGCGGCCTGCACGGCGACGAGCGCGGAGGCGGTGCATCCTGGCTACGGTTTTTTGTCCGAGCAGGCGACGTTCGCGCGCGCGTTGGACGCCAACAACATCGCCTTCATCGGCCCGAACCCGAAGGCCATCGAGGCGATGGGCGACAAAATCGAATCGAAGAAACTCGCTCAATCGGTAGGTGTCGCGACCGTGCCAGGATTCCCCGGCGTCATCGACGACATAATGCAAGCTACGACGATCGCCGATGCCATCGGCTATCCGGTGATGATCAAGGCTTCGGCCGGCGGCGGCGGCAGGGGGATGCGCATCGTCTCCGCGCGCAAGGAGATCGCGGAAAATTTTGCCCGCGCGCGGTCGGAAGCGAAATCCGCTTTCGGCGAAGGCCGGGTGTTCATCGAAAAATTTATCGCCGATCCGCGCCACATCGAAGTTCAAGTACTGGGCGACAAGCACGGAAACGTCATCCATCTTGGCGAACGTGAATGTTCCATCCAACGCCGCCATCAAAAAGTAATCGAGGAAGCTCCCTCTCCCTTCATCGACGAGGAAACGCGCCGCGAGTTGGGCGAATGGGCGATTGCGCTAGCAGAGGCGGTCAACTACGATTCGGCCGGCACGGTCGAATTTATAGTTGGCGAAGACCAAAATTTCTATTTCCTCGAAATGAACACACGGTTGCAGGTCGAGCATCCGGTGACCGAACTTGTCGCCAGCATCGACCTCGTCGAACAGATGATCCGGTCGGCCGCCGGCGAGAAATTGCCGGCCCGTCAGGCCGACGTGCATCTAGAAGGCTGCGCGATCGAAAGCCGGGTCCTTGCCGAAGACCCGGCGCGGAATTTTTTGCCCTCGATCGGGCGGCTCAGGACCTACCGGCCGCCGGCGCCCGGCCATCGCAATGGTGTGACGCTGCGCATCGATTCAGGCGTCCGCGAAGGCAGCGAGATCTCCATCCATTACGATCCGCTGATCGCGAAAATCGTGACCCATGCGGCGGATCGAACGGCAGCCATAAAAGCGCAGACGCAAGCGCTCGATTCGTTTGTTATCGAGGGTGTCGCCGACAATATTGCTTTTCTCGCCGCCGTGATGGCGCACAAGCGCTTTCGGGCGGGCGAACTCTCGACCGGCTTTATCGCCGAGGAATACCCGCGTGGTTTTACTCCGCTTGCGCCGGAAGGAGAGAGAGCGCACCTGTTCGCGAGCGTCGCGGCGGCCGCCGATCATGTGATGAATGAACGCAAGCGCGCGATCTCGGGCCAGATGCACCCGGCACATCCGTTCCGGCTTGCCCGCGCGCGCGCGGTCATGCTTGGCAAAAACCGTCATGACGTGACGCTCGATGACAAGGGCGAAGGGCTGGTCGTGCGATTTGAGAAGAACGGGCACGCGCATATCTGCAGTTCCGATTGGGTCCCAGGTCAGCCAGTTTGGAACGGCACGATCGACGGCGAAACGGTCGTGGTTCGACTGCGCCCCATTCTCAATGGTTATTCCTTGGCGCACGGCGGCGCCGTGACGGACGCCCATGTCTACACGCGGCGCGAGGCGGAGCTTGCCGTGCTCATGCCAGAGAAAAAAGCATCCGGCGGCTCGAAATTGCTGCGATGTCCAATGCCTGCCCTCGTCAAATCGATCGAGGTGGTTGTTGACCAGGCGGTGAAATCGGGCGAACCTCTCTGCATCATCGAGGCGATGAAAATGGAAACTGTTTTGCACGCCGAACACGATGTCACCGTGGGCAAAATAAACGTAAAGCCAGGCGACTCAATCGCGGTCGATGCCGTCATCATGGCGTTTGGGTGAGGGCGGCCTCAAGTTCGCGAGCATTGGCCGAAGGTTCCACAAGACCGTCGGAGCGAGAAACGTTTGAGTGTCCAGGACGCCCCGGAGATGCGCCCAAATTTCTTGCCGCCGATTTCACGCGGCGGGAAGCGCCGGTTGCTCCCCATGATCCCCGAGGATCAAGTATCAGTGTTCGGTTGGGCTGTTGATGGTGATCCCTCTTGCGTTTGCCTGCGCTCGCTCGGTCTTTGGCAAAACGACCTTGAGAATGCCGTTCTTGAACGAGACTCGATCTTGTCTTCCTCGATGCCCGTGCCGGCTGGACTCTGCCGTTCGAAGCAACCCGTGGCGCGCGATTCGCCGCATGCGCCGTGCGGCACGTTGCGATCCGGTTTCGTTTAAACCCGATCGCGCTTTTTTGTTTTTGCCTAGACATGGCCGCGGAACCGGGTTCCTTTTGCGAAGATTATTTTTCAATCGACCTGAAGCGACTTTAGCTTGCGATGCAGGGCCGAGCGCTCCATCCCGACGAATTCGGCGGTGCGCGAAATGTTGCCGCCGAACCGGTTGATCTGGGCGACCAAATATTCACGCTCGAAGACTTCGCGCGCTTCCCGCAAGGGAAGGTTCATCAGCTTTTCGCCGCCGGGGCCATTCGGCGTCGAAGGAACGAGCGCGCCGATCTCGGAGGGCAGCATATCCGCGGTAAGCGCCGCCTCGGGATCGCCGGCGGCGAGGATCATCAACCGCTCCACGTTGTTGCGCAATTGCCTTATATTGCCGGGCCAATCGTGCGATTGCAGAACCGCCATCGCGTCGTCGGCGATCAAACGCCGCGGCATGCCGGTTGTAGCCGACAGCTGCTCCATGAAAAAAGCGATGAGTTCGGCAATATCCTCGCGGCGTTCGCTAAGCGAGGGAACGCGAACCGGCACGACGGCGAGCCGATGGAAAAGATCCTCGCGGAACGAACCGTCGGCGATCAACGCCGCGAGATCGCGCGAGCTCGACGAGATGATGCGGACATCGACATAAACGCGGGTCGCGCCTCCGACACGGAGAAAATTCTGCTCGACCAGCACCCGCAGGATCTTGCCCTGGGTCTCCCTGGGCATATCGGCGATTTCGTCGAGGTAGAGCGTGCCGCCGTGTGCTTCCTCGAGCGCGCCAACCTTGCGGCTGCTTCCCTCCTTGGCTTCGGTTCCAAACAATTCCATTTCCATCGTTTCCGGCGCGATCGTCGCCGAGTTGATGGTGACGAAAGGGCCGTCCGCGCGGGCCGACGAGTCGTGGATGCCACGTGCGGCGAGCTCCTTGCCCGCGCCCGGCGAGCCGGTGATCAGAACCCGCGAATTGGCCGGCCCAACGCGCTCGATGACGTGACGCAATTGGTTGATCACGGCAGATTTGCCGACGATCCGATTGGCCCCGCCGGCCCTTGTGCGCAACTCGGTGACCTCGCGCTTCAATCGCGAGGCTTCGAGCGCGCGTTCCGCGACCAGCACCAGGCGGTCCGCCTTGAACGGCTTTTCGATGAAATCATAGGCGCCGAGCTTTATCGCGGAGACCGCCGTCTCGATATTGCCGTGACCGGAAATCATGACGACCGGCAGCATCGGGTTCTGCTCCTTGACGATCTTTAGCAACTGCAAGCCGTCGAGTCTTGAGCCTTGTAGCCAAATATCGAGAAAGACGAGGGTTGGGCGTCGTGCGCCAATCGCGGCCAAAGCCTCGTCGGAATTCTTGGCCGTGCGCGTGCCATGGCCTTCGTCCGCCAATATCCCGGAAACAATTTCACGTATGTCCGCTTCGTCGTCCACTATCAGTATGTCGCTCGCCATGAATTTCTTCACCCTCCCTTTCCGGCTTCGGCAGGCATGGTTTTGTCCCAATCCCCGCCATAATCATGCCCGCCATGATCGTGTCCCAACGGAAAATACAGCCTGACCCAGGCGCCACGCCCACTTGGCGCATCCCGCAATTCGAGCCCGCCGCCGTGATCGGCGAGAATTTTAACGACGATCGGGAGGCCCAGCCCCGTTCCGTCGGCGCGCGTCGTCATGTAGGGTTCGAGGAGCCTTTGCCGGTTCTCCTTGGGAAAGCCCATGCCGTTGTCGATCACGTCGATGGTGACGGCGCGCCCGGCAACCGCGACCACCACGGATATCTTCCCGTGGAAGCCGGTTTCGCTGGTGTGCGCGGCAATCCCTTCGGTTGCGTTCTTAACGATGTTCGTCAAGGCTTGGGCCAAAAGCCGCCGGTCGAACGGGACCCGGACCGGGTCTTGCGGCAGCTGGTCTTCAAACAAAATGCCGGGATGCGCGACCCGCATCAGGAACAGAGTCTGGCGCACGCATTCGCCAAGGTCGCCACTTTCGAGGCGGGGTTTCGGCATCCGCGCGAAAGACGAAAATTCATCCACCATGCGTTTGATGTCGTCGACTTGCCGGATGATCGTGTCGGTGCATTGATCGAAAACGTCGCGGTCTTGCTCGATCAGACGCCCATATTTGCGTTTCAGCCGTTCCGCGGATAGCTGGATCGGAGTCAGGGGATTTTTGATTTCATGGGCGATCCGGCGGGCGACATCGGCCCAGGCCGCCGTCCGCTGCGCGGTCACGAGATCGGTGATATCGTCGAGTGTCACGACATAGCTCTTGTCGGCGCGTTCGCTCGGCTCGCTGGTGATGCTCACGTTGAAAAGACGATCGAGGCCACCGCGGGAAAGCGAAATTTGTCCTTGGACCAGCCGGGTTTGACTGGAACGCGCGCCGGCCAGCATGTCCTCTAGTTCCGGCAGCACGGTGGCGATCGATTGACCGGCGATCCGCGCGGCCGTTTCGCCGCTTTGCGGGAGCAATTTTTCAGCGGACGGATTGAGCACGGTAATTTCACCCTCCGGTCCGATGCCCACGACCGCGACCGGAACGCCGGAGAGAACCGCCTCGGTGAAGAGCCGCCGCTCGTCGATGAGCCTGCTCGCCGCGATTAGCCGGTGCTGCTGCAGGCTCAGTTCCGAGGTCATTTTGTTGAAGGTTTCGCCGAGATGGGCAAGATCGCCCTCGGACTTATGCACCGCAACCTGAACGTGGAGATTGCCGGAGGCGACCTCATCGGTCGCCGCGATCAAGCGCCTTATCGGCGCCACGAGACTGTCAGCGAAGGAAAGACCGAGCCAGGTCGCGGATAAAAGCATGATGAGGGCGATCAGGACGAACATGGTCGCGAAAGCGATCCTTATGCGGCCCCGGTGATTGTCGAAAGCATCGTAGAGCGCGACGAGATTGGCGGCCTCGCGCGGAAACTCCACCGTGAACGGATCGACCGGCCGGGCCACATATAAAAACGTGTCCTGAAAGGAAAGGAGCGTCCGCAAGGCGACGAAAGTCCGGCCTCCATCGAGGATCAGGCACTCGAGCTCGTTTTTTCTTGCGACGTCGAAATCGCGCGGCTCCGGGCGGACGACGGCAGTGCCAACCACGGCGCCGGTGTCCACCCGCTCGACCACGGTGCCGTCGGACTTCAAAAGAGCCGCGGCGGTGAAGCCAAGAGAACGCGCCCGCGACGTGAAAAATCCTCGAAACCACGACCGGTCAAAATCGAACGTGGGCTTGGCCAGGTCGAGATCCGATGCTGTGAGCCTCGCCTCGCGGAGCAGCGACCAGCATTGACCTTCACGAAACAAATTTGCCGCGTCGATTGTGTTTTGCACAAAGCCGCGTCCATCCTGCATGAAGGATGGATTGAGACTGTGTTCCAGCGTCACCGAACCGACCCAGGCCATCAGCAACGCCGGCGCGGCGGCAATGATGGAAAAAAGTCCGACGATGCGAACATGCAGTTCCGCCCCGGCGACCCCCGCCCGGCGCGCCTTGAAGAGTGCATAGGCCTCGGCGAGGACGAAACAGAAGACGAGGAGGATGCCAAGGATATTGGCGACAAACAGCCCCAGAACGACGGAATCCGTCGGCGCGATCGGCGTGTAGCCGGAAAAAATCAGAAAGCTGACGAGCCCGATAAAGAGGGCAAGGATAACGGCCACGGGACCGAAGCGGGCCGTAAACCTGGGATGGTTATTTTTTCCGCCCAAAGCCCGCCGCGATATTTTTTGATTACCCATGGTCGCCGGCAAAAAGACATCGAAGGGTCAGGCCCCGTGCGCGATTAGGAATAAAGTGAATCGCGTTGCCATAATATCACGCTGTTGCAAGATTGCGACATTTCGGGGGCCGGATGAACGCCCATCGTCAAACCGGGGAGGGCCGCAACTATCCGGAGGCGAGTGCAATGAAAATTAAGTTATGAGATAAAAACGCGTAATAATACATTGATTTAATGAGTTATTTCGAATTGTTATATCGTCTTTATCCAAACGTGGGTCCACGTTGAGCGAGGGGTGTGACGCGAAGGCGATTTGGATTCAACGGATCCTTGGCGGCGGCCACATTACGCGGCAGCGGTCGTAACCGGCGGGGTCGATGGAAACCATCCGGGGCGGCGAGGCCGGTTGATATGATTCGAATATCGGAAACGCTGGCCTAGGCTTCCTCCCCGTGCACGGCCATATCGCCGATCTCCAGCGTTTTCGCGTCCATCCGCAGCGGAACGAAGATCCCGATGATCTTGAGAATGGCGAAGGTCGCGACCGCGTTAAGCACGATGATAAAGAGCGCGGCTAGCGCCTGGTATTTGAGCTGCGTGAAATTGCCATAGTACCAGCCCGTCGCGTTGATGCCAGGCGCGTCCTTGTCGGTGCCGATGTAGAGAAGCATGTCGGGATTGGCCAGCACGCCGGTCAGGAGACCGCCCATGAGTCCGGCCATGCCGTGGGTCGAAGAAGACCAGCGTGGCCATCGGGAAGGTGAGGTCAGCCATTCCAGACGCCGCCGCCGGCACGATCGCCGGAGCCAATTCAAATGACGCCGAGGCCACCGGTCCAGGTTACCCACGAATGGGAACCACTGCTCGCCGAAGCCCATGTTGTAGGCCCACAGCAGCCAGAACAGCAGTACCGCGGAAAAGGCGGTCGTAGTCGACTTTGACCTCCCACGTCGTTCCACTTTTCGGATTGGTGCATCGGAAGGTGAGGGCCGCTGCGTGAGCGTAGTCCCCGCCACATGCGGCGGTTGAAATGACGGCGGCGGCGACAGAACTCAATGTCCTGGCAAGTTCCTTTGCCGGCCCTTTGACTCTGTCCTTCCCGAAAATTCTATCCGGACTGGATTCGCGTGGGAGGCAGAATCATTGCATGATCCAAGACAATGCTTGCGATCCTGCACTCTTTTCAATCGCCCGGTTAATCGCCCGGTCTTTCGCATAGCGTACCCGCCATGCGAGGCCGCGCTGATGGCGCAGTTGACTTCCCGGGCGATCGCGCGCGTCGCCGCGCCATCCGCCGCCATCAAAACAATGCGCGATTGTCGCGCGCACCAAGCCTTCGCTCGGCGCGCTCTTCGCTCGTCAATATCGGGGCCGCCAGGGCGACGAGAACCGAACCGAACCGATTGATTTGGATCCCGTATCGCGTGATCCTGCCTCATAAAATCTGATCTGAGTTTAAATGCTTTTCAAATGCTTCGCCGTCCGGCGTCGTGATCAAACGTGATCATGGTCTAATCAGTTTTAACGAGCACAAGCCGCAGATTTTTGGAAAAAATGATAGGGAACCCAAGGGGCCGATGGCATTGGCTTGCCGTGGCAATATCGCCTAGCGCGGCGCGCGCATCCACCTGATGTCGAGATCGCGGACCTTCTTGCGCAAGGTATTCCGGTTCAGCCCCAAAAGTTCGGCGGCCTTGATCTGATTGCCGCGGGTCGCGGCGAGCGCCGCGGAAATCAACGGATATTCGAGTTCCCGCAAGATCCGGTGATAGAGTCCGGGTGGCGGCAGGCCCGCGCCATGTGCTTGGAAAAGCTCGGAGAGATGCCGCTCCATCGCGCCGGCAAGCGTGGGGCGCCCCCCTTGCTCCCCTGACCGCCCGTTCTCCGGGTCGAGCGCCGCCGGATAATGGGGCCCGGTCCCCGGCGCATCGACGCTAAGCTCCATATCAACCAATTGCGCCGTGACGGCTTCTTGCGGGTAGAGCGCGGCGAGCCGGCGGGTGAGATTTTCGAGTTCCCTGATATTTCCTGGCCAGCGATAGCGCTTAAGGCGATCGAGGGCATCGGGTTCGATCCGTTTAAGCGGCAAGCCTTCGGCGGCGGCGAGCACGAAGAAATGTTGCGCGAGATCGCCGATATCCTCGCTGCGTTCACGCAACGGCGGCAGCCGCAAAGGGACGACGTTCAAACGGAAAAACAGATCCTCGCGGAAGAGGCCTTGGCGAATCAGTCCGCCCAAATCCTTATTGGTCGCGGCGATGATGCGGACATTTGTCTTGATGGCGCTGCGGCCGCCGACCGTGGTATATTCGCCTTGTTGCAGCACCCGCAAAAGCCTGGTCTGCGCCTCCATCGGCATGTCGCCGATCTCATCGAGAAAGAGGGTGCCTCCCTCGGCCTGCTCGAAGCGCCCGGCGGAACGCTGATTGGCGCCCGTGAACGCCCCCTTTTCGTGGCCGAACAATTCGCTCTCGATGAGATCGCGAGGAATTGCCGCCATGTTAATGGCGACGAACGGTCCTTTTTTGCGTTTGCCGTAGTCATGCAGCGCGCGCGCGACAAGCTCCTTGCCGGTGCCGGATTCGCCGCTGATCATCACCGTGAGATCGGTCTGCATCAGGCGCGCCAAGGCACGGTAGATTTCCTGCATGGCGGGGGAGCGCCCCACGAGAGGCATGCCCTCCAGGTCTACGTTGGGCGCGGCGCGGACGCGGTTTTTTGGCTCGCTCATCGCACGCCCGACGATCGAAACCAGTTGCCGCAAGTCGAAAGGCTTCGGCAGATAGTCATAGGCGCCGCGCTCGGACGCCTTGATCGCGGTCATGAATGTATTCTGCGCGCTCATGACGATGATCGGAAGATTCGGCCGCAATTTTTTCATCTTGGGCAGAAGCTCGAAGGCATTTTCATCCGGCATGACGACATCGGTGATGACAAGATCGCCTTCGCCCGACTGAACCCATCGCCAAAGCGTGGCCGCGTTTCCGGTCGTCCGCACATCGTAGCCCGCGCGCGACAAAGCCTGACTGAGGACCGTTCGGATGGCTGCATCGTCGTCGGCGATGAGGATATTCCCAGTGGCCATCAACCTGCACCTTCCCGCGCGCGGAAAACCGGTTCGCACTTGCCGGATTCTAAAGTCCTGCTTGGTTTTCTTAGCTCCGGCTAGCCTTAGCCGTGCTTCACGCCCTGGCCGGCGCATACATCGGCATGAGAACCCGGAACGTCGTGCGGCGGCGAAAGGATTCGCATTCTATGGTACCACCGTGATCGCCAACAATCTTGGCAACCAAAGCAAGCCCCAGGCCAGTTCCGGCCGCTTTCGTGGTGACGAAGGGATCGTACAGATAGGGTAACAATTCGGGCGCGACGCCGGACCCATTGTCGCGCACGCAAAATTCTAGCGGCAGGCTCACCGGCGCTTTCGCGCCGGGAAGTTGCAGGCGCACGCCGGGCCGGAAAGCGGTCGTTAATTCGATGTCGCCGTCGCTGCGCGACTCGCCAATCGCTTCGGCGGCGTTTTTGACCAGATTCAGGAAGATCTGAATGAGCTGATCCTTATTGCCAAGAACCGCGGGAAGCGAGGGGTCGTAGTTTTCATGAAAGCGGATATGGCGCGCGAACCCGGCCTGGGACACCTTCTTGACGTGGTCGAGCACGGCATGGATATTGACTTTTTCGCGCCCGGCTGGCCGCCCCTCCGAAAATGCGCTCATCCGGTCCACAAGTTTCACGATCCGGTCGGTCTCCTCGCAAATCAGCCTGGTCAGGGTGCGATCGGGGTCGGTCGCTTCGGCTTCGAGAAGTTGCGCGGCCCCTCGAATGCCCGACAACGGGTTTTTGATTTCGTGGGCGAGCACGGAGGCCATCGCGGCGACCGAACGCCCGGCGCCCCGATGAGTAAGCTGCCGGTCGATTTTTTCGGAGAGAGAGCGCTCCTGCAACATGACAACGACACCCCCGGCGGGTTCGTGCAGCGGCGCCACGAAAATATCGACGAGCCGGCCGCCTCCCGGTTTTGCTAAGTTGAGTACGACTCGATATTCATTAATCGCCGCGCCACCGGACTTCACCTGCTCGACGAGGGACAGGAGCGGCGAGAAGACCACGACGAGATTGGCTAGTCTCTGTTGCCAAAGGGAAGTCCGGCTCATCCCGAAAAATGCTTCGGCGGCGGAGTTGGCTTCGGCTATCGATCCGTCCGGCAGGACGGCGACCACCGGATGCGGTAGAGCATTCAAAAGTTTGGCCGCGTCGCATCCGGGGGCGGCGGTCCCGGCCGGCGGCGATCCTTGCGATGCGAAAGATTTGTTCATGCTGCCTGCGCCAACGAAGGGGAGTCGAATAATTGACAAAGGGTGGTTCTCACCGCGCTAGGACACTCGAGCATGACCAGCCGCTGGCGCAGGGCAGCGCCATCTAGGACGCCCGCCCGCTCGGCATAAGCGGCGAGATGCTTGCGCGCATGGCGCATGCCCTGCCCGGTGCCGAACATATCAAGCAGTGTCTCGTAATGTTCGAGCGCCGCGCTTTTGCGCTCGGCCGGCGGCGTTTCGGCGCGAGCTTTGCCATGCGCCAGAAAATAGGCGACATCGCCTACGAACCAGGGCCGCCCGATCGCCGAACGGCCGATCATCACCGCGTCCGCGCCGGATTGCGCCAATATCGACTCCGCGTCCGCAAGGCTCGCACAGTCGCCATTCGCGGCCACCGGAATCGAAACCGCCTGCTTCACCTTGCCGATCGCTGCCCAGTCCGCCTGAGCCGAGTAGAACTGGCAACGGGTACGGCCGTGAACGGTCAGCATGGCGATCCCCTCCGCTTCGGCCAGCCGGCCGAGTTCCGGAGCATTCAGCGATTGGCCGTCCCAACCGAGCCGCATTTTGAGCGTGACCGGGATGCGCACGGCCGCGATCGTGGCGTGAATGAGTGACACCGCAAGGCCAAGGTCGCGCATCAGATGCGATCCGGCATAGCCGCTGGTGACCTTTTTTGCCGGGCAACCCATGTTGATGTCGATCATCTCGGCGCCGGAGTCCTGGGCAAGGCGCGCCGCTTCCGCCATGACATAAGGGTCGCGGCCGGCGATCTGCACCACATGAAACCCCACGCCCGCGCCCTCTGCTTTCAGCCGGTTGGCGGCATCACCGCGGGCGTAGTGACCGGCGGCGACCATTTCCGAAACTGTAAGAGAGGCGCCGAAGCGATGCGCCAGACGACGCATGCCGAGGTCGGTGACCCCCGCCATGGGCGCGAGAAACGCGCGCCCATCGAGATGGAGCCCGCCAATTTGGAGAGCGGCGCCGCAAGTGCTGCCTAAATTATTAGCAAGTTCAGTCATGCCCATATCATAGTCGTTTTGTGCAACGCGGCAACGAGGAAATTGCTTATTTTGGCATCAAAAGGGAACAAATTGACGCCATGGGTAAAATGAAGGAGGGTCATTGTTCTCGCAACCGGGGCAAAACCGAGAATTCATGGACGCAGCAGCAGAATTGGCGATCCTCGTCGTGGCGGCCGGACGAGGCTCGCGCGCGGGGGGAGGAATTCCAAAGCAATACAGGTGCCTGGCGGGCCGGCCGCTGCTCGCGCGGACATTAGGCGCACTTATCCGCGCAGCTCCTGGCGCAAAAGTTCTTCCCGTTATTCACAAGGATGACCTCGAGCTCTATCGCACCAGCGCAACCCATTTCGAGGCGGATTCCGGCCTCGCTGGCCCGGTGTTTGGCGGGACCACGCGGCAAGCAAGTGTCCGCCTGGGGTTGGAGGCGCTTTCCGTGCAACAATTTCCCCCGGCAATCGTTTTAATCCATGATGCCGCACGATTGTTTGTAAACGCCACATTAGTTCAGCGCGCCGTCGCGGCCGCAAAAACCCATGGTGCCGCCATTCCCGGCGTGGCGCTAACCGATACAATTAAAGAGATCGATACGCAAGGATCGGTCATCGCGACAGCGCCGCGCGCGCGGTTGCGGGCGGTGCAAACGCCGCAGGCGTTCCGGTTCGATCTGATCTTGGCCGCGCATCGAAAAGCCGCCTCGGGGGGCGCCTTGGATCTCACCGACGATGCCGCCGTCGCGGCGTGGGCCGGGCATCGCGTCCACGTCTTCGCCGGGGAAGCGTCGAACATGAAGGTTACCACCAGCGAGGACCTCGCCGTGGCCGCGGCGAGGCTGATGGGCAATCTGGCCGATGTCCGGATCGGGCAAGGCTACGATGTGCATGCGTTCGGGCCGGGCGGCCACATCTATCTTGGAGGACTTAAAATAGAGCATGATCATGGACTTGTCGGCTATTCCGATGCCGATGTCTTAAGTCACGCGATTACCGATGCCTTGCTTGGCGCCTTGGCGGATGGTGATATCGGCAGCCATTTCCCGCCCGGCGATCCGCAATGGCGCGACGCGGCGTCGCGGATTTTCCTTGCCGCCGCGGCGGCGAAAGTGCGCGCGCGCGGCGGCGTCATTGCCCACATCGACGCCACCCTCGTCTGCGAAAGACCGAAGGTGGGACCGCACCGCGACGCGATCCGGGCCAGCATCGCCGGAATCGTGGAAATTCCGCTTGACCGTGTCGCGCTCAAGGCAACGACATCCGAGGGTTTGGGGTTTACCGGGCGCGAGGAAGGCATCGCGTCGCTTGCCGTCGCAACCATCCGCCTGCCGCTTTAAAGCCTGCCTCACAAAGAATCGGTCGCCGTTTTTAGAACCTGGTGTGCCCCAATCATTGCGGCGACGCGGTTCGTTGCCGGCGTTCGCGCGCGGCCGGGGGAACCGGCGACCTTGATCGGTGGTGAAGATGTCCGGCAGGCCGGGTTTCGCGAGCGCTTCCTCCCCCGCCGCGATCCCGAACTCCGCCGCCATCGTCAGCGCCACCCGCCGGGACAAATCCTTGCGGCCGAACCCCTCACCGAGCCGGTCGAAGGACGACCACGGCGACGAGATGGACGAAGCCCCGCGCCATGGACGGAAATGATAGCCCATCCTTTAACTTAAGGCCGGCTCATACCTGATCCGGCTTGGCGACAGGCGGATTGCGCCGAAGATTATGGATAAATCTTGGGCCATAGAGCATGTTGCGAAAAAGTTGCCCGGCTTTTTCGATTCCGGCATGCTCCAACTCTTTGAATCCGAGCGATTCCTTTTCGATCAGAGGATTCCATCCGATCGGGAAGCGCGCGAGGATCGCGGGACGCGATCCGTCCCGGATCGCCATGGCGTGGTTGGCGCGGGTGCGGCTGGCGCGTGATCGCCATCCGCTTCATCAGGGTTACACCATGAAGGCGGCCGGTCGCGAAGCCCGCGGCATTGCGGAGATCGCGCCGCATCTGGCGGCCCGCGCCTTTCGGCAGGCGCAAGAGAAACCGCGATTGGTTCGACAGGCTCACCATGCGGGCACCGCGGCCATGCGCCGGATGATGGCGAGATCGGCGGCGGGCACGCGACGCGGGTCATCAACCGGGCTCGCGCCACTCGAACCCGCGGCGAAGAAATTCGCCTTCTTGTCTCCTTCATGACGGCAAGCCAAGTGGCACTGGCGGCTCTGCGCCAGACCGGACAGACCCTCGCTGCATCAGATCGCCTATTGACACAATACATACTAAGTGGTATCATACCAACGAGTGGGCATTGAAATGACTAGAGTCCAAACGCAACACGCGTCGAAAACGAGAATCTTGGACGCCGCCGTGCAGGTGATCCGTGCCAAAGGCTACTCGGCAATGACCATCGATGACGTCTGCCTGGCCGCCGGGCTGACCAAGGGCAGCTTCTTCCATCACTTCAAGAGCAAGGAAGAGCTTGCGCTCGCCGCCGCCGGGCATTTTGCGGCGATGGCGGACCGCCTATTTGCACAGGCTCCCTATAGCGCTTTGCATGATCCCTTGGAGCGCCTTCTGGGTTACGTCGATTTCCGGATGGCGATTCTCCAGGGTCGCCTGCCCGAATTCACCTGCCTGCTGGGCACGATGGTTCAGGAGACCTTTGAGTCCCATCCGACCATTCGGCAAGCCTGCGACACGCATATCAGCGCGCACGCCGCCGGGGTCGCCAAGGACATTGCCGAAGCCAAGACCCGCTATGCTCCCGATGCGGCGTGGAGCGCGGAGGGCCTCGGGCTTTACACCCAGGCGGTGATCCAGGGCGCCTTCATTCTGGCCAAGGCAAAAAACGGACCTGAGATCGCCCGAGAATGCCTTGGGCATCTCAGGCGATATCTGGAAATGCTGTTCAATCGGCCCCGGAAGAAAGAGAGACCCCCATGACCTACGTGGATGGATTTGTTGCAGCCGTTCCTACGGCCAATCGCGAAGCTTATAAAGAACACGCCGAAGCCGCTGCCATTGTCTTCAAGGAACACGGCGCATTGAAAGTCGTCGAATGCTGGGAGGACGATGTGCCCGAGGGCAAACTTACGTCCTTTCCCATGGCGGTTAAGCGCAAGGCCGACGAGGCGGTCGTTTTCTCGTGGATTCTCTGGCCGTCGCGCAATGTGCGTGACGAGGGCATGAAGAAGGTCATGGCGGACCCGCGCCTGCAACCGGACAAGAACCCTATGCCTTTTGACGGCAAACGTCTCATCTACGGCGGCTTCGAAATGCTTGTGGAGGCGTGAGCGCGCGGAGCGCATTGGCATGCCACCGCGAGCAACATCTGCGGCCATATCTGGAACTGCTGTTCAATCAACCTAAACCAAAGGAGTAACCGACCATGTCTAAGAATGCAGGAAAATTCGTCTGGTATGACGTGATGACGAGCGACACCAAAGCCGCTGAAGCGTTTTATCGCAGCGCGATCGGTTGGGACGCGAAGGATTCGGGCAAGACCGATCGCTCCTACACCCTCTTCTCCGCGGGGCCGGCGATGGCCGCCGGGCTGATGCCGATCCCCGAAAATGCGGGCAAAGCGGGCGTCCGGCCGGGCTGGACGGGTTATATCGCGGTCGACGATGTCGACGCCTATGCGGCGCGCGTCAAAGCGGCTGGCGGCGCGATTCACCGCGCTCCCGAGGATATTCCAGGCGTTGGCCGCTTCGCCGTCGCAGCCGATCCGCATGGCGCCGTGTTTAACTTGTTCAGCGTCCCGGACGGACCGGAGAGCCCGCAAATCGCGCCCGGCACGCCTGGCCATGTCGGCTGGCATGAATTGCACGCGGGCGACGGGGTAAGCGCCTTTGCCTTCTATTCCGGCCTATTTGGCTGGACCAAGGCCGAGGCGATGGACATGGGCCCGATGGGTGTCTATCAGATTTTCGCGATTGATGGCGCGCAGGCGGGCGGCATGATGACGAAAACGCCGCAAACACCGGCGCCGTTCTGGCTCTACTACTTCAATGTCGATGCCCTCGACGCGGCCATCAAGCGCGTAAAGGATGCCGGCGGCCAGATCATCATTGACCCGATGGAGGTGCCGGGCCCCATGTGGGTCGTGCACTGCCTCGACCCTCAGGGCGCGATGTTCGCGATGGTCGGGCCAAAACGCTGACCGGAGTCGCATCGGCGCTAATGGAATAGAGCCATTTGATCTCGTCTTCGCGACTTGGGGAAGGCGAGATCAACAAGGAGCATCAACCCCCATGAGCAATGCTAGGGTTAAGACCTGATTAACCATGTTATGATTCAAGAGGTTGGCAACCGGTATGGGAGGCTAACCGATGGAATCGCATTTGTTTTGGTTCAACGATGAGCAATGGGCGAAGATCGCGCCGCATTTGCCGACAAACCAGCCGGGGCCTCTACGCAAAGACGACCGGTTGATTTTGAGCGGGATCATGCAGGTGCTGAAGATCGGCTGCCGCTGGGTCGACTGCCCGAAGGCGTATGGCCCCCGCAAGACGATCTACAATCGCTTTGCCCGCTGGAGCGAGCGGGGAATTTGGCAGAGGATATTCGAGGCGGGCGCCGCTCCTTCCGGGCCGCCGGAACAAGCCGCGTTGGATAGCAGCCATGTCAAGGCTCGCCGCTGCGCCAGCGGCGGAAAAGGGGGGCCGAAATTCAGGCGATCGGGCTCACCAAGGGCGGCCGCAACAGCAAAATCCACGCGATCGTCGATGAATTTCTCCGCCCGTGGGTATTGATCCTCACGC
>JALZAY010000176.1 GCA_030948025.1 Pseudomonadota bacterium
CTCCGCAAGGGCTTGGCGCATCGAGTTCGGACGATGTGACCGTCTTGCGGAAATTGCGCGGGTCAGCCCCATAGGCATCCCGGAATGCACGCGAGAAATGGCTGCGGCTCGCAAAGCCGATGCTAGCTGCAATCACCTTGACCGAGATGGTGGTGGAACGCAGCAACTCGGCCGCGTGATGCAGACGCGTCTTCGCGGCGAATTCCATCGGGGTCGATCTAGATCGCTGTGTACCAATTGCGAGCTCCTTCAAAATAAAGCCCCGAATCTGCTCGTCGTTCCAGCGCCTTGGTGCGGGGTATCACAGTTTTGCACGAAAACGCGCATTTCAAGGACGATTTAGCACGGCTAACCGGAACGACTTCCCCGAGGGTTAGTTCCAAACGGTGTTATAGGGGAGTGCGTATAGCGCCTGACGGACTGATAACCTGGATGGATCTAGGCACCAGGCGCGATCTGGCCACTGAATTCACGTCTCGCCCAACCATCGTAGATCAAACCAGCATCGGAGAAACGCATGTCCATCGGTCTCAAGAGCCTCGCTGCAGGCGCCCTCATCGTGTTGGCCATCGCCGCACCTGCAGCGAGCAGTTTTGCTCAAGATGCGCCTGTGCCAACACAAAATAGACGTGCTCCAGGCGCGGTGTTCGCCATGACTAACAGGGCCCGCAACAACGAGGTGATCGCCTTCTCGCGCGCCGCCAACGGCAGGCTGACGGAGACGGGGCGCTTCTCCACCGGCGGCAGCGGCATCGGGGTTGACTTCGATACCCAGCACGGTCTCGTGCTCAGCCCCGATCATCGCTACCTGTATGCCGCAAATCCAGGGAGCGACGACGTCAGCGTTTTCCGCGTGGAGGGGTCGGAGCTTGACCTCATCCAGAGCGTGTATGCGGGTGACGAGCCGCTTAGCATCGCCCGTTTCGGCAATCTGCTCTATGTGCTCGACGGTTCGGTCGCCGGAAATCAGATCACCGGCTTCACGGTCGCCACCAATGGCACGCTCACACCGCTGCCGAATTCCAACAAGGCGCTGAGCTCGCCGATCGCCGTTCCTGGCGACATCGTGTTCAGCCCGGATGGCAGCGAGCTGCTCGTCACGCAGAAGGTGGCGAGCACAATCGGGTTCACCATTGACGTCTTCCGGATCGGAGCGGATGGACTGCCCAGCGACCCCGTGCCGAATCAGTCGTCCGGGCCGCGCCCCTTCTCGGCGGCTTTCGACACGGCCGGCCGATTATTCGTCGTAGAGTCAGGGCTGCCGGTTTTCAATAACGCAGGTGTGTCGTCCTACACACTGAACCCCTCGGCGAGCGCGCTGGTTCCGATCACGGGATCGGCCAAGAACGGCCAGACCGATGGATGCTGGATCGTCATCACGGAGAACCAACGATACGCCTACACGGCCAACTTCATCAGCGGCACGATCGCAAGCTATAGGATCTTCTCGAACGGGACGGTCGCTCTGATCAACGGCGTTGCCGCGCCCGAGGGTGACAAGAGCCAACCAACGGACTTGGCCTTCAGCACCGGCAGCCGATACCTCTACAACCTCCTCCGCGGTACCGGGGGCGTGGCCGCATACCGAGTGGAGGGTAACGGAAGCCTTACCGCGATTGGAGTGTTCGGTGTCGGTCTAGGTCTTCCGATCAACAACGGCGCTTCCGGCCTTGCGGCTTATTGATGAACTCTGGCCGTAGCTGCTGAACCCGTGTGATTACGGATTGGAGTTGTAGGGTGGGGTCCGGGGGGTAATGGAACGGAAAGGTGTGTAAGCAGCCGGGAAAGTCGCGGTCGGCCGCAGGGAGTGGGATCGAATCAAAGCGCTGGCCCGGCATCCGCAATCGAAAATCCAGCGATCGATTGGCCGCTGATCGGTCCGGTGATTTCGTCGCGCACTGACTCGCATAAAGCTGCAGAAGGTATTGAACGCATGATCATTCAGGCTCTTGTTCAAGCGCGAAGCGCTCTCGCGAGCCCCACAAGGGCTTGGGCGCATCCACTTCGGGCGATGTGGCCGTCTTGCGGAAATTGCGCGGGTCAGCCCCATAGGCATCCCGGAATGCACGCGAGAAATGGCTGCGGCTCGCAAAGCCGATGCTAGCTGCAATCACCTTGACCGAGATAGTGGTGGAACGCAGCAACTCGGCCGCGTGATGCAGACGCGTCTTCGCGACGAATTCCATCGGGGTCATTGCGAACGCCCCCGTGAACTCGCGCGCGAACGCCGATCGGCTCATTCCGGCGACAGATGCCAGCGACGCCACACTGTGCGCCGCAGCCGGCTTGTCGAGTACGGCGGTGACGGCGGTGCCGAGACGCGGATCGCTCAGATGCCCGAGCAGCGTCGAGCGGGTCCCGGATCCGTCGAAGTAGCTGCGAAGTACCTTGACCAGACAGACTTTCATGAGCGCTCCGGTGAGCGCGCGGCTACCCAGGCCGGGACTGACGATTTCTTCCAGCATCATCGCGAAAGCCTGGCGCACGATTTCGACGCCGCTCAAATCCTCGGCGATCGGTTCGGCCAGGTAATCGAGCAGGCCGAACGAGCCGGCGAAACTCGCCATGATGACTCCGCAGACGGTGCGCAGGTCGCCAGCATTCCCCTCCGCAGCGTCATAGAGCAACAGCCCGTCACGGGTCATCGAACAGTGCTCGTCGGCGATTGCGTCGCTTTGCGGGTTGTCGTCGGCGGCGACGCTGTGCGAGATCCCGGGTGGGACGATGACGAAGCATCCCGGCCCGCAGATCACCGGTTTGGCGCCCGACACCATTAGATGCATCGTCCCTGCGAGCACATAGTGGACTTCGATGGCGTTGACGGGCGTGTAGATCAGGCGAAGGCCCCGCGCCACCTCGCAGATCGCAACTGCTTCGACAGCGACGCCGAGCGTTATGAGCAGTCGATCTAGGTTGCTGTGTACCAATTGCGAGCTCCTTCAAAATAAAGCCCCGAATCTGCTCGTCGTTCCAGCCCCCTGGTGCTGGTATCACAGTTTTGCACGAAATCGCGCATTTTAAAGACGATAAAGCACGAGGGGACCGGAACGAATTTTCGCGCGGACCGTTTTGCATCTGTGTAATGTGAGGAGAATGTGATGAAGATGGGTAAGATGATTCCCGCCGCACTGTTAGCGGTGACATTGGCTGGCGCGCCGGCGTTTGCGCAAATGAGCACCGATTCAATGTCGTCCGGTTCGAAGATGGAAATGTCAAGGGCGGACATGAAAAAGATGAAATCGTGCCAGCGGATGTCCCACAGCGCCATGATGAAGAACGCACGGTGTGCGAAGATGATGGAGATGCATCCCGATATGATGAATCGATGAAGAAGGGGCGGCTGACGAAGCGGCTGCGTCGTTCGGTCGGCTAGCCTGTCGCCTTCATTCCATCATTGTGCCCACCGCGCTATTTCACCGGCGTCGTTTCGGGGCATCGTTGGAGACCGGCCGATCGCGTGAGCGAAGCCGCCGGGGCGCGCCACGTAGCGATCAGTTGAAGTTTGGGACGATGATCACAAAGACGATCCCTGGGCCGGAGCGCGACGCTCAGCAGCCGCGAGGGGCACGACGCAATCGGTTCGCACTTTGAGGAGCCGGACGATAATGCCTGACGGTTCGCCGACGGCGTCGCCGCGTGGCGGCGATGTGATCTATCGCCATCGCCGTTCGACGCGCGCTTGGCACTGGGTCAATGCGTTGACCGTATTCGTCATGCTGATGAGCGGGATGATGATATTTAATGCCCATCCCCGCCTCTATTGGGGAAAATACGGTGCTAATCACGAAACGCCATGGCTTGAGATCGGCAGCAGCGAGGGTCGCGGTTTTATCCGGCTGGGCGCGCTCCAACTCCCTGCTACAGGTGTATTGGGAGTATTCGGTGGCGAGCAACGCGCGTTTCCCGCTCTGGTGACCATCCCCTCGAGCTACGACCTCGCCGGCGCACGCAACTGGCACTTTGCTTTTGCGTGGCTGCTCGTCGTGCCGGGACTGCTCTACTGGGTCTGGAGCTTTGCCAATCGCCACATCCAGCGCGATCTGGCGCCCCACCGCGCGCAACTCAAGCCGCACAGCATCTGGGAGGATATCAAGGATCATGTCCGCCTGCGCTTTCCGATAGGTGGGGAGGCGCGACACTACAATATTCTTCAAAAACTCAGTTATCTGGGCGTGATTTTTGGTCTCTTGCCGACGATGGTATTGACCGGTTTTACAATGTCGCCGGGACTTGATGCGGCTTGGCCGTGGCTGCTCGATCTCTTCGGCGGTCGTCAGTCAGCCCGCTCAATCCATTTTCTCTGCGCGGTGCTGATCGTCGCGTTCATTCTCGTGCACATCGCGATGGTCATCCTTGCCGGACCCATCAACGAAGTGCGGTCGATAATCACGGGCTGGTACCGCCTTCCTGAGGAGATGGGCGAATGACGCTCCGCCTCTCTCGCCGCGCACTGTTCAGCTCGATCGGCGCCGGGGCCGGCGGCCTGCTCCTTTCGGGCTGCGATCGCATTAATGAGTCGCCAGCCGTGCAGAGGCTGCTCAGCGCCGGTCAGCGGCTGACGATGGGTGCGCAGCGGACCGTCATGGATCCGTTGGCCCTCGCGCCCGAGTTTGGCAGCGCCGACATGTCGCCGGTATTTCGCACTAACGGCAACACGCTGCCGACGGACAAGGCTTACCAAGCGCACGCGGCCACTGGTTTTGCCAACTGGCAGTTGATCGTCGACGGGCAAGTCTGGCAGCCGCTTACTTTGTCGCTCGCCCAAATTTGCCGCATGCCGGCGCGCACGCAGATCACGCGGCATGACTGCGTCGAAGGTTGGAGCGCGATCGGAAAATGGACTGGGGTGCCACTCAAGCTCCTGCTCGGTAGCGCCGGCGTTCGTCCAAACACGCGTTACATTGTCTTCCATTGTGCGGACGACTTCGATGACACGCCTTATTATGAGAGCATCGACCTCATCGACGCTTACCATCCCCAGACCATCCTCGCTTGGGGTATGAACGACCAACTGCTCCCAATTGGCCATGGAGCACCCTTGCGCCTCCGGCTCGAGCGCCAGCTCGGCTACAAGATGGCGAAGTTCGTGATGCGCGTCGAAGCAGTCGAGAGCCTCGCGCACATCGGCCAGGGGAACGGTGGATACTGGGAGGACTCAGCTGCCTACCAGTGGTTTGCGGGAATCTGATGGAGACTACCTAACATGTGCTTGCGGCGCTAACCGCCGCGTCGGCATCCGGCCGAGGCGCAGGTGAGCGAGTCCCACGGAATGGAGAGGCGCGATGAAACAAGCGATGACACTTCTTTTAGGAGCCATAGCGTTGACGGGGGTCTCCGCGAATGCGGCCACCATCGTCGGCGCGGCCCAGCAGGCGGGCGACTTCACCACGTTGCTGATGGCCAGCAAGGCGGCAGGAATCGACAAGGCGCTGGAGGGCCCGGGACCATTCACGCTGTTCGCGCCGAATGACACGGCTTTCGCCAAAGTGCCGGACCTCGACGAACTGATGAAGCCGACCAATCGTAAAATGCTCAAGACCACGCTTGGCAGCCATCTCGTTACCGGCATCCTCTCAATGCAGGCGATCGAGAACGGGCTCGTCGACAATGACGCGGTCGTAGTCGCGACAGTCAACAACATGCCGCTCGTATTCAAGCACGAGGGCGGAATGATCACCGTCAACGGGGCGCACATCACCACGCCGCCGATGCAGGTCGACAACGGCCTGGTCTACGTCATCGACACCGTGCTGGTGCCGCCGATGCCGTTGCAACCGACATATTGAGGGAGGCCGAGATGGAAAAAGACTCAACTGTGGCAGCGGATCGCTGGCCGCGCGATGGTATTGTTGAGCACGACGGGCTGGCTAGGCTTGGCGGCTGGTGGATTACGTTTGCGCTCGCGATTATCTTTCTCTGGTTCGGCAGCTTGAAATTTACTGCGTATGAAGAGTCCGGCGTAGCCGGCTTCATCATGAACAGCCCGCTCATCGGGTGGTTGCACGGTGTCTTTGGAATTGCGGGTGGAGCAAAGTTCCTGGGCGTCTTCGAAATACTGACCGGCTTATTGATCGCGGCGCGCGTAATCGACCCGCGTCTATCGATCATCGGCGGCGCCATGGGCATGATCACCTTCTTCATCACCCCGACGCTGATGCTGAGCACGCCGGGCGTCATTCAGCCCGGTTTTGAAGTGCCGTTCGCGCTTTCGCCGATGCCCGGCCAATTCCTGCTCAAGGATCTGATCTCGTTTGGGGCGTGCCTGTGGGTGCTCGGTACATCGCTGGCCGAGGCGCGAGCACGCCGCCGAGTGAGCTAGCCTCGCCGCACATAGGTCTCATCTGTTCTGGAACTTTGGCGGCGAATGAAGTTTTAGCTCTACCGGGTCTTCCGCGTCACCGTGTTGTAAACCCACAATGCGTGGCCATCACCACGACGGTATTGCGCCAGCCACCTGTACATGGCGGTCCGCCCCACACCAAAGATCCGGGGGCAACCACCACGGGGCTTTCGCCATCTTGCACGCGCCTTACCGCGCGTTCACGCATCGCTTCCAGCGTCTTGTGATCAAGTTTCCGCGCGTCATCTTTTCTCATGCCCGCATGGAATCATTCGCGACCCATCAGGTCAACAAAAATGTACCCTTATTTATGCACTTCTTAAGTAAGCATCCGGAATCTCGGGATGAGCTGTGCCGAGGAACCCCCAAAAAGTCACGGACTTCAAACTGGCGCTCGCGAACGGGGACTGCGCCTGGGATTTGCTACTGTCCAAGTCCCTCATCGCTAAACTGCAAACCCTCGGCATCGAGGTCCCGGCGACCGCAGACTAAACCCATAGGGGGGCCGCTTACAAGCGGCCCCCCTAGTCAAATCAAAAGGAGATACACTTTTCATCAAGGTATTACCATGGCCAAAAATCATTATGGTGCAGTCACTAACCGCATCCTGGCCCAACTCGAAGCCGGTACCCCGCCCTGGATCAAAGAGTGGAAGTCAATCGGGCGCGGAAACATCCCCAAGAATGCCATGACGAAGGGGCCCTACTCAGGCGGCAACGTCATTTTCTTATGGGCGCACGGGTACGCAACCCAGCGTTGGCTCACATTCAAACAGGCCCTCGACGTCGGCGGAGTCGTCCGAAAAGGGGAACACGGGGTCAAGGTGTATTTCGTTTCCAAGGGTCGAGAAGGCGACCGACACGGACGAAGTGCGCCATGTCCGTTTCTCAAAGAGTACACCGTGTTCAATGTTGCCCAGTGCCACGGCCTTCCAGAAGAGTGCCTCACTGGCGAAGTGACAGCCCTCAATCTGGACGAGCGCAACGCGGACGCGCAAGATTTCATAACAGTCACCGGCGCAGATTTTCGCGAAGGCCAAGGTGAGCCCTACTACGCGGCGGGCCGGGACTTCGTTTCGATGCCCACTTTCGAGGTTTTTAAAGACGCGGACTGTTTTTACGCTACCAGCTTTCACGAGTTGGGTCACTGGTCCGGCCATAAAAGTCGCCTCGATCGTGATCTCACAAACCGGTTCGGCAATCGTGCTTACGCGGCCGAAGAACTAGCGCGTTATCCGGTCAGGTTGGTTCATATCCTGCCGCTCTGAAGTAGTTTTCACATTCGTTCTGTGGGAAGTGACTGAGGAGTTCGCCGATGCGGGTCCAGAGGGCTTCGATGGATCGTTCGG
>JALZAY010000177.1:0-4021 GCA_030948025.1 Pseudomonadota bacterium
TGAACGCAATCAAGTAATTGAACGCCAGCTTGCTCTAGCGTCAGGAACGCCCATTTACTCATTGACTTCAACCTCGATCAACTTCGACCGAATGGTTGCGGTCAGCTTGTCCGCCTCCGCAAAATGTCCTTCAAGCTTCGCCTTCAAAGCCGCGAACCGCTCCGCGAAAGACACGTCGTCTTCCTCGATCTCCGATGCACCGACGTATCGGCCAGGTGTTAGAACGTGGCGGTGACTAGCTATTTCTTCTAATTTGGCCGACTTGCAAAAGCCTGGGATGTCTTCATACTTCCCTGCTTTCGGCTCGCCCCGCCAGGCGTGGTAAGTCCCCGCAATCTTCACGATGTCATCGTCGGAAAGCTCGCGTCGCGTGCGATCGACTAGAGACCCGAGCTTCCGGGCATCAATGAAAAGAACTTCACCGCGCCGGTCGCGCCATTGGCCGCCGGGATTCTTGCTGCGTGCAAGGAACCAGAGGCAGGCCGGTATCTGCGTCGAATAGAAAAGCTGTCCGGGCAGAGCGATCATGCAATCAACGACGTCGGCCTCGATCATGGCACGACGCATCACGTCCTCGCCGCTCTGGGCCGAAGACATAGAGCCGTTAGCAAGCACGACGCCGGCGGTGCCGCTGGGTGACAGGTGCCAAAGAATGTGCTGGAGCCAGGCGTAGTTGGCATTGCCAACCGGAGGGACGCCGTATTTCCAGCGAGCGTCTTCGCGGAGACGCTCCCCTCCCCAATCGGAGACGTTGAAGGGCGGATTGGCAAGTATGTAGTCGAAGCGAAGGTCCTTGAGCTCGTCCTTGTGGAAACTGCCTTCGTTGTTCCAGCGGATGTCCGCGTCGATGCCGCGGACAGCCAGGTTCATTTTGGCCAGCCGCCATGTCGTGTAATTGCTCTCCTGGCCGTAGATAGCGATATCGCCGAGGCGTCCGCCGTGGGTTTCGACGAAGCGCTCCGCCTGAACGAACATGCCGCCGGAACCGCAGCACGGGTCATAGACCCGGCCTTCGATCCCGCGTGATTTGTCAGGGAAAGGCTCCAGCATTTCGGTGAGCACCCGCACGACAGAGCGGGGCGTGTAGAACTCTCCTCCTCGCTTGCCTTCGGAGCCGGCAAAGCCGCCGAGGAAATACTCGTAGACCCGTCCAAGGATGTCTTTGGCCTTGGTACCTTCCTCGTGCATGGCGATGCTGCTGACGAGATCGATCAGCTCACCGAGCATGATCTTGTTGAGCGCGGGGCGGTTGTAGTCCTTCGGCAGAACGCCTTTGAGGCTGGCGTTTTTGGTCTCGATCGCGAGCATTGCGTCGTCGATCAGCTTGCCGATGGTCGGTTGCTTTGCATTGGCCTGAAGGTACGTCCAGCGGGCGTCCTTCGGGACCCAGAAGACGTTTTCGGCGAGGTATTCGTCGGGGTCTTCTGCGGAGTTCGGATCATCGGCGAGCAAGGCCGCGCGTTTGGCCTCGAAAGCGTCGGAGATGTACTTCAGGAAGATCAGCCCAAGGGCGACATGTTTGTAGTCGGATGGCTCCAGGTTGCCGCGGAGCTTGTCGGCGGCAAGGAAGAGCTGCGCCTCAAAGCCGAGGTTAGCGCCGTTGCCGTTCTTGGCTGATTTGGCCGCGCCCGCTTGTTTTCCTGATTTTTCTCTGGCCATGGTTTTCCTGGTTATTTCTGCTTTCTAGGTGCTCTGCGGCGGCGGAAATTGGCGCCGAATGTCATACTCGCCTTGCAGGTTGAGCCGAACGGCGTGCGGATAGGTGCATGGTATCCCCTATCCTCTGAGATTTAACGAGGGCCGTCTGGAAACACCGCCCCCGGTTCCGAGGCCGGATGCTCGACGGTATCCTTATAGAATGCGAGGACGCCGTTAATCTCGTCCTGCCAGCCCGCGCCTCGTGCCTTGAACCATGCCAGTATATCAGGGTCAATTGCAAGCGTTTCGTCAGGCTCTGCGGCCTGTTTGAAGGATGCTGGTGGATTCCATTCATTCATACCATAGTATAAAATGTTTTATATTAAGGAAATAATTAGACGCTGCCTTGCTGGAAAGCCCTTTCTTTGCTTAAAATCGGCCAAGCGGGGCGCACGGAATAACAATCGCTCGCGCTTTGCAGAAGCGTCATCTTTCCCGCTCGGGTTCGTTGTGGCCTGCGACCGGGGAGCCCTGTTCGTAGCGGGCCTTTTCCTCGGAGATTCGCTGCTCCTTCGCAGCCTCGTCCCTCTGGTGCCTGGCGGTCGGGGACCTGCTTTTGCCATGGCGAATGCAGGCCTCCGTCTTGTTGGGGTCCGAAACGCAAACGCAATAGACCGCGTCTGAGAGGCGCAGTCCCGGACCTTCCTCAAACAGCCAGGTTGTGGGACGGGCCTCCGGCTCATCGTCCAGCCTGCCGACTGTGACATGCTGGGTTCGCCCGTCCGGGTCCGGTCGCTCGATCAGGATTTCGTCCGGTGCCAGCTCGAAATGACGGTGTGCCAGATGCACTGCGAAGCGCGCCAATTTCTCGTGACGGGACAACACGCCCCGGATTTCCTCAAGGCAGTCCAGATCGCTGTCGTCGAGCGCCGCTGTCTGGTGCAGCTCAGGCAGGTTCGCCCATTGCATCGGTCGAATCGAGAGGGCCATATCATGCCTCCATTGGCGGTTCCGCGCTTGTATCCCGCGACCCGCCGGTTGGTATGAAATTTCAGAAAATCGGCGTGTAGTTACGGTTTTTCATGGAATGTTACGATTTTTCACGACCGGATTTTACGCTTCACACGGGCGGCATTGGGTGCCAATCCCGCGCGACTACGTCACGAGATGGCTGGCACAGGCGCTTTGTAATCGAAGCAGAAACTCGGCGATCTCCGGTGGGGGGGAATGGCTGTAGCGGGCCTCCGCTACCACCAATCCCCCCGACGCGGCGATTCGCATGTTGGGGTAAGGGTTCGAGGCGCCCATCAGCAGCGCTAAGCGACCTTGAAGCTCGATATTGAAGCCTGCCTCTGAGGGACGGAGTGTCACTCGGGCGATCAAGCTCCTAATCTTGTTGGATGCCTCCTCATAGTCTGGTGTAATACCCCGGCCCCGACGTGTTCCTCATATTCGCGAAGCGCAGCGGGATGGAGGCCAACGATTTTCTCTTCTATGCGCAGCCGCAAGCTCTTCCTCTTTCGAAGTCTATTGGGCATGCAGCTCCTTTAGCTTAGAGTCTGCATTGACCTCTGACTCAGTTGGTCTTTGCAAATGAGGGCTGGCGTGATTCTCTGCGGCTTTCAGCAATGGTTCGCGGAGACTCTGATGCCGAAAGCTTTGACAATTGCGCGCGACGATTACACGGCGACGGAGCTCCGCGAGGTGGCCACCCACAGCAATAACGCCGATGCAACGCGGCGGATTTTGGCGCTGGCCTTGGTGCTTGAAGGATATAGGGGCGAAGCCGGCAAGCTCTGTGGCATGGACCGGCAGACCTTGCGCGACGGGGTTCTCCGCTACAACGCCGAAGGAATCGCCGGGCTCTGCAACCGGATAGCAGCTGGACCGAAACCACGGCTCCACCGCAGGAGGCGGCAGTAGCAGAGCTGGTTCGCAAAGGACCAGACCTTGCCGTAGATGGCGTGGTTCGCTGGCGCCGGGTGGATCGGCCCGCGGGATCAAAACCCAGTTCAATGTAACCTTGGCCGCGCGCCGCGTTGATGGTGTGGACGGCCCACCTCAACGGCATCAAAGTGCCAAAACGTGGTCGCCGGAGCGCCACCAAGAGGGAGGCCGTCCATGAAAGAGTTTATCAGAATCGGTGTTGATCTCGCCAAGAACTATTTTCAGATTCATGCTCTGGAGAGCGAAGGTGGACATGCGGCGACGCGCAAGCTCAGCCGCCAGGCGGTGCGCAAGTTCTTTTTGGAGACGAAGCCGTGCGTCGTCGGGGGAATGGAGGCTTGCGGCTCGGCGCATTATTGGGCGCGCGAACTGCGGGCGATGGGTCACGAGGTGCGTTTGATCCCGCCGATTTACGTCAAGCCCTATGTCAAGCGCG
>JALZAY010000177.1:4031-7650 GCA_030948025.1 Pseudomonadota bacterium
GCGAGGAGCAACAAGCGACGCTGATGCTGCACAAAACGCGAGAGCTGCTGATCAAGCAGCGGACCATGGGCATCAACGCCCTGCGCGGTCATCTTTCAGAATTCGGCATTGTCGCCGCCAAGGGAATCGGACGCGTCGACGAACTGCTCGAAAAGGCCGAAAGCGATGCGACGCTTCCAGAAATCGCCAAGGCAGCTTTGAAGATTTTCGTTCAACATTTGGAAGCGATCGAGGCTTCTATCGCCGTCCTTGATCAGGAGATCGCCGCCGTCCATACGCAAAGTCCGGTCAGCCGATTGCTGGCCAGCATTCCAGGGATCGGCAAAATCACCGCCTCGGCGATCGTCGCCAGCGTTCCGGACCCAAGTATTTTCAAGTCGGGCCGCGACCGAACAGGAAGGCGCGGCTTTCGTTGCAATCCCGGGCGTCGATCTTGGCGAGATTCTCTGCGTTCAGGAAGAACGCCAGGTTGGCAACGATAAGTCGGCAACGACAATTGCGTGACGTTCAACCAATTGAAACTCGAGATCCCCGAAAGCCCGCTGCGCGCGCACTTCTTCAAGGCGAGGGTCAAGGTCCGGCAAGAGCATGACGGAAGCCATGCCTCCGCTGGCCATTCCATCAAGCTTCGCTTGACGGAACCTTTTTGGCCAGCTTCGCCCATAGGAGAACAGAACCAGAAGAAGCGGACATTTGATGTGCGACCAAAACCGGCCAAGTTAATTCGCTATCGCCAGCGGGTTTCCCTCGTTTTGGCGATATGCTGGCTTGACGCAAGGTTTGGCGAGCGATCCCGCGCGACGGCGATCAGGCTTTGTCCGGGCCGCCGTCAAAGGGATGATGTGGCGCCGACCTCGCCTGCCAGCGAAACCCAAGATCGCGGATTTCGGCTTCGAGGCATTCGACCTCAAGCCGCAGCGCCCGGCCGGCGGAGAAGATAAACTCCACAAATCCCGCGGGCGGCTCGGTTTCCTTGAAGCCGATATCCAGGAGATTGAGAACGAGCGCCTTGTCTCGACAATGAAAGCCCAGGCATGAGACCTTGAGAACGCGCCCGAAATGCAAGCCCGTCCGGCAGCGCTCGCAGCAAGGGCGTCCCCTTTTTTTCGCGGCCGCCCGCACCCAATCGAACCTCGCCGCGACCATCGCGAATTGTTTCGATTGGGGCAAAAAGGCCATTTCGCCGACACGCACCAAGGCGTCTTGAAGATTTGCCGCGATCACCGCGAGATCGTCGGCGTCGAAGGCGATCAACCGAGGAAGGTCCGGCATCGGCGCCTCTGGATGAGTTATCGTGGCATCAATCCTTCGCGCGCCGGGCCGATAGAGGCGCCGCGCGCGCCGCCCTCTCCGGAGTTGGGAAGCATTAGGCCATTGTCAAGTCAAGTGGACCCGATTCGCGTAAAGAAATGCGTTAAATCGAGAATCTAGTGTAGTATCTCACGTAAAGCTTTACAATGTGATTCGCGTGGGTTATGCTGCGCGGCATATGGACGGCGTGGCTTTGTTGCGTGGATGCGCGTGGTGAGGATTGTCCCGGGCGGATGACTATCAAGCGATGCGCACGCGACTTGGACGCCACCCGAGTTCCAACATGCGGTTGAGCGCCTTGACCGCGATTTTGACCTCACACACGCGACGTCCATCTTCACCTGAACGCAAGGCGTCGCCAATCACGCGCTTGGAGCGGCCGATCGCCGCTCCCGCGCCAAGCGGCGCGGCGGCAGGCCCGGTTTTTTTTGAAAGTCGCTTGCAGATGCAGCAAGAACCGGGCCAAGAACCGGGCAATGCCCGAACGCCCCACGCTGATCCCGAGCGCGGTTATCGTCTGCCCCGGTTCGGTGATCGTCAGATCGGGGGTTGCCGCAACGAGGGCCCGCACTTTGTCCTCCTGCCCGGCCAGGGCATGGTGCTTATGGCCGCCGCATTTTCTCGGCCGGCGGTTGCTTGTTGCATCGACCCGCTGCATCGGCTTGATCATCCAACGCGCGCCGACCTCGAACATGGGCGCCACGTCGCGCCGAGACTGTCCGGCAAGAGGCACCCGGACCATGGGTTCCCGAAAATCCCGCGCATAGGGTTTTGCCATCCAACCTAACCTCCTCCGAGCAAGGATGGTGAATCATGATTCGCGCTTGGGAATCTTCTCCCGATTCCGCCTTCTCGGGACTCGCTCTAAGCAGGCCTGCGCTGGTACAACAGGGAGGTTTGGTGATTCAGTCTCGGGAGGTGATTCGGAGGTCCTCTCATGTCAGGCAAATCTCCTTTGGTGGTCAGTGCCGAACAGCGCGACGGACTCAAGCGGCTGGCGGTTTCCGCGAACCGCGCGGAGGCCGGCCGAGCGCGCGCGATCCCGCTTTCGCTTTCCGGCTGGAAGAGCACGGCGATCGGCGAGGTTTTCGGGCGGAGGAAGCTTTGCGAGCAAAGGTTCCGGAGGGTGCGCGAGGACACGGTGCGCGACTGGCGCTCGACATTCATGCGCGAAGGCTTGGCCGGCATCGAGCGACACCCCGCTCCCGGCTGTTCTCCGGTGAAAGCGCGGGCGGCGCTTGCGGTCGCGAGCGAACTGTTCGCCGCGCCGGTTGAAAACCGGATCAACTGGACCTTGCCGCGCCTGGCGGAGGAAATTGAGCGGCGCACCGGGCATCGCATCTCGCATTCACGGCTGTCGGTGGTGCTGCGTAAAAAAGGGGCTTTGCCTGCAAACGACCCCGCCACACGCTGAAAGGCCGGCAGGACGCCGAGGCCGTGGAGCGATCCGGCCTGCGTCTTCAGCTGATGAAGCAACAAGCGCTGGCGGGCGACATTGTGCTGCTGTTCGCCGATGAATTCGGAGGTTGACCTATCCTTATCTGGCCCGCGCCTGGGCGAAACGTGGAGCCGACTTGCGCGTTCCGGCTCCCGGCCAGTCGCAAAAGATCGCCATGATGGGCGCGCTCGACTTCGTCTCCCGCCAGCTCACCGTCGTAACCTCGCAAACCAAATGCAACGCCGATTTCATCGCCCTGCTCGAACAGCTCGATCGAATCCATGGCCCCAGGCCGGGAGCGGCGTGCAAACCCGTCACCATCGTCCTGGACAATGGACCCATCCACGCCAGCAAAGCGACGCGCGCCGCGCTGGCCGAACGCAAGCACTGGCTCACGCCCGAATGGATGGCCAAATATGCGCCCGAACTCAACGATATCGAGCGCGATTGGAAAACGCTCAAAGCCCATCATCTCGCCCACAAAACCGTCAAGAACAGGGATGACCTGAAAATCGCGATCGACGCCGACATCCAGGCCATCAATTCAACCCGAAAATCACAACCGTTGGCCAATCAGCGAATCTTTGCTTAGCGCCAACGCTTGGGTTAAGACCTGATTCACCATGTTTTGATGCAAGAGGTTGGGCAACCGATTGAGAGGCTAACCGAAGGATGCGCATTTGTTTTGGTTCAACGATGAGCAGCGGGCGAAGATCGCGCCGCATTTGCCGGCACCCCAAACGGGGCCTCGCCGTAAAGACGATCGGCTGATTGTAAGCGGGATCATGCAGGGGCCGAAGGCGAGCGCAAATTTCCAGCTTCGTTTCCGCCCGAAGGGAAGATAGGAAACGAAGCGCGCGCGAGACCGGA
>JALZAY010000178.1 GCA_030948025.1 Pseudomonadota bacterium
GCCGACATCCAGGATCGCGACGGCGGCATCCTGCTTCTTGCGACCCTGTTCGGGATGTATCCGTTCTTGAAAAAGCTGTTTGCCGACGGTGGCTATCAGGGGCCAGAATTCCGCAACGCCTTGGCGAGAATCCTGCCCCATCTCGAAACTGAAATCGTCAAGCGCTCCGATCAGGCCAAAGGATTTGTGGTGTTGCCCAAACGCTGGATCGTCGACGGTTCGGCACGCTCACCATGAGGGCACCTTCGCTTGGCTCATCGGTGCCGCAGGCTCGCCAGGATTTCCCGGTCGAAGTCCATATGAGAGCACCATTTCTGCATTGGTTTGATAAGAACACTTTTGATAGATATATAACGCTTATAGTGAAAGAATGGGCTGCAGGTGAATACATGTACTTACTGTCGCTATCCGAAATGAAGAGTATCTTGTCGGACGCTGGCATTCGCGACTTCAAAGTTTTTCGGAATAGACTAGCCGGATTGACATTTAACTTCGTATTTATCTTTTAATCCACATCCACCGGATGAAGGGATGGTCCACGGTGCTTTGTACGTCATTGATTCGATAGAATTCGTGGCCTGGTTCAAAAATCGCAGGCGGGTTGGGCGGCACACCACCGCCGGGCCTTCGATTGCTTGAGCCGACAGCTCTCGCCGGTCAGGTTCAGGATATGGACATGAAGCGTCAGCCGATCGAGAAGCACGCCGGTCAGACGTTGGCTGCCGAAGACACTGGTCCATTCCTCGAACGGCAGGTTCGAAGTGACGATGGTCGAGCCGCGGTTCATGACACTGGCTGCAGATCTCAAGAGGAACTCGGCGCCGGTCTGCGTCCTTCGGCGGGCTCAGGAGCGCACATAGCCGGGTTCGTCGAAGCTCGATTCACTTGACTGTCGCTCCAGTGCACCTGCGCCTTCTTGCGGGTCCCTCATCCCAAGCATCAAACCACAAAATGCGTAGAGCAGAGCGTTGCGAGTGTCATCATTAAAGTGATCGAAGAGAAAAAATACCATTTGAGCGAGAATCGCGGCCGCTATACCGAGGACCAACGCAAATTGCTCCGGCGTCGTCCATGTAATTTGCCCGAAGGGCACGATCACGATCATCCCCAGAAATATCAGGAACAAAATGAGCCCGGCCGGACCGGTCTCGGCAAGGGTCAAAAGATATTTGTTATGCACGATTAACTCGCGGAGTGTTATCCGGAAATCGGGTGGCACCGCCGCCCAAGAACTCGGAGTGACGGTTTGCGCTGCTTTGATGTAGCCGCCCAATCCGACTCCAAGAAGAGGATGATGTTCTATTATGAGTAACGCCTGATCCATCAAAAGGATCCGGAAATCGCCTGACCGATTGTCGGAAAGAATCACCCGGTAGATCGCCGCAGGAAAAAATGCGCTTATCCCCACCGTCAACGAACCGGCGATAATGGCGAGCGCGATGAAGTGACTTGTCCGGACTATGCCGAACCGGTAGCCGGCGACGAAAATAAACGCGAGAGAACAACCAAACGCGATCCAGCCTGCTCTAGAAAGAGCAAGTATGAGCGCGACCATTGCTCCCCCCGAAAGCACAGCAGAAATACTCCACACTAGTGTCCCGACCATTCTCCGCCCCAGCAAGAGCATCACGATTAACGGCGGCAGGATAAATGTGAGGTAATCGGCGAATTCAAGTGGGTGCGGCAAAAAGCCGCTAACCCGCGATACGTGTAAACCGCCAGCCTGCGCGAAAACCAAGTCCCGGGCGCCACCCGCCGTCCTGCCGCCCTGGGGTCGCAATTCGGATCCTGTGATAAATTGCAAGGCTGCGATCGTAAGCTGAGCGGCAAGCCCGCAGGCAAGGGCGACTACGGCCGCTTTTAGATATCGGGGGTCGCGCACGAGGTCCGCGAGCACGACGAAAAAGACAAAATACTTCGCGTGGTTTAAATTTACTATGGGTCCGGCGGGGACCGATCCCAAATAGGCCTCAATCGAAAACCAGAGCAGAAGCAATAGCGCAACCCAGTGCACGCGCGACCAATATACCGGTGATCCGTGGCGGAAGATTTTATCGAAAAGCCAGAGCGCCGCGAGCGGGGAAAATGCCACATCCGAGAGATAAAGTTGCAGCGCTGGGGCAGCGGCCGACGCCTCCGGGGTGAGCGCTTTGGAGATCTCTATTGGCAGCGTAAACAAAAAAATCGACAGCAGCGCGAGTTTTAAATCGCCTGCCCACATGACTGCTGCTAACCCGGCCATGCCGCAAACGATTAACACTACCCAGGTCGCGGAGGTATCCGCCATTGCAATCAGTCCGAACGAAAACAACGCCGAACTCACCAATGGGAGAATCAAAAACGCGCCCGTCGCCCTAACTCCAGACGCCATGGCACACTCTCCGCCTTTCATGGAGATGTTCGAAAGTACTGGGGCTTTTTGTTAAGGATAACGCCCCATACCGGATCCCTCACTCCATCTTTGAGCCGGCCAAGCGCGTATCGCACCGTTTCACGCCGAGTTGTCGTCGCATCGACGACGAACAGCACGCGATCCGATTTCAGGGCGACGACATTGGTCCGATTGGGTGAAACGCAGCTATTGTCGAATATCAGAACATCAAAGGCTCTGGCTCTGGCGCTGTCGGTGAACTTTTGCAAAGCTTCCTCGCGATAGAGCAGCGCCGGACGCGGGACGCGGCCTGCGCCTATGACGAACATGTTGTCGAACGGCGTGGCGAGGAACTCGGCCGCGGCCGTGCCCGCATCTTGAAGAACGTCTGAAAGTCCCCTTTTGCCATCTCCAGAGAAACGACTTGCTAGCATTGGTGTATCGAAGTTGGCATCAACCAGCAGGATGCGAAACTCGCCGAGCGCGGCGGCATGGAGGGCTAATCCTTGGGCGATAAGCGTCTTGCCCTCTCTCGGCCGAGCACTCGTGACGGAGACGGTCAAGGGGCGCGCGCCGGCATTATTGTGGCGCCGTTCGCGAAGCATTGCAAAGAGGTTCAAACTGAGTTGACTGAAGGTGTGTGTGATTTCATCCATTCGGAGATCCATTCAGCCGCTGTTGTACGGTCTGGGCGTCGAGCGCTGCGCGCAGCGCCGCCGATTTCGCATAGAAAATACTCCCCGCCACCGGAACTCCAAGATGCCGCTGAACGTCGGTTTCGTTCTGCAGACGATGGTCGGCAAATTCACGAAGACCGGCGAGGGCGATTCCGAGAAAAAGACCGCCAACAGCGCTCGCAACTCCAACGAGAGTGCGCATTTTCCCTTCCGAAAACCGTGGGAGCTGCGGCGGCTCGACAACAACACGATTGCTAATTTGACTTGCTCCCATGCTGAGGAACAAACGCACCTGCGACAGTCGCTTCTCGAGATCGATCAGAATGGCCTCCCTGAGCTGAAGGTCTCGTTTGATATCGAGGAGTGAGCTGTCATCTTGGGCGTGTCGCTGTTGTTCGCGATCAAGGCGCCCCGTAAGGACGCTGATCTGCTTCTCAAGCGCGAGCATCTCCGGCGTGTGGGCGAGAACGCTCGATTGCAGTTTGACCAATTTCATCTGCATCTCCAGCAGATTGGACTTCAGCAAATCAATTACTTTATCTTCGCCTGGCGTAGAACGAATCGCTTCCGGGTCGCCGATCTGCGCGGAGGTTTCGGATTTAAACGTCAAACCGGATCTCGCCAGAACCTCTTGCAGCTTCTGTTGCGTCGCCTCGACGTCCCGGCGCGCGGCCGCCGCGTTTTTCGCCACGACGGCTTCGGCCCTTATTGCCCCATCCCTATTCAGTTGATTATCGTATCCGATATAGACACTGATAAGTATATCGAGAGCCTTTTGCGTGAGAAACCTATCCACGCCGCGGAGCGACACCTCCAAGATGTTTGAGTTCGTGTCCGCTGTCTTGCTCTCGATGGACTTCGCTTCCAAACTTTTCTGGAACGCCGCGACGGTGTCGGCGAAGCCGGATTTTTCCGGATCAATTGGCTGGGGCAGCCAGCTACTGACAATGCGATCGTAAAAATCCATCAGGGATTTTAACAGATAAGCATATGGCGGATGGTAGACTTGGTCATTAGTCAAGCCGAGGCGTTTGACGACCTCCGCCGAGATTGGCCAAGTCTCGATCAACTCCAACTCGTTCTCCATCTTGCGGTTAGCCGGCTCCGGCGAATTGGGTTCCCTTTGGGAAGCTATTCCAGAGAAGAACGCCGGGCTTCCCTGTTCCTCGAGTTTAATCAGGATTTTGGCGTGACTCGTATAAAGCGGAGGGAGCGAACGGAGGGCTGCGATGACCCCAGCGGTGCTCGCTAGGAAGCACAAGATGATGACTACTTTGTGCTTGCGCATTAGGGGAACGAGGTCCCGAGACGGGAAGCCGCTGATAGACTGTACTGGATTTGGATCGAATAATTGGCGCACATTCTGCATGGTTTGACCTCTAATCAGGTGCACAAGTTTCTATTTGATCTGACGGACGGCGGGACCTGGCTGGTTGATGTTCATGCCTCCAGTTTGAGCGGTGACGATCCGCCTATCTGTTTTTTTTCTGGGCAATGGTGCGGGCGTAAAGGAAAGTTTGCATCGGCGTCTTGGCAAAACAATAGCGGCCAAGGTGAGGGCTCGCCTCATTATACTCCATCATCCAGACATCGAGATTCTTTTTTAATTCGCCGGTCGCCGCATAGATCTTCTTGAGGAAACCGCCGGCGAAGGGATGGGCGATGTTCTCGACAGCGAGGTAGATCTCGTATTCGTGGTCGCGGGCGCCGCAATATTCGGTGCCGCGATCGGTGAGAACACGCTCCGGCACGACGCCGTTCGCCTCGTGGAAGGGCAAGACCCGGCCGTTCAGGAGACCGGCAGCCATGATCGGCGTCTTGCAATCATGGAGCCTAGCGAAGCTGGCCTTTTCCTGGGCGTCGATGAAGGTTTGCCGATAGACCCGGCCGGCGCCTTTCGGCGTGCCCGCATAGAAGGTGTCCTGGCGCCGCAAAGCCCAGGACATCTGGTTTCGAACTCTCCTAGCCGGTCTTTTCCGGCCTTGGCCTTCTCGAGCGCGGCGAGCTGGCTTTCGGCGAGGATGAAGCGTTCCCTGCGCGCCGTCTTTGCTTCGAAGGCCTTCAAACGGTGCGTCATCGTGGCGAGATCGAGCCGGCGCCAAATGGAGAGGCCTCCGAAAGGCGAGACGGTCACGCCGCGCTTCAACTGCTCGTTCGACACGCAAACCTGGCCGTAGGCGAGCTGTGAAATGGCAAGCGCCACGACGGTGTCTTCGATTTCCGGCGTCACGCGGCTCCTATAGCTCATCATTTTGCAGGCCTGGCTGGTGCCGAGCTGTTTGGCCGGTTCGCGCACGCCGCCCTTGGCACGAATAATTTTTTGGTCCTTGGTCGTGATGGGGTCCTCTGGAACCGCCATGGCGGGGGCTACGCAACTCCCTCCGGCTCGACCCCCGGCCATGGCTCACATGGAGCCTCAGAAGACACCGTCCGTCAGATTAAGTTAAAACTTTTACACCCATTGCAGAAGGGCGCGTTCGTAACGGGCAAGGATAGCGTCCCAACCGAATGCTTCTTTATGGCGCGCTCGGCTGGCGGCCGACAGCTTGGCGAGCCGTTCGGGTGGCGCCAAACAGAGTTCCGCACAAGCCAGAATAAGTTCGCTGTCGTCGCCAAAATAAGCCGAATGGGCGCCGGCAACCCAGCGATTAAAGGGGTTATCGTGTGCGACAACGGGCGAGCCCGCCCCAAGCGCCTCCACGAGCGACGGATTCGTGCCGCCGACGCGGTGGCCATGGACATGAAACCGAGCATGGAGGCGAAGGGAATCCAAAGCCGCCTTATCGTACACGGGTCCGTGGAAATGCACGAACTCGCCGGCGGCCTCTTTGACCGCGCGGTGATAAGAATTGAATTTCGGATCGAGGGTGCCGACCACGACAAGCCGATGACTGAAGCCGGCCCGGGTCCAACTCCGAACAATCTCCAGAATCGAGTTTTCGGGAACGATGCGGCCGACTACAAGAGCGTATTCTCCCGGGAGGTGAGGTTTGATCAGCATAGGATCAGCGTCGACAATCGGGTCGGCCCCATAGGGAATAAGAGAGATCTTGCTGGCGCGCACCCGCGTCGCAAGATGGCGCAGGATTTCTGGATGGTCAGCGATCAGATGATTGGACAAGTAACAGCCTAGCCGTTCGTTCAACCAAAACCAAGCTTTGACATGTCGCGGCCAGCGGTCGCGGCGCCACTCGATACCGTCCATGTTCATGACGCTGCGACGGCCAGTGAGCCGATAAAAGATTGAGAACAATGCTGTATTGTATCCGAGTACGAGCGGCAGCCGGCCAGTGGACAATGAACGCAGTGTTGCAAGCAAGTCGAACACCGTGGCGCTGAGAGGGCCATCGCCGGGCACCCGGATGGGCACGAGGCGGATGCCATTCCACAGCGATGGCTCTTCTTTTCCTTCGGTCTGGCAGTAAACGTCCACGTCCCAACCCCTGCCAACCAAATAGATCGCGAGTCTTTCCGCGAACGTCTCAAATCCGCCGTATCGCGCGGGGATTCCGCGTGTGCCGAGGATCGACAAACCGGCCCGCTTTGTCTGAATCCTCGCTTGACTGGGATGCACAGCTGCGTTTTGTGGCATGGTATGCCAAACTTTTGAGGGCCGGGGTCAATGGGAATTCAGCACGAATAGCCGGCCGCGAAATGCAACCATTCAACGCACTTGCCGCGACGAAGATTTTCGCACGGGGTGAAGGGTAAAAATATACCATGGTCAGCGTGGAAAAGAAACTGAACCCAGAAGTGTCCGCGGGCGGTTATAGTCGTTGCGACCACAGAATGGAATATATTGTTAGAGTTAACGCTCTTCTTGAGCCTCAAATGAGCATCCTGGAATACGGGGCTGGGCACGGAAAATGGCAGAACGACCCCATAGTTCTCCGCCGCACTCTCGGGAACTTTCGCGGACGCTGCGCGAAAGTCGTCGCCTGCGACGTCGACCCAGCGGTGCGCGATAATCCGCAAGCCGACGAGCGAATCGTACTTGAGCCGCGCCGCCGCCTGCCGTTCGCGGACGCAAGCTTCGACCTGATATCGGCCTTTTCCGTATTCGAACATATTGAAGATGCGGAATCGGCCGCCGCCGAACTGACGCGCGTGCTCAAGGCGGGGGGCTGGATTTGCGCTTGGACTCCAAACAAATGGGGTTATGTGGGAATCGGCGCCCGCCTAGTGCCGAAGCGCCTGCACAAAGTTGTATTGCGCATCGTTGAACCTCATCGCGAAGACAAGGATTCATTCGTTCCGGTCTACTACATGAACACCCGCTCAAAACTGCGCCAGCTGTTTCCGGAGAATATGTTCCACGACTTTTCTTATACATATGACGGCCAACCCTTTTATCACGCGGATTGCGTCGCATTGGCGCGCTTGTGGCAACTTGTATTCTGGCTGACACCGCCCCCTTTCAAGGCGTTCTACATGGTTTTTTTCAGAAAAAGGATGGCTCTTCCGCCTAGTGCGTTATCCACTGTGACAGAATCGGGTGGGATTCCCAAGCGAGCTTTGTCGTGATTCAAGATTCTGGCTGGGAGGAAGCCAGGATGAATGACGAAGCCCTATTCGGAAGATCTTCGGACC
>JALZAY010000179.1 GCA_030948025.1 Pseudomonadota bacterium
TTGAGCGCCGGTCGTTTGTTACGCGCACCTTTAGGGCGGCCCTTCGGATTGCCGGATCGCCCGGGTTTGAATTGCGAGGCCGCGGGCGGCTTGCGATAACCGACGTCGTATTCCGTCGGCTCCAGGGCGGGCGGCGGCTTCAACCGGATATTGCGGTCGCTCGGCATTGCAGCGCTAGCCTGCGGCGGAATCGAGCTGGCGAGCGCGCGATGCGTGCGAGGGGCGAATCTCTCCTGGACGCGGCGCCGCTGGCGGACTGACGGTCGTCGTCACTTCGCCCGCTGTGCCGCTATCGACTAAGGCCCCGCGCGCGGCGTTCCTGGCTGCCCGCTCGCTCCCGAGGCCACAGGCGATAAGTTCAGCATCGTCCTTGGCGAAAGTCTCCCAGCGATGGAGGATGCGATCACAATAGACGGGATCGAGTTCACAGACTCGCGCGCGCCGGCCGGTTTTGTGCGCCGCGATCAGACTCGAACCAGAGCCGCCGAAAAGATCGAGCACGATGCCGGCGCGGCGCGAAACATCTTTGATGGCGTCGACGATCATCGCAACCGGCTTGACCGTCGGATGCAGCGCAAGCTCCTCGAGCCGGCCGGACCTTAATGTGTTCACGCCTCGATACTCCCAGACATTCGTCCGGTAGCGGCCGTGCTGACCGAGTTCGAAACTGTTGAGGTGCGGGGCAACCCCATTCTTGAAGGCAAAGATCAGCTCATGGCGGGAGCGGTAGAAGGAACCCATACCGCCGTTGTCTTTGACCCAGACAATCATATTTTTCAGCTCGGCGTAATTCGCTGCCCCTGCCTCCAGCATCTCGCCCACGTGCCGCCAGTCCATGCAGACGAAGTGGATCGAGCCGTCCAAACTATACGCAACGAGATTGGCGAAGGCGGAGGAAAGGAAAGCCGTGAACTCGGCGCGCGTCATCTCGCCGGACGCCATCGCGAACTCCCGGTGGCGGACTTTGCCAAGCCCGCTGACATTGCCGTCGATCGCGACATTATAGGGCGGATCGGTGAAGACCATCTCGGCCTTTTCGCAATCGAGAAGATCGGCGACGATTCTGGGATCGAGCGCGTCGCCACAGATGAGGCGGTGCGGCCCAAGCTGCCAGAGATCGCCGGGCTGGCAACGCGATGGGACGGCTTCCGGCTCCGGAAGGCGGTCATCCGCCGGATCGCCCGGCTCCGAAGGCGTAAGGCCTTCGATCAACTGGTCGACCTCGGGGATCGAGAAGCCGGTGATATCGACGCCGAAATCAACATCGGCCTCCATCAGCTCTTTCAGTTCCAATGCGAGCAGTTCCTCGTCCCAGCCGGCGTTGAGCGCCAGCTTATTGTCGGCCAGCACATAGGCCCGCTTCTCGGTCACCGACATGTGATCGATGCGCAGGCAGGGCGCCGTCGCCAAGCCGAGTTCCCGCGCCGCCTCGACGCGCCCGTGCCCGGCCAAGATCCGGTTCTCGCCATCGATCAACACCGGGTTGGTGAACCCGAAGCGCCGGATGCTCTCTGCGATCTGTCGGACCTGCTTGCGCGAATGGGTTCGAACGTTGCGCGGCCAGGGCCGCAACTGGTCGATGGGAAGTCTTTCGAGGGCGTGGGCGGTCAAGGGAATCTCCTGTCAAATTCATATAGCCTGCCTTTGACGTAAGATAAAATGAACGTGACTTGCAGTCAAGGTCATCCTCCTATATTCGTCAGGTGGAGCGAACGACGCGGGAGATGACGAGGTCGCCATGGGACTGGGAGTGCAAATTACCCAGCTGCGGCTGCAAAAGGCGGAGTCCCTCCAACAGGTCGCCGACGCGGTTGGAGTCTCCAAGGCGCATATCTGGGAACTCGAGAAAGGTCGGGCGGACAATCCGTCGATGTCCCTCGTCACACGGCTCGCCGATCACTTCGGCGTTTCGGTCGCCTCTCTCGTCGGGGAAGACCTCCTGGCCGGCGACGCCGATCCGGCCATCGCCCGAATGTTTCGTCAGGCGGGCGAACTTGAGCCCGAAGACCTGGCCTTTCTCGACGAGATGATGCAATCCCTCCTCAGACGCCGGCGAAAAAGCGGAGCCGGGGTTTGATGCCGCTGGGCGTGGTCAATTTGGATCGCATGGCCATTGAGGAAGCCGGTCCCAATCCGGAACGGATCGCGGCGTCGATTCACGCGCAACTCGCCCTCCTCAGCGGCCCCGTGCCAATCCATCAGGTCGCCGAGGCCCTGGACATTGTCGAGATCCGGCAAGCTCCGCTGAAAGGATTGGAAGGCGCATTGGTGAGCGCGGCTGAGCGGGATATCGGATTGATCGTCGTCAATTCAGCGTCCTCTGCGCAGCGACAACGATTCAGCGTTGCCCACGAGTTGGGTCATTTCCTCAATCCCTGGCACAAGCCGGTCGAGCCCTCTGAGCGGTTCGCCTGTCGGCCGGAGGATTTGAGGAAGTCATGGGGGAAGCCGCCGCCCGACGCGTCGCACCATCTTTTTCAGGAGGGCGAAGCGAATCGTTTCGCCATTGAACTTCTGGCCCCGGAAAAGTTTGTTCGGCCGTTCCTGAGGGGCGTACCGGACCTTACGTCAGTGATGCGCCTCTCAAAAACTCTCGATCTCAGCCGGGAAGCCAGCGCCAGACGTTATGTCGAACTCCACCACCAACCCACAGCCCTGGTGTTCAGCGTCGACGGCGTTGTCCGCTATGTCCAACGGAATCCGGATTTTCCGTCCGTTTTATATCAGCCTGGACAACGCCTATCCGAACTCCCGTCTCCGGTCGACGAGTCCCGCCTGTCCGCCCACGAGGAAGCCGACCCTCGCGACTGGTTGGTGCGGCCCGGCCGTGACGCCCTAATTGTTCAGACGCTGAGCCAGAGTCGAGGCCATGCGACCACGCTACTCGCCCTTGATGTCGCCGGGTCTGACGACGACGACGACATCTGACCCGCGGTGACAGGCGCCTCTGGCTTGCCGCCGTCTGCGCCTTCGCAACGAAGGCCCAATTCGCAGCAAATACGCTGAAACCCATGCACGCTTCCCTGATCGGCCCCGAATTTTCCCTGATCTGCGAAAGAGAATTCCCTGTTTCGTCGAGCAGGGAATTAGCTGCCCAACGACCTGATTTTGCGGGAAAAAGCGGCGACATGACTTGCCGTCCCAGGCCTGTTTTCGAGAATATTCCCTGTATTTTCCCTGTTAATAGGGAAGTCAACGGTCGAGACTGGTTCGCGAGCGACTGGCTCGTCAGCCAGGCAGTCTAGTCTCCGTGGTATTATTTCCCGGTGTGTGAGAACCCGCGACATTTCCGCGGGTTAGGCTGGCGTGCCCCAGTCTCTGGTCGGTAATTTTCGGTATTTCGGCCCTTGCGGGGAAGGTTTCGGGCGCCGGTCTCTGCTCGCCATTTTCTAATTTCCGTTTAGCCGTGCCTGAGACTGGTTCGATTGCAAATAGAGACCGGTTCGCAGGGCGCCCTTCGGGGATCAGGCGGACGCCGGCACGAAGTCCACAGCGTCGGTCGACTCTTTGGCCGACATGCGATGCGTATCTTGAGCGTTTGTTTCAGGCGATTGCGCGGCCGCGGCCCACGAGCCGCGTTACAATCCGATGCTGTGCTCCTGCTCGATCCAGGAATAGGGGAGAGCCTTGGCGAGGCCGCTGACCGTGAGGTCCGTAGGCGCGGTGCCATCGACGATCGCCGCAATGATGCGGGGCGACAGGAAGGCGAGGGGAGTGAGCAGGCGGATGTGCCGTTCACCCTGGGCTTCACGCTCGGCAATCCCGGCGAAGGATGCAATGCGGCCGAGCCGGATGTCGTCGACCCATCCCCGGGCCTTGGCGATTGCAGTGAGCAGAGCGTCCCGGCTTTCGGGCCTCATTGCCGGTTTTGCGCAGGGTGCATGAACAATGCCCTTCACGGCCGCGAAGCTTGGCGCGGTCCATGCGAGCGTGATCGTGGTCGTCAGGGGGCGGCGAGGAGCGGGGTCTTGGAAACTGGGGTCTTCGGCTTGCGCCAAAATCTCACACGCGGGAATGAGGCAGACTTCCAATGCCTGAGGCTTGACGATCACGCGCGAGACATGGTGCTCGATCAGGTCGCGGTCCGCAAGCACGGTCTGGGGCTCTACTGCATCCATTGCTGCAAGGTGCCTGCGGACGCTGTCGCACACGAGGGTCTCGATCTCGGGGGCCGGCACGCGGGCGATGTTGCCTGCCTCGGCCTTGCGATTCTGCAAAATCGCATGCGACACATAATACCGGTAGCGGACGCCGCGCTTGTTCGCATGCGTCGGGCTCATGCGGCTGCCGCGGTCGTCGAAGAGGCGGCCGGTCAGAATGGCGCCAGAGCCCCTGAGCCGGATCTGCCGGGTGACGGCGTTGGCGGCGCGCTTGGCCTGCACGGCCTCGAACACGTCGCGGCCGAGGATCGGCTCATGTTCGCCGCGATGCACCTCACCCCGATAGGTGACCTCGCCGATGTAGAGCCGGTTCTTGAGCAGATGGGCAAGGGAACCCACGCCGAAGCGGATACCGCCACTCCTGCGGCCATCGCGACGGCCATTGACCTTGGTCCGGATGCCCTGTCGATCGAGTTCCGCGATCAAAGCCCCCATGGAGCCAAGCTCCAGATAGCGTGTGAAAATGAGGCGCACCACCTCCGCCTCCTCGGGCACCACGACGAGCTTCTTGTCGATGCAGCGATAGCCGAGGGAAACGGGTCCGCCGACCCAGAGGCCCTTGCGCTTGGAGGCCGCGATCTTGTCGCGCACCCGCTCGCCGATCACCTCGCGCTCGAACTGAGCAAAGGAGAGCAGCACGTTGAGGGTGAGCCGGCCCATGCTGGACGTGGTGTTGAACGACTGGGTGATCGACACGAACGAGACCCCATGTTGATCGAACAGCTCGACCAGCTTGGCGAAGTCGGCAAGCGAGCGGGTGAGGCGGTCGACCTTGTAGACCACCACGATGGTGATCTTGCCAGCCCTGACATCGGCCAAGAGCTTTTGCAGCGCAGCGCGGTCGAGGGAGACACCCGAGAGCCCGCCATCGTCGTAGCGGTCCGGAACGAGGCGCCAGCCCTCATGCGCCTGGCTCTTGATATAGGCCTCGCAGGCTTCCCTCTGGGCATCAAGCGAGTTGAATTCGAGATCGAGATTATGCTCGGTCGATTTGCGGGTGTAGATCGCGCAGCGTTGGGGCTTGGGAACGATAGGCTTCATGGTCTGCGCTCCCCATCACCGGCGAGAGGATTTTGTGCAGCGCCAGCCGGATGCGACTTGGCCGCCCGAAGAAGACGTCGCTTGTTGTCTGGTGCCGACGACACATGGGCCGCTTCCGGCAAAGCCGTTGACTCCGCGCCGCTCCGCAGCCCGAAGAAGCGCGGTCCGTTCCAGCTCGTGCCGGTGATGGCCCGCGCGATAGTCGAGAGGCTTGCGTAGGTCGTTTCGCGCCAGACATAGCCGTTTGCAACGACCGTGACGGTGTGCCGCTCGCCCTGGTATTCGCGCAGGAGCACGGTGCCGGGCTTGAGGCGCCTGGGGCGATCTGCTCCCGGCTTGCCGCCCCGTGCGAGGTTGTCGAGATGCTTTGCGGTCTCCGGATCAAGTCCACCCCGGGCCTGCTCCTGGAAGTGCCAGCAGAGAAACCGCGCCATGAGGTCCTTGGTGAAGGCCGGCGGCGGGGAGGAGCGGAACGTCACGCGCCAGAGGGTGCGAAGCGCGTCGAGGCCGAGCGACCGCACGCGGACGATCTCGGTCTCGATCGCCGCGCGATCAGATGCTGGGCGAGGCATGCCGGTCACGCCGCCTTCCGGCCCGGCCTGGCTTTGCGCTTCGGCGAGAGATCGTTTGCGACGATGTGGTAGACGCGCACTTCGCCGGTCTTCTCGGAGACGAGCGTCAGGCCGAGCTTGGTGCGCACCACCGCCGTCAAAAAGCCGCGGACCGAGTGGGGCTGCCAGCCGGTTGCCTGCATGATGGTCGCGATGGTCGCGCCCTGTTTCCGATGGAGCATCGCGAGCACTTGAGCCTGCTTTGAGTCTGCCCGGCTGGGCTTGGCCGACTTTTGCGGAGCCTCGTGACTGGTTTTCTTGCGACGCACTGCAGAGGCCCGACGGGCAGGCTTGTTGCATGCAGGATCGGTTGACCGCCCGGTGCCGCTATTTTCTTCAGCCTCCAGTAGTGCGCGATGTTCATCGACCCCGATGGCCGCAAGGCCACGCTTGGTGATGCGCAACGCGACCGCTTCCTTATCCTCGTCACGGTGCCAGATCGGTAGCGCGCCGCGCGCCGGGATTTCTTCGATCAATCCATCACGCAGCAGTTTACTGACCACTTTGTCGGCGGCGCCGCCCTTGAGGTTGGGCGCAAGTTCAATGGCGCCGTCTTCCCGTTGTGCGGCGGCGGACAGCAGCACAAGCTGGGTGCTGGTCAGGTTGTTCGGTGACAGTTTTTTCGGTGACATTGTTGGGATCCTTTGTTCGGTTTGGAGCGGCGTCTTCCGCCGTCACCACCGAAGCCCCGCACTGGCGCGAAAGCCGGCGGGGCAGGATCCCGGAAGAGCCTTTGGCACTCTACGAGGCAGGAACAGTGACGCTCTGTTCCCAGCCAAAGTCCAGTCCTTTCTGAATTATTTAATTTGGTTGGCACCTGGCTTGCACGTGAATGGCCATAGAAGACGTCTGTTGAACGGCACTGACTTCCTCGCCGCCTGAATAATCAACTGCTGTCAACGGCGGAGTAAAAGTCGGCCAACGGGGCGTAGCAAAACCAGGCCAGTTTGCGGCTAGGCGTAGAGTTCGAAGTGCCGCGTCCGCCTCGGCGGAGATGGCCGGGGTTTCGTAGCCGGGGCGGACGCGGCTTTCAGGAAGCGAGGGTGATTTCGCCGGTTTCGGGATCGGCCGCCGGGGCGGCCTCGTCGGCGGGTTGGGTCGCACACCGCCGCCTTGCCTTCGATTGCTTGAGCCGGTAGCTCTCGCCGTTCAGCTCCAGAATATGGACATGATGCGTGAGGCGATCGAGAAGCGCGCCAGTGAGACGCTGGCTGCCGAAGACGGTGGTCCATTCCTCAAAGGGAAGATTCGACGTGACGATGGTCGAGCCGCGTTCGTGACGCTGGCTGAATATTTCGAAGAGAAGCTCCGCGCCGGTCTGCGAGAGCGGCACATAGCCGAGTTCGTCGACGATGAGCAGTTTGACGGCGGCGAGCTGCGCCTGGAGTTTCAGGAGACGCCGCTCGTCGCGCGCTTCCATCAATTGATGAACGAGCCCGGCCGCGGTGAAGAAGGCGACGGAGAAGCCGCGCTGACAAGCGGCGAGGCCGAGCGCTAGGCACGCATGCGTCTTGCCGGTGCCGCTGTTGCCGAGAGCAATAACATTGTCGTGGGCGACGATATATTCACAACGGGCCAGTTCGAGAACGAGCGGCTTGTTGAGCGATGGAATGGCAGTGAAGTCGAACGTGTCGAAACTCTTCACCGCGGGAAAGCGGGCGGCGCGGATGCGGCGCTCGACCATGCGCCTTTCGCGATCGATGAGTTCGAGTTCGGCGAGACGCAGCAGGAAGCGGACATGATCGAGACCCTCGCGTGCCGCCTCCGCGGCGACTTTTTCATATTCTCGCAGGAAGGTCGGCAATTTGAGCTGCCGCAGA
>JALZAY010000180.1 GCA_030948025.1 Pseudomonadota bacterium
AGGTGCAAGACGTGGTCAAAAGCTTCTTCGGCAAGGAGCTGCATAAAGGGGTCAATCCCGACGAAGTCGTCGCGATCGGCGCGGCGGTTCAGGCCGGCGTCCTCCAGGGCGATGTGAAGGACGTGCTGTTGCTCGACGTGACGCCTCTGTCCCTCGGCATCGAGACCCTCGGCGGCGTGTTCACGCGGCTGATCGAGCGGAACACGACTATTCCGACTAAAAAGAGCCAGGTATTTTCGACCGCGGAAGACAATCAGACGGCCGTTACTATCCGCGTCTTCCAGGGCGAACGCGAAATGGCGGCGGACAATAAGCTGCTTGGCCAGTTCGATCTCGTCGGGATCCCGGGCGCGCCGCGCGGCGTACCGCAGATCGACGTCACTTTCGATATCGACGCCAATGGCATTGTCAATGTATCGGCAAAGGACAAGGCAACCAACAAGGAGCAGCAGATCCGGATCCAGGCCTCCGGCGGCCTCAGCGAAGGCGATATCGATAGAATGGTGAAGGACGCCGAGTCGCACGCTTCCGAAGATAAGAGACACCGTGAACTCGTCGATGCCAAAAATCATGGCGAGGCGATGATTCATACCGCCCAGAAATCCCTGGCGGAATTCGGGACCAAGGTCGCCGAATCCGATAAGAGTGCGATCGAGGCCGCGATTGGCGCCTTGAAATCGGCTCTTGAAGGCGAGGACCCCGAAGCGATCAAGGCCAGGACGAATGACCTTGTGCAAGCGTCCATGAAGCTCGGCGAAGCGATGTATAAGGCCCAAGGCGCGGGGCCCGGCGCGGAGGGCGCGCATGCCGAGACAAAGGACGATGTCATCGATGCGGACTTCAAGGAAGTCGGCCCCGACGACAAGAAGAAATCCGCGTAAACGGGCTGGGAGGTCCGGAATCGTGCCTCCCAAGTCAGTTGCATTTGAGGCCCTTCGAGGGGGATTCGATTTGGCTCAAGGCGGATCACCCCCCGAGCTATTTATTTTCGGGTGGCGTTTCTAGCTAAATCAGATTTCACTTGTCGGCGATCATGTTCTAGCGTGCACCTGGGATCTTTCCTTCAGCGCGAGGGGTGATCCGGCGCCTAAAGGGCGCGGGGCTGACTCGAGATGCGGTTGGAAATGGCGCCGGCCACATAAATTTTAGCTGAGGGGATAGGCGGCGCCCGGAACACCCAGCGAGAAGCTCCGGCGGGCGTACGGATTGGAACGCGAAGCGCGATGATGAGACGGGACTATTACGAAATTCTTGGCGTTTCCAAAAGCTGCACGGACGCCGAGATGAAATCGGCTTTCCGCAAGGCGGCGATGCAATGTCATCCCGACCGCAACCCCGGCAATACGGAGGCCGAAATTCAGTTCAAGGAACTGAACGAAGCCTATCAAGCGTTGTCGGATTCGCAGAAGCGGGCGGCTTACGATCGCTACGGTCATGCCGCCTTCGAGCATGGCGGTTTCGGAACCGGAGGCGATGGTTTCGCGGCGTCGATGGCGGATATTTTCGACGACCTTTTCGGCGATGTGATGGGCGGGCGGCGCGGCGGCGGACGCAAGGGCCCCGCACGCGGTTCGGATCTCCGCTACAACCTGGAAATTTCGCTCGAACAAGCGTTTCACGGCAAAGCGGCATCGATTAGCCTGCCAGCCTCGGTCGCCTGCGAGGCTTGCGCGGGTTCCGGTGCCAAGGCGGGCGCGAAACCGCGGCTTTGTCCCACCTGCGGCGGGCAGGGGCGCGTGCGCGCGCAGCAAGGCTTCTTTTCGATCGAACGGACCTGCCCGCATTGCCGTGGGGGCGGCGAAATCATCGACGATCCATGCCAGGCCTGCGGCGGCTCGGGCCGCGTCACCCGCGAACGCCGCCTTTCCGTCAATATTCCGCCTGGCGTCGAGGACGGGACGCGGATTCGTATCGGCGGCGAAGGCGAGGCAGGGGCCAAGGGCGGTCCAGCGGGCGATCTTTACATCTTCGTGTCGACGAAGCCGCATCCTTTTTTTCAGCGCGACGGCGCCGATCTTTTCTGCCGCGTTCCGATCTCGATGGTCCAGGCGGCGCTCGGCGCGGAAGTCAGCGTCCATACGCTCGATGGCGTCGCGGCCAAGGTCAAAATCCCGGAAGGCACTCAATCCGGTAAACAATTCAAATTGAAAAACAAGGGCATGCCGGTGCTGAGATCGCGCGACACCGGCGATCTATATATCGAGATGACGGTTGAAACGCCGCAAAGTCTCACCAAGCGGCAACGCGAACTCCTCACCGAATTCGAAGCGCTGTCCTCGACAAAGACGCATCCGGAATCCGCTGGCTTTTTTGCCAGGATGAAAGACTTCTTCGAGAACTTGAGCGGGCAGTGAGCCCTTGGCGCGTGCAACCATTGCCCGTTTCATTTATTTATGTTTTGTGACGCCTCGCCCGTTGCTGGCGATTTTGCGGGGGAAGTATCCTCCGCATCATGAGGGAGAATCTTTTTTTGCGTAGCCAACCCGCGCGCGCGTACCGGCGCAGCTCATCAAAGCCCAATACGCCGATCGAGGAGCGGATTGCCGACGAGGCGCGCTTTTTCAGATCGTGGCTCGACAATCCAGCAGTTGCCGGCGCGGTCTCCCCATCGGGGCGTTTTCTGGCGCGCATGATGGCGCGTTACGTCGATCCGCGCAAGGCGGGACCTGTTGTCGAATTGGGCCCTGGCACCGGCGCGATCACGGAGGCGCTTTTGGCGCGCGGCATCGCGCCAGGGCGGCTTTATCTCGTCGAATTCGACCCCGGCTTCTGCAAGCTCCTTAAGCGGCGCTTTCCCGGCGTCCATGTCATCAAAGGCGATGCGTATCAATTGTCGCAGACCTTGAGAGGCCGGCTTCGCCGGCCGCCGGCCGCGATTGTATCGAGCCTGCCGCTGTTATTGAAACCCGAGACGCAAAGACTTGCGCTCCTCGCCGATGCCTTCGATTGCATGAGCCCGGACGGGTGCTTCGTCCAATTCACTTATGGTCGCGTCTCGCCGGTGCCCCGTGACAAAGCATCGGCGCTCGATTTCCACGTCGAAGCTTCCCCGCCGGTCTGGTTGAACCTGCCGCCCGCGCGCGTCTGGATTTACCGGCGTCAGGCGCAGGCAGCCAAGAGCGTGGTGCAAAGGCGGCCGAACCCGGCGCAGGAATTCTTCGACAGACTCAAGCTCGGGACCGAAAAGATCCATCTCGACTTGAAGAAAGAGATCGCCGCCGCCAAAGCCAGGCTTCGAATCGAGACGAGACCTGGCCAACTCTCGCGGAAGGGACTGTGGACGGACTCCCGGTTGGACAGCTTACGCAAGGCGTCCAGTATCGATCATTCGCCCTGGCTGTGACACGAACAAAAAAAGGGTAGTACGTCTGTTTGCGGGTGGTAATCGGGAATTACCTATTGCATAATTAAGATGAGTACGAAGCTACGAATCGACAGACTGCGTTTTGCTCCAATGGCGGCAGCGCAGGTCGGCTAGGATTCAAAAATGTCAGCTCTAGCGCAGGAGATGGCACTTGTTCGTGCCGCTCCGTCAGATCCGATTCCGGTGAACGAAAGCCTTATTGTTGCGCTTGACGTACCGACAATCGACATTGCTAAGCAGATTGTTGATGAGTTCGGAGATTTGGTGAATTTCTACAAGATTGGTATGCAGCTTCAATTTGCGGGCGGCTTAGATTTGGCCAAAACGCTAGTTGAGCACGGAAAAAAGGTATTTCTTGATTCAAAATTGTTAGACATTGATCAAACAATTTCAAGTGCTGTTGAAAATGTCGCAAAGATGGGTGTGACCTTTCTTACAGTGCATGGAATTGGTGATACTATTTCAGCTGCTATCAAGGGCCGAGGTGACTCGGATTTGAAGATTTTAGCTGTGACTGTATTGACGCACGTAGATCAAGATTACCTTACGAATTTAGGTATCAAAATCCCGTTAGAAAAACTTGTAATTCGGCTGGCAGGAATGGCTTTGGATGCCGGTGCAGATGGGGTACTTGCTTCTGGTCTTGAGGTTAACGAAATACGAAAACGGTTTGGAAATCAGCTTACAGTTGTAACCCCTGGTATACGGCCAACGTGTACCGACATTCACGACCAACGTCGAGTAACCACACCTGCACATGCAATACGCGCAGGGGCAGATTACCTTGTCGTAGGTAGGCCAATATTACAAGCTGCTAATCGATGCGATGCGGTACGAAAAATTCTTCGAGAGATTGAATTAAGTAGGCAGGAATCGATTCAGCCGTTGATTTCGATGCTTGCTACCTAGAGTCTGCAGGCTTCATTTCTTTCATCACTATTGACCCGCCAATTAGGTTGTCTTGCCGGCCGGTTACACAGGCGAAAAATCCGCGCCGCGCGGCGGAGGCGATCATCGCGGAAATTGCCGCCGTCCAGTCCTGAAACGTAAAACGCCGGGCGTACCTCCGGCCCGGCGTGCGACCATGGCACGTGGTAAATCAGCATGCCATGATCGAAGCGAGCATAGAAGATCGCGATGACGGCGCGATGACGGAGACTGACCCCGCGGGACAAATGAGCAGGCAGGTTGGCCGTTCGCCGCTTTTGCCGACGCTTTTCCTTGCGGCCGCCGCGGATTATAGACAGGATAGGAGTGGGATCGCTGGAGATCGATCATGAACGAAATGCGGCTCGTCGTTGCTGGAGCGGCCGGACGCATGGGCCGCGTCCTTGTCGAGATCATTCGGCAAACGCCGGGCGCCCACCTCGCGGGTGCGATAGAACAGCCTGATTCAATCGCGATCGGCCAGGACGCGGGGCTGCTCGCCGGCTGCGGCCAAATGGGTGTCCCAATCAGCGGCGACGCTCTCGCAACCGTCGCGGGCGCCGATGGAATCCTCGATTTCACCTCGCCGCAATCGACTGTCGGGCTCGCCGCGCTCGCCGCGCAAGCGCGAATCGTTCACGTGATCGGCACGACGGGTTTGGATGCGGACCATATTGCGAGGTTAGAGGCCGCCGCGCGCCATGCCGTCATCGTGCGCTCGGGCAACATGAGCCTTGGGGTCAATCTCCTTGCCGCTCTCGTCGAGAAGGTCGCCCGCGCGCTCGGGCCGGAATACGACATCGAGATCGTCGAAATGCATCACCGCATGAAGGTCGATGCGCCATCCGGCACCGCGCTTCTCCTCGGCGAAGCTGCGGCGAAAGGACGTGGCGTCAAACTCGAACAGCATTCGGTTCGCGCGCGCGATGGTCACACCGGCTTGCGCGGCATCGGCCATATCGGCTTTGCGTCGCTGCGCGGCGGGACTGTGATCGGGGATCACAAAGTGATTTTCGCGGGGCCAGGCGAACGAGTCGAACTCGCCCATATCGCGGAAGATCGCAGCATTTTCGCGCGCGGCGCCGTGCAGGCCGCGCTCTGGGGCAAGAACCAAAAGCCGGGCCTTTATGCGATGGCCGATGTGCTCGGGCTCGCCGGTTGAAAATTTACCCGGCGCCGGTTCAACGAGGGGTGCCGCATGAATGGATGACGCTGGCGGCGTCTTGGGCCGGGATGGCGGCGGGCCTGCAAGCGCGTCCCGGTCACCCCATATATTAGATTTGGCAGCGCTTGCAAAAATACCTCGCATGACTCCGGACTCCACGCATCCGGCTTTTTCGGCCCCCTACACGCGGGAAGACGAACTGCTTGCTGCCCATCTTCTTGCGGATGCTGGACTGGACACCGAGGCCGAGGCGCGGATCGACCGGCGCGCCTTGCGTCTCATCGACGCGGTGCGCGCGAAATCGATCCGCATCGGCGGGGTCGAAGATCTTTTGCGCGAATATTCCTTGTCGTCGGAGGAGGGTCTCGCCCTGATGGTGCTCGCCGAATCGCTTCTGCGGGTGCCCGACGATCTCACCGCCGATCGGCTCATCGAAGACAAGCTCGCCTCGCCACATTGGAGCCGCCACGCCGGCGACTCGGAGGCGCTCCTCGTTTCGGCCGCCGCTTGGGCGCTTGGGGTCACCGCGCAGGTCATCGGCAAGGGCAAAACGGCGGAGGGGGTGGTCGCCGCGCTGGCGCACCGGATCGGCATGGGCGCCCTGCGCGCTGTCGCGCGGCGGGCCGTGCAGCTCATGGGGTCGCATTTCGTCTTCGGTCAAACGATCGAGGACGCCTTGGAGCGGGCTCGCTCGACGAACGGACGGCTTTATCGCTATTCTTTCGATATGCTGGGCGAAGGCGCGCGGACGCAAGCCGGCGCACAGCGCTATTTTGCTTCATACGCGAAAGCGATTGACGCAATCGGCGAGCCGGCGGGGCCCCGATCGCTGCCGGAGCGGCCCGGCATTTCGGTCAAACTCTCGGCGTTGCATCCCCGCTACGAGCCATTGTCGCGTCCGCGTGTGCTCGCCGAGCTCGCGCCGCAAGTTGCCGAACTCGCGCGGATGGCCAAACGGCATGATTTGAACTTCACCATCGATGCCGAGGAGGCCGACCGGCTTGAGCTTTCGCTCGATATTGTCGATTTGTTGCTGACAGATCCTTCGCTCGCGGGGTGGGACGGGTTCGGCCTCGCGGTGCAGGCCTACCAGAAGCGCGCCTCGGCGGTGGTCGATTATATTGCCGCGGCGGCGCGCCGCTACAATCGCCGTTTGATGCTGCGGCTCGTAAAAGGGGCTTATTGGGACACGGAAATCAAGCGGGCGCAGGAGCGGGGTCTTCCCGATTACCCGGTATTTTCACGCAAGGCGATGACCGATCTCAATTATCTTGCATGCGCCAAAAAGCTCCTCGACATGCGAGACATCGTTTTTCCTCAATTCGCGACTCATAACGCGCTTACCATAGCGACAATCGTCGAATCCGCCGGAGATATCGAGGGCTTCGAATTCCAGCGCCTCCACGGCATGGGCGAAGACCTTTTCGCTGCCTTGCGGTCCGAGAGTCCCAAGCTTGCGTGTCGGATCTACGCGCCGGTCGGCGTTCATGAAAACCTGCTCGCCTATCTCGTGCGCCGTCTTCTTGAAAATGGCGCCAACTCCTCGTTCGTCGCGCGTCTCGGCGATCCGCGTGTGCCCAGCGTCGAACTTCTTGTCCGGCCGCAGGCCATCATAGGCGATAAGGACCGCGCCCGCGCGCGCCTGCCGCTGCCCGCGGATATTCACATGCCCTTGCGCAAGACCGCTAACGGAATCGAATTCGGCGATCGTTGCGCGCTTGCCGCCCTCACCAATGCGATCGCGAAATCCGCGCAGATGCGAGAAGCGGCGCCAATCGTCTCTGGCGCGCGGCGCGAGGGTAAGGAGCGTGAGATTGTTTCGCCGATCGACGGGTCGAAGATTGGTGTTGTGCGCGAAGCCACGCCCGGCTTGTTGGCGGAAGCCATGCGCGAGGCACGCGCGGGCTTTCGCTTGTGGTCTCGTGTGCCTGCTGACCTGCGCGCGGCCTGTCTCGATCGTGCCGCGAAACACATTGAGGCGGCAGCGCCCGCGGTGCTGGGCCTGCTGCAAACCGAGGCGGGCAAGACGCTGGAGGACGCGATCGGCGAATGGCGGGAGGCAATCGATTTCTGCCGCTATTACGCACAAGAAGCGCGCCGGCTGTTTGAGAACGCGACTGTCTTGCCCGGGCCCACCGGGGAAGACAACCGGCTCA
>JALZAY010000181.1 GCA_030948025.1 Pseudomonadota bacterium
ACTCAGCGCCTTCGCCCGCGCCAAGCTCAAACGAACCCAGCGCCGCAAAATGCTCGTCGCTGCCTTCTGGAAACAAGCCGAATTGCCCTTCTGATGTTACTCTGTTTGTCAAAGGTCAATAATTCGCGAACTTGCCAGTCTTGCCGCGACGGCGCCACTTTCCTCTGCTGCTTGACGCCATGGGATAAATATTCGCGGCCAGTCCATCCGGCCGCCGGCATAAGGACCGTCGTGGCGGCTCAAGGGCGGCATAGCAGGATTGCTTCAGCGGCGGCGGCAAGCCTCGTTGCGCTCGAACTCTATCTTGCACCCTTTGCGCACGCTTGCCTTGCGGCGCAATCGGGTCAGCCGGCGGCGCCGGACGTGGACGAGAAAGGCGCGGAGCTGAGCGGACGCCGGCTCGAACTGCGGGGCATGGAAGACACGCTCGAGGCGTCGCAAGAGCAGCGCCGGCGGATCGAAGCCGAGATCGCATCGATCCGCGCCGACCGGGCGAAGCTTACCGCGGCGCTTCTCGACGCGACGCAAATTGTCAACGCGAGTGAACGCAAGATCGGCGAAACGGAGGCAAGACTCGACACGCTGACCGGGGCGGAGGACGCGATCAAGCGTTCGCTTGCGAGCCGCCGCGCGGTCATTGCCGAGATCCTCGCCTCCTTGCAGCGGATGGGGCGCAAGCCGCCGCCGGCGCTTCTGGTCGCACCGGAAGACATGCTTGCCGCGATCAGAACCTCCATGTTGCTCGGTTCGGTCCTGCCGCAGATGCGCGGCGAAACCGAAGCGCTTGCCTCGGACCTTTCGGATCTCGTGCAGTTGCGGCAATCGATCGCGGTCGAGCGCGAGACGCTTGCGAATGGCGTGGCGAAGCTTCGCGCCGAGCGTCAGCGTCTCGCCGCGCTGGTCGAGAAGCGCCAATCGGCGCTGTCCGCCGCCGAACAGGATCTGGGATCCGAGCGCGAACGCGCGCTCGATCTCGCTAAGCAAGCGGCGAGCCTCAAGGATCTGATCGCCAGAATGGAAACCGAAGTCGCCGCGGCCGCGCGGGGTGCCGAGGCGGCGAGGAAGGCCGATGAGATCCGCAGGCGCGCCGCGCAAGCAGCAGGCCCAAGCGCTGGTATGAAAACCGCCTTGGCACCTTTCAAGGATCCGGCAAGGCTTGCGCCAGCGACCGCCTTTATCGAGACAAAAGGTCTTTTGCCGGTCCCCGTGAACGGCACGCTTCAGCGCGGCTTTGGCAGCCATGATGGGTTTGGCGGCACCGGGAAAGGAACGCTGATCGCGACCCGCATCGAAGCGATTGTTGCCTCGCCCTGCGACGGTTGGGTATCATTCGCCGGTCCGTACCGCAGCTATGGCCAACTTTTAATCGTTAACGCTGGCCAGGGCTATTATATTATTCTTGCAGGGATGGATAAGATCAACGTAAACGTAGGGCAATTCATTCTGGTTGGGGAGCCCGTCGCGGTTATGGGCGATGGGTCCGTCAAGACGGCTGCGGCCATCGCCATCGGCGCGGTCCAGCCCATCCTCTATATCGAATTTCGTAAGGACGGGGTGGCGATCGATCCGGGCCCATGGTGGGCAAAGCCGGAATTGCAAAAGGTTCGCGGATGATGCGCAAAGTCTTACCTCTACTGCTAGGCGCCGTTCTGGGCGCGGGGCTCGGCACGCTTGCAACAAAGACGCCGGTTTTTCCGGCGGGAACGGCGCGCGCGGCTGCCTCGGACACCTACCGTAATCTCAACCTCTTCGGCGACGTTTTCGAGAAGATTCGCTCCGATTATGTCGAGAAGCCGGACGAACAAAAGCTCGTCGAGGCCGCGATCAACGGCATGCTCGGTTCACTCGACCCGCATTCAAGCTACATGGACGCCAAAAGCTTCCGCGACATGCAAGTTCAGACGCGCGGCGAATTTGGCGGTCTTGGCATCGAGGTGACGCAGGAGGAGGGGCTTATCAAGGTCGTCACGCCAATCGACGACACTCCGGCCTCGCGCGCGGGAATTTTGTCCGGCGACATCATCACCGCGATCGACGGCGAGAATGTTCAGGGCTTGAGCCTCAACCAGGCGGTCGACAAGATGCGCGGCGCGCCGGATACCTCGGTGATGCTCAAGATTTTACGCGGATCCAACAAGGACCCGCAGGATATCAAGGTTACCCGCGCCGTGATCCAGATCAAATCGGTTCGCGAACGTCAGGAAGGCGACGATATCGGCTTCATTCGAATCACTCAATTCAACGAACAGACGTTTGAGGGTGTTCGCGCGGCGATCCAAAAATTCCAAAACGATATCCCGGCCGCCAAGTTCAAAGGCTATATTCTCGACTTGCGCAACAATCCCGGCGGTTTGCTCGACCAGTCGATCGCCGTCGTCAATTGCTTCCTCGACCGCGGCGAAATCGTTTCGACCCGAGGCCGGAATGCCGATGAAACGATGCGCTACAATGCGCGTCCTGGCGACTTGTCCAAGGGCAAGCCGGTGGTCGTCCTGATTAATGGCGGCTCGGCGTCTGCTTCGGAAATCGTCGCCGGCGCGTTGCAGGATCATAAACGCGCGACCATTCTCGGCACCCGCTCATTCGGCAAGGGGTCGGTCCAGACGATCATCCCGCTCGGCCAGAATAACGGCGCCGTGCGGCTTACCACGGCCCGCTATTACACGCCGGCCGGCCGCTCGATCCAGGCAAAGGGGATCGACCCCGACGTGACCGTGTTGCAGGATGTGCCCGACGATCTCAAGGGCAAGGACGACACAAAGGGTGAAGCTTCGCTGCGCGGCCATTTGAAGAATGGCGAGGACGAAAAGGGAGGTTCGCAAGCCTTTGTCCCGCCCGATACCAAAAACGACAAGCAATTGATCGCCGCCGAAGACATTCTGCGCGGCGTCAACAAGGCGATGAACAAACTCACCGCGGCGCCCGGGAGCGAACCCGCGAAGGTTCCGAATTGAGTGGCGTCCGCAAGGCGGCCAAAGAACATTGTTAAACGGCCAGGGTTGAAACCTGCGGTCATTCGGGATGAGTGCTGGAAGCGAAGCGACGGCCCCGCGCAAGCATGATCCGCGAAAGTGGGGGCGGCTGTTACGTTTCGGCCATGCGAACACCAAGACGTTGGAGCATGAACCGGTCGATCGCGGCCGGATCAGGGTCGAACACCGCGGCTTCGGCCCGCTGGGCCTGAACGGCGGCGGGCGGAGCACCGTGGCTGTTGACCGTTCCTTGGCTCTTGGCGGGTTTGGCGCGGCGCCGCGGTGTTCCTCCAACTGGCGGGCGCCGGTTTGGCTCTCGTCCCGGTTTGCATGCGTGCCAACATAGGATAGCGATCAGGTATGATGGACGACGATCTGAATGCTCCCTTGGGACAGTTCCCGGTTCAAAAGCGCCTGTCGCGCGGCAACGCGCTTTATGCGGCGATTGCTATAGCTGGCTTGGGGTTGCTTGCTGTTTCTGCCGCGTTTTTGCCGGAGCTAATCAGGCCGCCAGGCGCGGCGCTTTATGCCGCGAACGGAGTTCCGGCGTCCGGCACGGCGCCGTACGAAACTCCGGCCGGGGGATCCAATAACGCGCACCCGCCGCAACGTATCGCAGAGGGCGCGAGCGACACCACCGCCGCGGTGCCTGCCCAGAAAGCCGAGCTGGGAGCGGCGGCGGTCGAGCGGCGGACCGGTGTGAAAATCACTCGTGCCGGGGGCGGCGCCGCGCCCGAGGCTCTCATCATCGATGTGACGAAAGCGCTGAACACGGGCCTCCCGGCGCCGCCCGACCCGCGGCTTATCGAACAAACGCCGAATGGCCCAATCCCGCGCATTGGGGCCGACGGCGCGCGGCCGTCCGAGGTTTATGCCCGCCCCGCCGTATCCTCCGGCGGATTGACACAGGGCTCGCCGCGCATTGCTTTGCTCATTGGCGGCATGGGTCTTGCTCCGCGCGCAACGGAATCGGCGATCGCAAGTTTGCCGGGTGCCGTCACGCTCGGCTTCGCGCCCTATGGAGCCGATCTTGCGCGCGAAACCGCGCGCGCGCGCGAGGCGGGCCACGAGGTCGTCTTGCAAATTCCGATGGAGCCCTTCGATTTCCCGCGCGACAATCCCGGCCCGCACACGCTTCTCGCGGGCGCCGGGAAAACCGCGAATATCGAAAATCTTACCTGGCTGATGAGCCGGTTCACCGGCTATGCCGGCGTCGCGAATTTTCTCGGCGGCAAGCTCACGGCGGATGCAAAGGCTTTGACGCCGGTCTTGCGCGAGATTGCCACGCGCGGGTTATTTTACGTCGATGACGGGACGTCCGCGCAGAGCCTCGCCATGACGCTCGCGCCCGGTCAGACCCTTGCCGCCGCGCGCGCAGACGTTGTCCTCGATTCGACGGCCGAGCCCGAGGCAATCGAAGCGGCCCTCGCGCGGCTCGCAGCAATCGCTCACGACAAGGGCGTGGCGATCGGGGTTGCGAGCGCGCTTCCGCCCTCGATCGCAATCATTGGCCGCTTTGCCCGCGCGCTAGAGGCGCGAGGCATTGCGCTCATCCCGATCAGCGCGGCCATGCCAAGCCAGCAACCTGGCGTGGCGATTGGATCGTCGACCGTGAGGTAAGGCGGCAATGGACGCTCTATATTACCGCCCTTGCGTCGGAATCATGCTCTTCAATCGCTTCGGACTCGTCTTCGTCGGGCGTCGCCGCAACAAGAAGATACAAGAGCACCTGCGCCAAGCGCACGAATGGCAAATGCCGCAGGGCGGGATCGACGCCGGCGAAGCGCCCTATCAGGCGGCCTTGCGCGAGCTGCGCGAGGAAACCAACGTGTCTTCCACGACGTTTCTGGCGGAGTCGCCGGAATGGTACAGCTATGATCTGCCGGACGGCGTTTTAAAGAAATCCTCGAAGGGCCGGTTTCACGGCCAGAGGCAAAAATGGTTCGCGCTGCGTTTCGACGGCGACGAAATCGAAATCGACATCGACACCCCAGCCGGCGGCCAGCGGCCGGAATTCGACGCGTGGCGATGGGAGTCGATCGGCCGTCTCGCCGCACTGATTGTTCCGTTCAAGCGGCCGGTTTACGAAAAAGTAGTCGAAACATTCGGCCATCTTGCCGAGCCATTTTGCGCAACAGACGGTTGAACCCGGGGGCGAGACGAGGTCACCGAGAACTACGCCGCTGCGGCTCGAGCCGCTTCCGCGACGGTCTACTGGCGCGGCGTCCACTTCCGTGGCGGCCACTCGTTGCGCCCTTCGCGGGACGATCCCGCGGCGTCGCTAGAACGTGGGCGAGCCAGGCCGGAAGAGCGGTGTCGTTTTTAATTCGCGGGTCTCGATGGGCGTGGGGACCACGGCCGCCCCGTGCCCTCCGGCGTCCGAGCCGGCGAACGTCCAATTGACCCCGCCGATGGCGATGCCGCGCATGTCGGAATCGAAAAAGTCGAGCAGCTATTGCTGGACATACTCTATGGCGTTCGGTCATGGACGGCCGGCGTCCTTCCGGAGGGCGCGAGGATGAAGACGGCATGGAAACGCCATTCATCGCGCTCCCTTACCGGGCCGAGGCCGGCGGTCGCTCGCCTCGGACCCGCGAGGGCGCCGTTTCGCGGAAGGGAACCGCCGCGCGGAACTCCCTCTCCCGAATGCCGGGATCACGGTCCGGGATCGCGGCTCCCGCCGGATACGGGGTTGGCGGGGAGTCCTTGCTCGCGCATATCCGCACAAATCGGAGTGCACCGGACACCGGAAATCGGCGCTTGACTTTCGCGCCCTCATACGAGGCAGATCGGTCCACCGGCCGTTGATCTTGACGTTTGTTTCGTCGACCCGGCCAGGGGCCCGCAGCCGGAGCGCCCGATCCCGCGCATGACCGTCGTGGGCGCCAGATAAATCCCGCGCCCGGCCATCATTTCCACGAGATCCCTAAGGCTGAGTTTGACGATACCAACCCACACGACACAGTGGATGATGATCTCCCGCTCGCAATGGCGGCGCTTGAAGAGTTCATCGATGTGCAGCATATGAATCCACTTCCCTTAACGGTGCGTTCCCCGGCAATATGCCCGGCTTCCGCCATGCGCCCTAAAGTGGGCCCCGGCGCTCGACAGAATGCGCTGGCGGGTCCTATACTTTTAAACGCACCCGCAGGGGCCTTTCACCCAAATGAGCTTTCCAGAAAACGTCATCGAAGCGATCGGGGCAACCCCTCTCATCAAACTGCGCCAAGCGTCGGAACTGACCGGCTGCACCATTCTGGGCAAGGCGGAGTTCATGAACCCCGGTGGATCGGTAAAGGACCGCGCGGCGCTCGCCATCGTCAACGACGCGATCGCGCGCGGGAGCTTGCAGCCGGGCGGATTGATCGTCGAAGGTACGGCGGGCAATACCGGAATCGGTCTCGCGTTGGTCGCCAATGCCTTGGGCTACAAGACCGTGATCGTAATTCCTGACACCCAGAGCCAGGAGAAAAAGGACCTGCTGCGGCTGCAAGGCGCCGAACTGATCGAGGTTCCGGCGGTCAACTATTCCGATCCCAATAATTACGTGAAACTCTCCGGCCGCCTTGCCCTGCGGCTAGCCAAGGAATATCCGGCCGGCGCTATCTGGGCCAATCAGTTCGATAATATCGCCAATCGCCAGGGCCATTTCGAAACCACCGGGCCCGAGATTTGGGCGCAAACGGAAGGCAAGGTCGATGGTTTCACTTGCTCCGTCGGGACTGGCGGAACGCTTGCCGGCGTCGGCATGGCGCTGAAGGCCAAAAACCCCAATATCAAGATCGCGATTTCCGATCCCTTGGGGGCCGCCCTCTATTCCTACTACACAAGCGGCGAGCTGAAATCCTCCGGCGCGTCGATCACCGAAGGAATCGGCCAAGGCCGGATCACCGCCAATATCGAGGATGCACCGGTCAATCTCGCCTATCAGATCTCCGATGAGGAAGCCTTGCCCATTCTGTTCGATCTCGCCGAGCATGAAGGCCTGCTGCTCGGCGGCTCGTCAGGCATCAATGTCGCGGGCGCGATCCGTCTCGCCACGGATCTCGGCGAAGGCCACACGGTTGTGACCATCCTCGCCGATTCCGGCGCGCGCTACCAATCGAAACTCTTCAACCCAGAATTCCTGCGCTCGAAAAAACTGCCGGTTCCGGGCTGGATGGAGCACAAGCCGTCGATCAAGCCGGACTTCGTTTGAATGGCCGCCAAACGAAATCAGCTGCAATAAATCAGGCCTTGGCCTTGCCGGCGGCCGTTGCTTCCGGCACTTCGACCAGACGGCCGGTCTTCACATCGTAGTAATAGCCGTAAACCGGGATATGGCCGGGCACCAGCGGATGCGAGCGGATACATTTGACGTCCACCACCACGCTCGCCGCAAGGTCCTTGAACGTCAGCCATTTCACGTAATGGCCGTGGACGCTGCCCGGGCCATGTCCATGATCGTGCCAGCCTTTTTCGTCGACCGTCGCGCCTTCCAGGCTCTGGTCGAGGAGCCCGCTCATGATCTCGTCGTCGAACGTCAGCATGCCGCAATCGGAATGATGCACGACAAACCATTCTCGCGTGCCAAGCAGCTTGTAGGAAATCACCAGCGAGCGGA
>JALZAY010000182.1 GCA_030948025.1 Pseudomonadota bacterium
AGCCGCGCCATCGCCGCGAACCGATTGAAGAATTGATCCTCCGGCCCGAACACGACCGAGGGCCGCATGATGATGGCATCGGGCAAGATTTGCCGCACCGCCGCCTCGCCAAAGGCCTTGGTTTTCGCGTAGACGGAAGAACCCGAAGGGTCGGCCCCAATGGCCGACATTTGCACAAAAACTTCCGTGCCCGCTTGTTTCGCCGCCTTGGCGATGGATTGCGCGCCGAGGTGGTGAATCGCGTCGAAACGTTGCGCGCCCGACTCTTGCAATATGCCAACCAGATTGATGGCCGCTTGCGCATCCCGCAACGCATGGGCGACAGACTCGGGATAGCGCACATTCGCCTGGACGGCATGGATTTGACCGGCCGTGCCAAGCGGCTGCAAGTGAAACGCGAGATCCGGGCGGCGGACCGCGACCCTGACCCGCCAGCCGCGCCGCGCCAAGGCGCGCACCACATGCCGGCCAACAAAACCCGAACCGCCGAACACCGTCACAAGCCGGTCTGATTTCACCAATTCCTCCGCCATCGCCGCTTGTCCTTGATGCAAAGCTTCGTTCGTGCGTGGTTTAACTTGGTTTCGCAATCAATGGAAACGCGAAAGCAATTTAATTCGGAATCGACGAAGCGCAAACGGGATAGGGTTGCATCGAAAATCCACAAGGAGTGGAATAGCGCGAGGAGAGACCGCCACAATGGCATCGCCCGCGAGCATCCCCAATCAAAAAAATCGAGGCGCGGAAACCGCGCCTCGATCTTGCGAAAGCCCATGAAATTAGGCCGTCCGGGCCTTCTCTCCGTGTTTTCCGGCTTCGAGTCCGTTTAGACGTCCCTAATCCCCAATCTCAGGCCGTCATACCGATACCTGGCAGCCGGCCCCGCCGGCTCTTATTGTTTGCTGCCGCCCACGCCCATCGGCGTGCCCGATGTTGTGGCAGGTGCAGATGCGGGTTGGTTCTCGCAGCTAATGAGGGTGAGTTCAGTCCCAGAGTTGTTGAATATGCCGGGCACATTTCCGGTGCAGCTGAGTTTAAGTGCGCCGGGACCCGAAGATCCCAAGAGAGTATCGAGAGTACAATCCGTGTGGTTGCCGAAGGCGGTTGTGTGGTTAGAGGCGTGAATGTTAAGCCGTAACTTCTGAGCAGTGGGAGTACTGGTGTTGTCGAATTCTATAGCTCCCACGAATGGAAGTTCGTAGAGAGTCGAGAACGAACCCGGTAGAACCCAGTTGCCAAATAAGAGGTTATGGGTGCTCCCGAAATTGCTCCCCGTAGCAGGCGCGTTGCCGTTATCGGTTATTTCAGTAGCTCTGATGACATCGGGAAACGGAGTTAATCTCCAGCATATCTCGGAGTGCGCGGTGCCAAATGCCAAGCCGAGGAAGACCGACGATGCCAGTACGGTTTTTCCCGCTGTACGAGTTGATTTCATAGTACTTACCTCCACTATAGCCGACGTCTTGGGTTCGACCAATAATCACTTTTGGTCAGCTCCGAAGGACGCGACCGTTTTCACAACAATGCCTCTTTGAAAATTCGGTGAGGCAGCGGCGGGTTTTATAGCTAATCCCGCATCGCCCGGATTAACTATCAAGAAACCGCTTCCTCCGCACCCCCTAATCAAGGGATGACGATATAGTAAATATTATCACACATTAAAGTTGACAATATGGGAAACAAAGCTTCGTATGCTCGCGAAAGTTATGGTAAGGTAGCGGATAAGCATGGTTTCTTATCGTATCGTATTGATACTATTTGTTTTTACAGTGCTGGCGATTTTCGTATAACAACAGCCGATTGAATTAATCAGCTATCCAAAGTTGCTTTGGCCAATGCGTCATCCGACAAGAAAAGCGGACGTCGTTGACAAAACCGAGTGTCTGCCCGTATCAGGAACCGAAGCCCTGGTGGCGGAATTGGTAGACGCGCTGGTTTCAGGTACCAGTGGTGAAAGCCGTGGAGGTTCGAGTCCTCTCCTGGGCACCAAGCAATCTCAACCATTGAGATTTCAATAAGTCACGTAAGATCTAAAGGGTTCTGGCCGCCGGAGTGGTCCACAACGGTGGTACACAAGCGCCAGAACCGGAGAAAACTGCCAAGCGCTTCGTGAACTGATCGCTCAGAGCATTCCTTGGCAGAAACTGCCATGGATATCAAGTCCTGCAATTCTGAGGGAACTCAGAAACGCCGTTATTGATCTGCAACCGATTTTGCCACGATTCCCGAGCTCTTCCAGCGCCTTTCGCAGACACTGCCGAATGGCACCTTTGACGAGGAAGACGTAAGAACTGCCGTGCTGCTGCTCGGGAATCAAGGATTAGTGTTGCCATTGAAGTTTGCGACTTAATCCTTCTCAAACCAGAGATTTTTAACATCTATGCTGCGGCGATCATCCGTGAGGCTCGCGCAAATGCCGACGAAGCAGGAAGTGTACTAGAGAGTGATATCCTTGAGGCAAAGTTTAGCTTAACAGGTGTGGAGCGGCTGCCTGCAGACGAGCGGCTTTTGGTTAGGGCAATCATTCGCCTACTTTTCGAGAACTCACTTTGCATTGCGGAGGATACCGGACGGCGCCTGATCTTCCCGTTTCAATACCGCCGCGATCGCGATATATCCCCGAACACCCCAGGATTTTCGTAACTTATACGTTCACCGGAGTACTGCAGACCATTTACACCACGCTGGTGGTGCGACTTTGGTATAGCCGCAGGTTCGACCACATGGAACTTTGGCAGAACGCGGCAGAATTCACGACCAGCAAGGGCCAGACGGCCGGGGTGGTGTTAGAGAAGGTAAGTGGCGGGGAAGGAAAGCTGAGTATTTCCTTCGATCCCGGTATCCTGGATGAATTGAAGGTGGTGATCATCGAGTTCGTGCACCGGCATCTTCAGAAATACGGCCGCAACCTGCGGTGCGAGCGACGCTACGTTTGCTCCAAATGCGGCGAGCCAGTCACTGATTACTCGATGGTGCAAAAGCGACTCGATGCAGAAAAGGAGTTCATCACCTGCCAGAGCTGCGACGAACCGGTGCCATTCAAGGATCACATCAACGTGCGATTGGCATCGGACCCCGTGGCCGGAGAAGTCCGGGCCATGGACGAGCGCGCGACGCGCGAACTCGACACCCCGGCGCTGGAACAAATCCTGACCGGCCATATGCAGGCGATCTGCGGCGAGGCCAATCAAATTTTCCGCGAACTGACGAAATTCGATTACGGCATCGACGGCGAAGTGGAGTTCAAGGATGATGCTGGCAAGGCAAGCGGCAAGAAGATTTACGTGCAGCTCAAGAGCGGCGGGTCCTACCTGCGCCAGCGCAAGACCGACCGCAAGGAAATATTCGACGTCAAGGACGTGCGATCTGTTTCTTGATGAACATGCCCCCTGAACAGGAAGCATGTTAGCTTGACAAGCCAAAAATTAGGGCAGATTCATAAACAAAAACCGCTCCATAAAGCGTTGCCGTCGGCGCGCAAATAGATGAGCAAAGCAAGATGGGAGGAGCAACATGAAGGTTCGTGAGCAGGAAGTCCTGATTCCGACGAGCATGGTCGGCAACTACCCGAACCCGCGGTGGTGGGATGCCTCGTGGGCGCGTCATTTCCACGGCGACCGGGAGCCGCCGGATTCCATGAATCGCGAGGCTCTCGAGGACGCCGTCGCCGCTGTCGCCCTGGACCAGGAAAACGCGGGTCTCGACATCATCGCGGATGGTCGCGTCCATGGCGACAACTACGCCGACACGGCGGTCTACCACTATCTGCGGCGCATGGGGTACGATCTTCGGGGCGGCCATCTCGGCTTTCCGATATACAGTCGTCTGCACTCCGGGACGATCGAGCACGAGATCAGGCGGCACGGCGCGATGATGGTCGAGCAGGCTCGGGCCCTCAAGCGGGCCACGAGCAAGCCCACTAAAGTCCAATACACCGGCGTCCAAGTCCTCGCGCAATGCACAAACGATCTCTACTATAAGAGTTCCCGCGATCGTGCGCTGGCCATTGCGAAGGCCATGAACGAGGACATTCTCGAGGTCGATTCGTTGGGCATCGACTTCATCCAGCTCGATGAGTTCACCTGGCCCTATTTTTACGAGGACTGGGCCATCGAGGCGTTCAACACCGCCGTCGAGGGGGTGAAAAACGCTCGCATCGTTGTCCATGTCTGCTGGGGCAACTGGGGCGGTACGCCGGCCTACTATCCGGACGAGACCGGCAAGGTAGGGGAGATCTTCGACTTGACGAAGCGCAAGGAGAAGGCGAACGCTCCGGCGGCGACGCGCTCGATCATACCGAAGGCTTACGAAGCTCGCATCAACGTTCTCAATCTCGAGAGTTGCGGCCGCCGCGTCGACGACATGTCGGGTCTCGATGCCTTCAAGGAATTTCCGCTGCCGGCCAACGTCAATTTCTGGGCCGGGGTGATCGATGTCAAGAGCACGATTACCGAGACTGCTGTTCAAGTGGCAGAACGGATCGACGCTCTGCTAAGGGTCATTCCGCCCGATCGGCTGGGCGTCACCACCGATTGCGGCCTGATCCTGCTGCAGCGCTACATCGCTCAGGACAAGCTTCACGCCTTGGTGGAGGGAACCAAACTCGTCCGCGAAAGACTGCGGCACGCCGTAGCCGCCGAGTAATTCACCGGGTGGCGCGGACCGTCTAGCGATCCGTGCCCCCGCGTCCGCCGGAATTATTACGATGCCGGTCTATACAATCACTTGTCCCGACTGTGGGCATTTAGCGAAGAGTCTCGTCCCGAAGGGCGCCCGCATGCCCGCCGAGTGGTCATGCTCAAAATGCGGCGGCCGCCGCGCGAGGCCAGATCCAGATAAAGTTCCCGAGCCTCATCCATGGGAAACCGGACATCCTACTGGTTGCCCGTGTTGTGGCGGCTGACCCAACAGGGATACCTGTCAGGAAAACAACGCCTTCCAACGCCCCTATGAGGGGAGATGAACAATGGATCAGTTCGCCACGAAAGGGACTGATGCGTCCTTCCTGACTATTGAGCAGTGGGCGAGGAAGATCGAGGAGGCGCTCGAAAAGCCAAACGTCGGGCCCATTAGGAATATCCGGGACGACGACCGGCGGGAGTTCGACGCCATCTTCATCGGCGGCGGAGCCGCGGGGCGATTCGGATCGGCCTATCTACGCGCATTAGGCGGCCGTCAGCTGATCGTCGATCGCTGACCTTTCCTCGGCGGCTCCTGCCCACACAACGCTTGCGTCCCCCACCACCTCTTTTCGGATTGCGCGGCGGAATTGATGCTAGCCCGCACATTCTCTGGAACCCTCTGGTTTCCGGACATGACGGGACGGACGACCTCGATCAAGGAAGTGGTCGATCTGTTCCGGCGCGGCCGCACCGGGCCGCATACCGTCATGAATTACCAGAGCAAGGAGCAACTCGACATCGAGTTCGTGCTGAACGCATCAGCCCGCATCATCGATTCTCACACCGTCGAGGCAGCAGGTACGGTCTTCAGAGCGCGCGCCTTAGTCCTGGCCCTTGGTTCCGAGCCGATTCGCCTCGATGCTCCCGGCCGCGATCTCCACGGCGTCCACGACTACGCGACTCTGGTCGAGGCGCTCGACCGCGAGCCGGGCGAGGCCGTAGTGGTTGCCGGGGGCAGCAAGACGGCAGTGGAATATGCTAGTTTCTTCAATGCCACCGGCCGTCGCGTGATCATGCTGGTCCGCGACCGCCTTCTTAAACTGATTAGCGATGGCGAAACCCGCGCCTACGCCGCCGACCGGATGCGCGAGCAAGGAATCCAGATTCTCGAAGGCGCGACGGTATCCGCCATCCTCGGTGATGCTGAGGGCCGAGTCGCCTGGGTTGTCGCTGATACCCCCTCGGGTGAGCTCGTAATCGCGACGGACTTCGTGTTTCAGGCGCTTGGCGAACGGCCGCGGTCGCGGCTGGGGGTCGAGGCGCTCGGCGTCGCCATCGACGACAGCGGCGCTGTGGTCGTCGACGAGCAGCTGCGGACGTCCGTCCCTGATGTTTATGCGGTAGGCGACCTCATCGGCGCGCCCATGGAGATGTTCAAGGCGCGCAAGAGCGGTGCTTATGCCGCGCGCGCCATAATGGGCGAAAAAGTCAGCTACCAGCCGTCCGACTGGCCGGATTTTCTACACACCCATTACGAAGTGAGCTGGCTTGGTCTTGGCGAAGAGGAGGCGCGTGCGCGTTATCCGAACGTCGTCGTCCTGAAGATGCCTCCCGATAACCCCAATGGCCTGGACATCGGCCTGCCAGCGAGTGACCGGACGATGCTCTACGCCATGGCGCGTCCGCGCATGTCCGGCTTTCAGAAACTGGTCCTCGATGGCGTGACCAGGCGGGTGCTTGGGGCCCACCACGTCGGCTATGGCGCCAAAGACGCCTTCCAATATCTCAACGTCCTGGTGAAAAAGGGCCTAACCATCGATGAGATGGCCGAGATGGATGAGCTCTTTCTTAACCCGACTCACTTCATCCAGCTGTCGCGTCTGCGGGCTGGCCATCGAGAGCTGCGAAGCCTATGAGCAGGGTAGTGATGGTGACCGGAGCGGCATCGGGCATTGGAGCTGGGCTGGCCTCGCACCTTGTCAGCCTGGGAGACCGCGTGATCGCCCTCGACATGGACAGAAATGGGCTCACGGCGCTGGCCGATCGGCTTGCCAGTCCGAATCTGATGCTGGCACTCGCTGACGTCACAGATGACGCGCAGGTGGAAAGGGCGTTGGTCGAGTCTACCGCGCGCTTCGGCCATCCGGAGGTCCTCGTCAACAACGCCGGCACGACCGGTGGCCCGCAAGCGACTACCCTGCACGAAACCCCGCCCGACGTGGTCGACCGCGTCGTCAATGTGAACCTGCGAGCTGTCATCCGGCTCACCGCAGCCGTGCTGCCGGCCATGCTGGAGCGGCGCCGCGGCGTCATCGTGAACATTGCCTCAGTGGCCGGGCTGGTGGCGTTTCCGGCGAGAGCCGCCTACTCAATCACCAAGGCGGCGGTTATTCAGGTTACCCGGACCATTGCCGTCGACTACGGTCACCAGGGAATCCGGTCCATAGCCTTGTGTCCGGGAATAATCGACACGCCGATGACCCATTGGCGGCTCGCCCAGCCCGCATTGCGGGAGGAGGTGCTGGCCCGCATTCCCCAAAGGACCATTGGCACGGTGTCCGATGTCGTCGGCGCGGCGGCCTTCTTCGCCAGCGACGAGGCCAGTTATTGCAATGGCGCCGCCATCCCAGTTGATGGCGGCTACCTAGCCATCTGATCGGCACAAGCACTGGTTTTCCATTGGAGGATCTCGAATGACGAAGCGGGCGGAAGGCAAGAGGGTGATGACCACTGGCGCCGGTGCCGGGATCGGCCCTGGCGGCGGCGCGCAGCTAAGCGCGTGATGGAAGGAGTCATGTTCGACTACATCATTGTCGGTGCCGGATCAGCGGGGTGCGTCTTGGCTAGCCGATTGACCGAGGATTCTGCCTGCCGGGTATTGTTGCTCGAAGCTGGCGGCGAGGACGACGAACCCTCGATCCGGATACCGGCATTCCA